>NZ_JBEXMW010000029.1:0-148517 GCF_040610775.1 Nonomuraea sp. NPDC003709 | reverse complement strand
ATGGACGCGGGCGCCACGGCGGTGGCGGCGATCGAGGCGTTCGAGGACGCGGGCGTGCCGGTGCCGCCGATCAACGGCGAGGACCAGCAGGACTTCCTGCAGAAGTGGAAGGACGCCAACCTCACCGCCGTTGCGCCCACGTACCCGACCTACCAGTGGCGCACCCCGATCATCGCCGCGCTGAAGATCCTCAAGGGCGAGGAAGTGCCCAAGATGTGGAACCTGCCGCAACCGAAGGTCACCAGCGAGAACCTGTCGGCCTACCTCAAGCCCAACATGCCGCCGCTGCACTACGCGCTCTGCGGCTGCGAGACCCTGCCCGGGTTCCCCGAGAACTGGGGCGGGAAGAAGAACTGATCGACACCGACCGCGAAGAGGGGCGCATGTACTCCATCGGCGTGAACACCTGGGTCTGGGTCTCCCCGCTGACCGACGACGACCTGGCGCGCCTCGCGCCCCGCATCGCCGGGTGGGGCTTCGACGTCATCGAACTGCCCGTCGAGCAACCCGGCGACTGGAACCCGGACAAGGCCGCCGCGGTGCTGGCCGAGCACGGGCTGGCCGCATCCGTGGTGCTCGTCATGCCGCCGGGGCGCGAGCTCGTGGCCGCCTCCCCACAGACGATTCGCGACACCCAGGACTATCTGCGGCACTGCGTCGACGTGGCGGTGACCGTCGGCTCCCCCGTGATCGGGGGGCCGGCGTACGCCTCGGTCGGCCGTACATGGCGGCTGTCACCCGAAGAGCGCCGCGCCGCCTACGCCGAACTGCGTGAGAACCTGCGGCCCGTCCTGGACTATGCGGCCGAGCGCGGGATCAAGCTCGCGGTCGAGCCGCTCAACCGGTACGAGACCAGCCTCATCAACACCGTCGAACAGGCCCTCGACGCGCTGCCCGAGGACTGCCACCTGGCACTCGACACCTACCACATGAACATCGAGGAGAAAGACCCCGCCCAGGCGGTGCGGGTCGCGGCGGACCGGATCGCGCACGTGCAGGTGTGCGGCACCGATCGCGGCACGCCGGGGGCCGACCGCTTCGACTGGCCCGGCTTCACCCGGGCCCTGCGCGACGTCGGCTATCGAGGGCCGCTCGTCATCGAGTCCTTCACCGCGCACAACCAGACCATCGCCACCGCGGCCTCCATCTGGCGGCCCCTCGCGCAAAGCCAGGACGCGCTCGCCGTGGACGGCCTCGCCTACCTGCGCACCCTCTGATCAAGGTGGTGCTTGAAAGTTTCATACTTATTGATGGGCTTTTCTAGTATCGGTGAGACAGAGCGGCACCGGCGACGCCGCTCACACCTGCGGATATCCAGTAAAGGCAGCAGGACCCCGGCCCAGCGGAAGCGAAAGGTGGTCTTGGATCCGCCGGAATAAGCATGCTTGACACTTAAGATTGGCCCGACCTATTTTCCTTCCGAATCGATTCGATATCGCATGGTCAGGCACCGCCGCCCGGATCGATGGGTGGGCCACTGCTGCTTCCCACCCTTCAACTCCGACCGTAGCCGGTAACCCCCCAGGAGATCCTTCATGCGAACATCCCGCCTGCTTCCCGCCCTCGTCGCAGCCTTATTAGGGCTGTGGCTGTCCGCGGTGCCGTTGGTGGCGCACGCGGCCGCCCCGCAGTTCAAGGTGCTGCTGTTCACCAAGACCGCCAGCGGCGCCTACCGGCACGACTCCATCCCCGCCGGTGTCGCGATGTTCCAGCAGATGGCGACCGACAACAACTTCCAGCTCGACCAGAGCGAGGACTCCGCCGTCTTCACGACCGCGACCCTGAACACCTACGACGCGGTGATCATGTTGCAGACCAGCGGCATGGTCTGGGACAACGACGCCCAGCGTCAGGCCTTCCAGGCGTACGTCCGCAGCGGCCACGGCGTCGTCGCGATCCACAACGCCACCGACATGAACATCGAGGCGCAGTTTCCCTGGTGGGACCAGGTTGCCCTGGCCGGCGCGCACATGACCGCGCATTCGGCGATCCTGCAGGGCACCGCCAAGGTGGCCGACAAGGTTCACCCCTCCACGAAGGGGCTGCCGGATCGGTGGGTGCGCTCGGAGGAGTGGTACAACTTCGACAAGAACATGCGGGGCTCGGTGCACGTGCTGGTGAGCGCGGACGAGACCACCTATGACGCGGGGCCGAACAAGATGGGTGCCGACCACCCGATCTCCTGGTGTCACAACCCGGAGGGCGGCCGGGTGTGGGCCACCGCGATGGGCCACCAGGCGTCCTCCTATTCGGAGTCGTCGTTCAAGCAGCACCTGCTGGGCGGGGTGAAGTGGGCGGCGGGCGCGGCGGCGGGCGACTGCGGCGGCACCGTCGCGGCCCGGTTCCAGAAGGTGACCCTCGACGGCGCACCGGACCAGCCGATGGAACTCGACGTGGCCGGCGACGGCAGGGTCTTCTACATTTCACGCTCGGGCAAGGTGAATCTGATCCCCGCCAACGGCGGGGGCACGCGCGTCATCGCCACCCTGTCGGTGTACGACGGCGGCGAGGACGGTGGCGTCGGGCTGGCGCTGGATCCGAACTTCGCCACCAACGGCTGGATCTACGTCAACTACTCGCCGTCCAACGGCGGCGAGGTGAACCGGGTGTCGAGGTTCACCTTCAACGGCACCAGCCTCGACCTGGCGAGCGAGAAGAAGATCATCGAGGTTCCGGCGTACCGCAACGTCGACGAGCCCGGCCACACCGGCGGCTACCTCGCGTTCGGGCCGGGCGGGAACCTGTACATCGGCCCGGGTGACGACACCAATCCCAACGGGTCCAGCGGCTACGCCCCGATCGACGAGCGGCCGGGCCGGGAGCATTACGACGCCCAGCGGTCCGCGGCCAACACCAACGACCTGCGCGGCAAGATCCTGCGCATCCACCCCGAGGCCGACGGCACGTACACGGTTCCATCGGGCAACCTGTTCGCGCCCGGCACCGCCAAGACGCGGCCGGAGATCTACGCGATGGGCTTCCGCAACGCGTTCCGCTTCTCGGTCGACAAGGTCACGGGCTGGATCTCGGCGGGTGACTACGGCCCCGACGCCGGCGCCGCGAACCCCAACCGCGGTCCCGAGGGCACCGTCGAGTGGAACCTGATCAAGCAGCCGGGCTTCTACGGCTGGCCGTACTGCGTCGGCAACAACATCCCGTTCAACGACTTCAACTTCGCCACCAACACCTCCGGCGCGAAGTTCAACTGCTCGGCACCGGTCAACGACTCGCCCAACAACACCGGCCTGACCAATCTGCCCGCGGCCAAGCCCGCGACCGTCTGGTACAACTACCACGCCTCGGCCGAGTTCCCCGAGATCGACTGCTGCGGCGGTGCCGCCCCGATGGGCGGCCCCTTCTACCGGTACGACGCCGCCGGCGGCTCCGACCGCAAGTTCCCCGAGTATTTCGACGGCACGCCGTTCCTCTACGAATGGAGCCGCAACTTCGTCAAGGAGTTCCGCCTGGACTCCTCGGGCAACCTCCTGAAGATCAACCCCTTCGTGGCACAGCTCGCCCCGCATGCGCCGATCGACATGAAGTTCGGTCCGGACGGCGCCCTGTACATGGCCGACTGGGGCAACGGCTTCGGCCACTCGAACACCGATGACAGCGTCTACCGGGTCGACTACGTAGCCGGAAACCGCGCGCCCCTGGCCAAGGCGAGCGCCAACCCCGACTCGGGCGCGGCGCCGCTGACGGTGGCGTTCTCCTCGGCCGGCTCGTCCGACCCCGACGGCGACGCGATCACCTACGCGTGGGACTTCGGTGACGGCGGGACCTCCACCAGCGCCAACCCGTCCCACACCTACAACGCCAACGGAACCTACACGGCCAAGCTGACCGTACGGGACTCCGGCGGGAAGACGGGCAGCGTCACATTGCCCATCGCCGTCGGCAACACCCGTCCCAAGGTCGTCTTCTCGGCTCCGCCCGACGGCGGGTTCATCAATTTCGGCGACCAGGTGGCCTACACGGTGAACGTCACGGACCCCGAGGACGGCGCCGTCGACTGCACCAAGGTCAACGTGATCACGGCGCTCGGCCATGACCAGCACGCCCACGACACCGGCCAGTACACCGGTTGCTCCGGAACGGTCACGACCACCGCGTCCGGCCATGACGAGGCCGCCAACGTCTACTACGCCCTGTCCGCCGACTACACCGACAAGGGCGGCCTGAAGGGCAGCGCCGGCATCACCCTGCAGCCCAAGCACAAGCAGGCCGAGCACTTCACCGGCTCGTCCGGAATCCGGATCGTCGACGAGTCCGGAGCCGAAGGCGGCAGGCGCCTCGGCGACATCTCCAACAACGACTGGATCTCCTTCAGCCCGATCAGCCTGTCCGGGATCGACACGGTGTCCTTCCGCGTCTCGGCACCGTCCAACACCGGGGCGTCCATCGAGTTGCACGCCGACTCGCCGACGGGGGCCCTCATCGCCTCCAGCCCCGTCCCGTCCACCGGGGGATGGAACACCTACGTGTCCCTGCCCGCGGTGCAGGTCACCGATCCCGGTGGCACCCACAATGTCTACGTCGTGTTCAAGGCGCCGTCCGCGAACTCGTTCGACGTGGACTCGTTCACCGTCAACGGCAAGGGCGTCGGGCAGGGTGACGGCTCGCCCCCTGGCAGCACCAGCGCGGTGCGGGGTGTGGGATCGAACCGGTGCCTCAACGGCGCCTCGCAGACGAACGGCACACAGGTGCAGATCTTGGACTGCAACGGGCAGCCCGGCCAGCAGTGGACGTCGACCGCCGCGGGTGAGCTGCGGGCGTACGGCAACAAGTGCCTGGACGTGAACGGGGGCGGGACGGCGGACGGCACCGCCTTGATCATCTGGGACTGCAACGGGCGGGACAACCAGAAATGGCGGTTCAACGCCGATGGCAGCATCACTGCCGTCGGAGCGAACAAGTGCGTGGACGTCAGCGGCGCCGGCACCGCCAACGGCACCAAGGTGCAGATCTGGACGTGCAACGGCCAGAACAACCAGAAGTGGACCCGCGTCTGAACGTCATGTGACGTCCGGACCCTGGAGCCGGCCCGCTCTCCTGCGGCGGCTCCAGCGGTCCGGACGGCCGCTCATTTCAGGCGGTCGAGCCGAAGCGGAACGCCGCGAGCCGAACGTCGCCGTGCACGTTCACCTGCAGATCATGGACGCCGTCCGGCGACGTCGTCAGGTCGCCGGTCACGGTCGTCCATGCGTAGCGGCTCCCGGTGGCCGGCACCGACATCTCCGCCAGCAGCCGGTCACCTGCCAGGAACTCCAGCTTCCCTGGACACACACCGGCGACCTCGGCCTCGACCCGGACCGCGCCGGACAGCTCGACGGAGCGGAACAGCAGGGTCGCGGGCTGCTCGTGCTTCGCGGGAGCGACCGCGTCGCCGGTGGTACGGGTGGCGTCGACCAGGGTGATGGCCGCGTGGTCGTCGAAGTCGACGGCCGACGTGCGCCTGTCGACGACGACGCGCGGCCCGGGGGCGGGACCGCTCACTGTGATCGGCGCCGTCAGGGTGATGTCACCGGCGGAGCGGCCCACCAGCACCTCATAGTCGCCGGGGTCAACGGTGAAGGCCCCGCCGGCCACGTCCCAATGGGCCAGGTGCTCGGCTGACAGCCGGAACGTGAGATCCAGCCTGTCGCCCGGAGACAGCGCGACCTTGCGGAAGTCGGCGAGCCGGAGCGAAGGGGCCTCGTAGCGGGCGTTCAACGCCCGGACGTAGAGCTGCACCACCTCAGATCCCTGCCGGGTTCCGGCGTTGGTCAGCGTGAGCGAGACCTCAACCGTACCGTCCTGGGGCACAGTTCCCGAGGACAGCCGCAGGTCGCCGTAGACAAACTCCGTGTAGGAGAGCCCGTGGCCGAAGGGATACAGCGGAGCGGCCCGGTGGTACTGGTAGGTCCAGCCCGCCTTGATGATGTCGTAGTCCAGGGGGTGCGGAAGCTCGTCGTCGCCGCGATACCAGGTCTGCGGCAACCGCCCGCTCGGTTCGGCCTCGCCGAGCAGGACGGCAGCCACCGCCCGGCCGGTTTCCTGCCCGCCGTGGGACGTCCACACCATGGCGGGCAGGTGCTCATCGGCCCAGTCCAGGGCGTAGGGGTAGCTGCTCATGGTGACGAGCACGGTTTCGGGGCGCACCTCGGCGACCGCGCGCAGCAGCGCTTCCTGCCCCTCGGGCAGCGCGAGGTCCCGGCGATCTTCCGTCTCGCGGCCGTTGATGAGCGGGTGGTTGCCGAGCACCACGACGGCGACGTCTGCGGCCTCGGCCGCGGACCGGGCCGCTGCCGTACCGTCATGGAGCAGTTCCCGCTCCCAGCACTCGGCGTCGGCGGGAGTTTCGGCGGTGACGCTGACCCGCCCGTCAACGGGGTCGACGACGGCGTACCGGCCGGTGCGAACGTTGCGCAGCACCACGCCATCGGCGACCGCTTCAAGGTAGAAAGTTTCGTTGATGTCCCAGGTCTTGAGCACCTCCCGATCTGCGGCGAGCGAGCCGTCCGCCTGGAGGCTGAGGTAGCGGCCGTTGGCGGCGTCACGCAGCGTGAACGCACCGCCGCCCCAGTCGACGACGTCGAAGGAGGACTTGCCCAGCAGCTCACCGGTGGAGCGTGAACGCAGGGCGATCCGGTCGGCGCCCTCCACGCGGACGACCTCGCCGAGCGCCGCCTCCAGCCCGGCGGCGACGCTGATCTGGTACGGCATGGTGCCGCTGTACCAGTCCTCGAACAACGTGTCCGCGAGCGGTCCGATGACGGCGACCCGCGGGTTGCGCTCCAAGGGCAGCAGGCCGTCGTTCTTGAGCAGCACCACCGACTCGGTCGCGGCGCGCAGGGCGAGAGCCCGGTGTTCGGCGCAGTCGATCACTTCGGGGCCGATGGCGGCGTACGGGTCGAGGTCCGGATCGAACTCCCCGAGCCGGAAGCGCACCGAAAGTTGCCGTCGCACCGCGCGGTCGATGTCGTCCTCGTCGATCAGTCCTCGATCCAGCGCCTCGCGCAGCCTGCCGACCGGAGTCCCGCTGTCCTCGCCGTGGTCGGTGAAACTGTCGATCCCGGCCTTGAGCGCGGCGGCATGGGATTCGGCGTGATCGTCGAAGTAATGCTCCAGGTCGACCAGGTTGGACGGCGCCTCCGCGTCGCTGACCACGAACAGCTCGTGTCCGGTCGGCTCGGCCCAGCGCCGCAGCTCCGTCTCGATGAGCGGGCTGACGTGGCAGGGACGGCCGTTGACCAGGTTGTACGCGGCCATCGCGCCGGTGGCCAGGCCCGAGGCGACCACTGGCCGGAACGCTGCCAGATCGTATTCGTGCAGCACCCGGGGACGGACGCCGGAGGAGGTGACGCATCGGTCGTCCTCGTTGTTGTACGCGAGGAAGTGCTTGAGCACCGGGGCCGCACGAAGGAAGGCCGGATGATCGCCGGCCAGGCCCTGGCAGTAGGCCACGCCGAGCCGTGCGGTGTGCACCGGGTCCTCGGAGTAGCCCTCCTCGTTGCGCCCCCAGCGCGGGTCGCGCAACGGGTTCACCACGGGAGCCCACGCCTGCAGGCTGTTGGCGCCGGAGCCGATCACGGGCGGGCGGTGGCGGTGGAAGGCGCGCAGCTCGACCGAGACGGCCTCGGCGACCAGCCGCACCAACTCCTCGTCCCACGTCGCACCCAGGCCAACTGCCTGCGGAAATACCGTCGCCACCCCCAGCCACGCCACGCCGTGCAGGGCTTCGCTCCCGGTGCGGAACAAGGCGATGCCCAGACGCGGTACGGCAGGCGCGTACTGGTGCAGCATCGCGATTCTTTCGTCGAATGTTAACCGTCCGAGTAGGTCATCGACGCGCTTGCGCATCGGCAGAGCGTGGTCCCTGAAGGGAAACGCGTCGGCTGCGGACGGAGACGGGGAACTCACGTGTCAGACCTCTAAGCAGGCTCGATGGGAGGGCGGTCAGCGAAGCGCATCGACGCTGTCACGAGCCTGCTGGAGTGTCAATGCTTCACAGGAGAGAAACTTTCGTTTAACAACTTCCCTTGTGCTGCCGGAAACATGTCATTAGTCTCGCGGCAACATAGAAGCGCTTCGACGACTTCGAAGGGTAACCCCCCCCATGACCCCCGAGTTGAACCGCAGAGCCTTCATCGGCGCCGCGGCGATGGTTCCCCTCCTCGCCGCCTGCAGCAACGCGCCCCAGCGGAAGATCGGCACGAACACCAAGACCGGGCTCCAGGCGGCGCTTCCGTCGTACGTGCCGAGCACCGCCGTCAAGGCGGACATCCCGTCCGTGCCAGGGCTGGCCGGGGCGACCGACCCCGCCTTTCTGGTCTACCCGTCCCCGTCCACTGCGGTAAAGACCGTCTCGGCGGTGCCGGGCAAGGGTGGCAGCTACACCGCCGTCACTCCGCTCTGGGGCACGGTCCCGCCGGCAAGGAACTCCTTCTACGAGGCCATGAACAAGGCCCTGGGCGTCACCCTCACCATGAAGCCGGCGGACGGCAACAACTACAACACCATCGTCCCGCCGATGGCGGCCGCCAAGCGCCTCCCCGACTGGATCCAGCTGCCGACCTGGTGGAACACCGCGTTCAACATCGGCGGGCTGGTCGGGACCCAGCTCGCCGACCTGACCCCCTACCTGGCCGGCGACAAGATCAAGAAGTATCCCAACCTCGCCGCCATCCCCACCGGCGCCTGGCAGGCCGGCGCGTGGGGCGACAAGCTGTACGGCATCCCCTCGTTCTCCAGCAACTTCGTCGTCGCCGGGTGCATCTACTACCGGCGGGACATCCTGGAGGCGCGAGGAATCACCGCCGACCAGGTGAAGACCGTCGATGACATGATGAACCTGGGCAAGGAGCTGACCGACGCCAAGCGCGGCGTGTGGGCCTTCGACGACGTGTTCACCTACCTCTTCACCGCCTGGGACATCCCGTCCAACTGGAAGGTCGAGGGGGGCAAGCTGCTCCACAAGTACGAGCTGCCGCAGTTCCTCGAGGCGCTCGACTGGCACTACCGGCTGGCGAAGGCCGGCTACCTCCACCCGGACACGATCGCAGGCCAGAACGCCTCCGGCGCCACCCGCTTCTACTCGGGCAAGGTGCTGATCCAGGGCGGCGGCACCGGCGGCTGGAACCTCACCGACCACGAGTCGGGCACCGCCGCCGACAAAAATTACCGGCGCGCCGCGTTCAACTACTTCACCCACGACGGCGCGGGCAAGCCGCAGGTCTTCATGGGCGCCTCCACGAACGTCTTCAGCTATCTCAACGCCGGCCTGAAGCCCCAGCAGATCGAGGAGTTGCTCGCGGTCGCCAACTATCTGGCCGCACCGTACGGGTCCGCCGAGTACACGATGGTCACCTTCGGGGTGGAGGGCGTCCACTACACGATGAAGGACGGGGTGCCGACCGCGAACGAGGACGGCAAGAAGTTCGTCCAGCCGCAGACCTTCCCGTTTCTGGCCGCGCCGCCCGGCGTGATCAGTAATCCCGGCGCCGACCAGGTCACGAAGGACTACGCGGCCTGGCAGGCCGCAAATGTTAACGCTCTCTACAAGCCGGTGTTCTGGAACATGAACATCAGCATGCCGCAGCAGCTGTCCATGGCCAACGCGCCGCAGTCCCTCGACGACGCCATCAAGGACTGCTACCACGGCAAGAAGAAGGTCTCCGAGGTCCAGGAGGTCATCGACACCTGGAAGAAGAGCAGCCTGGACCGGCTCAAGGGGTGGATGACCGAGAACGTGCTGAACAAGTACGGCACAGGCCAGTGAACGAGCGCCTGACCTGGTGGGGCAGGCTGCGCCGCGACCGGTCGCTGTTGATCATGGTGGCGCCCGCGGTCGGCCTGCTCCTGATCTTCAACTACGCCCCGATGGTCGGGGTCATCACCGCCTTCCAGTACTACGACCCGCTGGTGGGGATCTGGAGCAGTGACTGGGCAGGACTCGACCAGTTCAGCCAGCTCTTCACCGACCCGCTGTTCTGGGGCGCGCTGAAAAACACGCTCTACCTGAGTTTCGTCCAGCTCGTCCTGTTTTTCCCCGTCCCGATCGCGCTGGCGATGCTCCTCAACTCGGTGCTCAGCGAGCGGGTGCGCAACTTCGTCCAGTCGGTCGTCTACCTGCCGCACTTCTTCTCGTGGGTCCTGGTCATCACGATCTTCCAGCAGATGCTGGGCGGCGCGGGCGCGCTCAACCAGTTCCTGCGCTCGCATGACCTCCAGACCTGGGACGTGATGACCAACCCGGACACTTTCGCGCTCCTGGTCACCTTCCAGGGGGTGTGGAAGGAGGCCGGCTGGGGGATCATCGTCTTCCTGGCCGCGCTGGCCGCCATCAACCCCGGCCTCTATGAGGCGGCGGCCGCGGACGGCGCAGGGCCCTTCCGGCGGATGTGGCACATCACCCTGCCGGGCCTGCGGGGAGTCATCGTGCTGATGCTGGTGCTCCGGCTCGGCGGAGCGCTCTCCGTCGGGTTCGAGCAGTTCCTCATCCAGCGGGACGCGGTCGGCCACGAGAGCGCGGAGGTGCTCGACACCTACGCCTTCTACTACGGCGTCGCCACGGCCAACTACAGCTTCGGCGCGGCGGCCGGGCTCTTCAAGAGCGTGATCTCGCTCCTGCTCATCTGGGGCGCCAACAGGTTGGCGCACTCCTTCGGCGAGGACGGGTTGTACCGGAAATGACCAAGGTATTCACCATCGGAGGCGCCAGGCGCGCGGTGCGGGCACCGCGAGCGCGGCGGGCGACACGCCCGAGCTGGCAGGAACCGCCGACTGTCGCCGGTCAGTCGGCCAAGGGCATCACCCTCGGCGGTGTGCTGCTGGTCGTGCTGGTCCCCCTGTGGATCATCGTGGTGACCAGCCTGTCCACCAAGGGTGCCATCGGCCGGGCCGGCGGCCTGGTGATCTGGCCGGATGGCCTGACCTTCCAGGCATATGAGGAGATGCTGACCGACTCGACCGTACGTACCGCGCTGCTGGTGAGCCTCGGCATCACCGTCGTCGGCACGGCGCTGTCCATGGTGGTGTCGGTCCTGTGCGCGTACGGCCTGTCGCGGCCGCGTTCGTTCGGGCACCGCTTCATCCTGGTGCTGCTGATCGTCACGATGTTCGTGGGCGGCGGCCTCATCCCGACCTTCCTGGTGGTGACCGGGCTTGGGGGCTACGGCCAGTGGTGGGCGCTGATCCTCCCGAGCGCGGTCTCGGTCTTCAACATCCTGGTGCTCCGCTCCTTCTACTCCAGCACCGCGGGTGAGCTGATCGACGCGGCGCGGATGGACGGCGCGTCGGACTGGCGGATCCTCTTGTCCGTCGTCCTGCCCACCTCGCGGGCGGTGACCGCAGTGATCGCACTCTTCTACGCCGTCGGCTACTGGAACTCCTTCTTCAACGTCATGCTCTACATGCCGACAGAGAGCGAGAAGTGGCCGCTGCAGTACGTGCTGCTGACCTACGTCAACCGCGGAGTCGGCATGCCCGGCTCGGTCAACGCCGGCTTCGGCATGGCGCACGCGCAGACCGCCCCCCTGTCGCTGCAGATGGCCGTGGTGGTCCTCACCCTGGTGCCGCTCGTGATCGTCTACCCGTTCGTTCAGAAGCACTTCCGGACCGGTGTCCTGACCGGCGCAATCAAGGGTTGAACCGATGGTGACCATCGCCGATGTGGCCAGGGCGGCGGGCGTCTCCCCGAGCACGGTCAGCTATACGCTCAGCGGCAAGCGCCGCGTCTCCGCCGAGACCCGGCGGCGCGTCGAGCGCTGTGTGATCGAGCTCGGGTACCACCCGAACGCGGGCGCCCGGGCGCTGGCGGGCAAGCGCTCGCACATCCTCGCTCTGGCAGTGCCGCTCCGCAGCGACGTGTACGTGCCGATCATGATGGAGATCGCCACCTCCGTCACCGTGGCCGCCCGCAAGCACAGCTACGACGTCCTGCTGATCACCAATGACGAGGGCCCCGACGGTATCCGCCGCCTCGCCGCCAGCGGCCTGGCCGACGGCGTCATCCTCATGGACGTCGAGCTGGACGACAAACGCATCTCGACGCTGGGGGACCTGCGTACCCAGGCGGCGCTCATCGGCCTGCCCGAGGATCCCCGCGGGCTGTCCTGCGTCGACCACGACTTCTCCGCCGCCGGCGCGCTGTGCGCGGATCATCTGGCCGACCAGGGCCACCGCGACATCGCCTTCATCGGCTACGGCTCCGGCATCTACCGGCGGCACGCAGGATACGCCGAGCGCACCCTGGCGGGGTTCCGCGCGCGTGCGGAGGAACGCGGTCTGCGCTTCCTGCACCGTCCATGCGAGGGCACCTATGAGAGCACGGCCGGTGCGCTCGGACGGATCCTGTCGGACAGGCCCGACACCACTGGCTTCGTGGTGCAGAACGAGGGAGCCATCGGGCCGCTGCTCGACCTCCTGCGCACCAGCGGGCGGACGGTTCCCGAGGACGCGTCGGTGATCGCCCTGTGCCCCGAACATCTGCCCGAACGGTACGCGCCCGCCCTCACCGCGGTAACCGGCCCCGCGAAGGAGCTCGGCCGGATCGCCGTCGAGCAGGTCATGTCACGGATCACCGCGTCCATGCGCGGCGAGCAGCCCACCGACGAACTGGTGCTGCTCGCCCCCACCCTGACCATCCGCGAGAGCACCGGCCCGGCCCCCCGGCACAGCCTCATCTAGGAGCACTCCATATGTCCCCCCATTTTCGCGACCCCGAGGCCTGGCGCATCGAGGACGCTTTCCTGCGCGACGGAGCGCGGCTCCCGATCAGGGCGGAGGAAGCGTGATGTTCTTCGGCGGCGACTACAACCCCGAGCAGTGGGACGAAGCGGTCTGGAAGGAAGACGACGCGCTGATGCGCCGCGCCAGGGTCAACCTGGCGACGGTCGGCGTCTTCTCCTGGGCGCTGCTGGAGCCGGAGGAGGGCCGCTACGACTTCGCCTGGCTCGACGCACACCTCGACCGGCTCCACGCCAACGGCGTCTCGGTGGACCTGGCGACTCCCACGGCCTCCCCGCCACCGTGGTTCACCCTGGCCCATCCCGACGCCATGCCCGTCACACGAGACGGCGCCCGGCACATTCACGGCAGCCGGGACACCTACTGCCTGGCCTCCCCCGCCTACCGCACTGCTGCGCGAAACATCGCAAGAGCACTCGCGGAGCGGTACGGCGAGCATCCGGCGGTCGTGATGTGGCACGTGCACAACGAGTACGTCACGCTCTGCTGGTGCGACCACACCGCCGCCGCGTTCCGCGACTGGTTGCGTGACCGTCACGGGTCGCTCGAGGCGCTCAACGAGGCGTGGGGGACGGCGTTCTGGAGTCAGCGGTACGGCTCCTGGGAGCAGGTGCTGCCGCCGCGTGCCACCAACTGGCACCAGAACCCGGGCCAGCACCTGGACTTCCGGCGGTTCTGGTCCGACCTGGTGCTGGCGGCCTTCCGGGAGCAGCGCGACGCGATTCGCGAGCACAGCGACCGGCCGGTGACGACCAACATGATGCTTCCCGGCTACCAGAACGTGGACCTGTGGGCCCTGGGCCGCGAGGTGGACGTGATCTCCATCGACCACTACCCGGACGCGCCGGGCCTGGACGCCGCCGCGGACACCGCCTTCGCCGCCGACCGCGCCCGCTCCTTCGCGGGCGGGCGCCCCTGGCTGCTGATGGAACAGGGCGCCAACACCGTCTACGACGGCGACCGGATCCTTGGCAAGGAGCCCGGCGAGATCCTGCGCCACACGATCGGCCACATCGCCCGTGGCTCGGAGGGCGCCCTGTTCTTCCAGTGGCGTCAGTCCCGCGCCGGGGCCGAGCAGTGGCACTCGGCGATGGTTCCGCACGCGGGAGCCGACAGCCGGATCTTCCGCGAGGTCCAGGCGGTGGGCGAGGCCGTCGAGCGGCTCGGCGAGGTCGAGGGTTCGACGGTCACCGCTGAGGTGGCCGTGCTGCACGACGCGGACGCCTGGTGGGCGATGGAGGTCGATGGCCTGCCCTCGGCGGACCTCGACTATCACGGCAGCCTGCGCCGCGCCCACCGCGCGCTGTGGGAGGCCGGAGTCACGGTCGACTTCGCCCACCCCGAGCACGACCTGAGCCGGTACCGATTCATCGTCGCTCCGGCCCTCTTCCTGCTCTCCGACGCCGGGGCGGCGAACCTGCGCCGCTACGTCTCCGGCGGCGGGACGCTGCTCGTCCAGCACTTCACCGGCTTCGTCGACGAGTACCTCCACGCCCGCCTGGGCGGCTACCCCGCGACGCCGCTGCGCGAGGCGCTGGGCATCCGGGTCGAGGAGCACCGTCCGCTGCGGCGAGGCGAGCACATCGTCCTGTCGGACGGCACCCGAGCCACGGTCTGGAGCGAACTGCTGCGCAGCGAGGGCGCCGAGACGGTCCTCACCTACACCCACGGCATGCTCACCGGGCACCCCGCCCTCACCCGGCACCGGTTCGGCCAGGGCGAGGGCTGGTACCTGTCGACGCGGCTCGACGACCCCGGTTACGCCGCCCTGATCACCCGTATCCTCGGGGTCGGCACGGAGCCGCCCGGCGTCGAATCCGTCACCCGGCATGCCACGGACGGCCGCAGCTGGGAGTTCCTCCTCAACCACACCGCCACAACCATCAGCCTCCCCGAAAGCGCCCACGATCTGCTGACCGGCGCTCCCGTGAGCGAGCTGCCGCCAGGCGGCTGCGCCGTACTGAGGAAGAACCGATGATCACCTGGGGCCACGACGCCCTGCGACTCGAGATCAGTGACGCTCGCCTGGTCTACCTCGGCCCGCCCGGCGGCGAGCTGTACCAGGCGGCGCTCCCGCTGGTCGAGGTGACCGCGACCGGGCACGGCCGCCATTGGTCGACCCACCGGCTCGTCGACACCACCATCGGTGCGCGGATGCGCTACCGGCGACACCACGCCACCGCGGACGTGCTCACCGTCGAACTTCACGACCCGCAAACGGGGCTCGCCGCGGAGGTGATCTACCGGTCGCCGGAGGGCCTGCCCGTGCTCCGCAGTGAGGTGATCCTCCGCAACGAGGGTGAGGAGACGCTGCTGCTGGAGTCGGTCACCTCCCTGACGGTCGGCGGGCTCACCGCCGACGTGGACAGCGCCGACGTGCTGTGGGCCGACAACGACTGGCTCGCCGAGTACAGATGGCAGCGCCGGCCGCTGCGAGTCACCTCCCCCCAGCTCAACGGCCGGGTCAGGTACGGCAACGGCAAGTGCTGCTTCACCCTGGCCGGGCAGGGGGTCTGGTCGAGCTGCGGCAACCTCCCGATGGGCGGCCTGGCCGACCGCGAGACCGGCCGCACATGGCTGTGGCAGATCGAGCACAACGGCGGTGGCTGGCGCTGGGAGTGCGGAGAGCGCGAAGGCGCCGCCTATGTGGCGCTGTCCGGTCCCAGCGACGCCCACCACGGCTGGCGTCACCCGCTGGCGCCCGGCGAGGTCTTCCGCTCCGTGCCCGTCGCGCTCGCCGTGGGCGACCACGACGGAGCCTTCGCCGCGCTGACCCGATATCGCCGGGCCATCCGCCGCCCGCACCCGGACCACCAGTGGCTGCCCGTCATCTTCAACGACTACATGAACTGCCTGATGGGCGATCCCACGACGGAGAAACTGCTTCCCCTGATCGACGCGGCGGCGGAAGCCGGGACGGAGTACTTCGTCATCGACGCCGGCTGGTACGCCGACGCCGACGAGGACTGGTGGGGCTCGGTCGGGGCGTGGGAGCCGTCCGCCTCGCGCTTCCCAGGTGATCGGGGCATCCACGAGGTCCTGGATCGCATCAGGCTACGCGGCATGGCCCCCGGCCTGTGGCTGGAACCTGAGGTGATCGGCGTCCGCAGCCCACTGGCGAAGTCCCTGCCCGACGAGGCGTTCTTCCGCCGCGACGGCGTCCGTGTCACCGAGAACCTCCGGCACCACCTGGACCTGCGCCACCCGGCGGCCCGCGGACACCTCGACCGGGTGGTGGACCGCCTGGTCAGCGAGTGGGGCATCGGCTACCTCAAGCTGGACCACAACATCGACCCCGGCTCCGGAACGAGCAGCCATGACGGCGAGGCCCCCGCCGCCGGGCTGCTCGGCCACAACCGCGCCCAGCTCGACTGGCTCGACGGCATCCTGGACCGGCACCCGCACCTGGTGCTGGAGAACTGCGCCTCCGGTGGCATGCGCTCCGACAACGCCCTGCTCTCCCGGCTCCAACTGCAGTCCACCAGCGACCAGCAGAACCTCCAGCTCTACGCGCCCATCGCGGCCTCGGCCCCCACCGCCGTCCCGCCCGAGCAGGGCGCCGTCTGGGCCTATCCGCAGCCTGGGGACTCCCCGGACGAGGTGGCGTTCACCATGGCCGGCGCGCTGCTCGGCCGGATCCACCTGTCCGGCCTGATCACGGAACTCGGCCCCGAAGCCCGCGACCTCGTCCACGAGGCCGTGACCGTCTACAAGGGCCTCCGGGCCGACCTGCCGCAGGCCGTACCCGCCTGGCCGCTCGGCCTGCCGGCCTGGGACGACCCGTGGATCGTGCTGGCCATGCACGCCCCGACCGCCACCTATCTCACCCTCTGGCGACGCGGCGGCGAAGAAACCCTCTGCCTGCCGTACCCGAACAGAGCAGAACTGCTCTATCCCGCCGGCGGCAAGGCCGCGATCAGAGAGGGTCGGCAGCTCACCGTGACCCTGCCCACCGCTCCGTCCGCAGCGTTGCTCCGCCTCCGATGAAAGGACCGCGCGGCGTGTCCGATCCTCATCCGGTTATCGCCGGATTCCATCCCGACCCCAGCATCTGCCGCGTCGGCGACGACTACTACCTCGTCTGCTCCAGCTTCGAATATTTCCCCGGCGTGCCCGTCTTCCACAGCCGCGACCTCGTGCGCTGGACGCAGATCGGCAACGCGCTGGAACGGCCGAGCCAGTTGCGCCTGTCCGCCGACACCCCCTCGTCGGGCGGGGTCTACGCGCCCACGCTCCGCCACCACGACGGCCGGTTCTGGCTGATCGTCACCGTCGTGGCCGATGGCGGTGGCAACATGCTGTTCACCGCCACCGACCCGGCGGGGCCGTGGTCCGACCCGATCCGGCTGCCCGGCGTCCCCGGCATCGACCCCGATCTGGCCTGGGACGACGACGGCACCTGCTGGTGTACGGTCGCCGGGATCGCGCAGGTGCGTATCGACCCGCGGACGGGGGAGACGTTCGGGGAGCCGCACAAGCTCTGGTCGGGCACGCCGGGCGCCGCCGCCCCGGAGGCGCCGCATCTCTACCGGATCGGTGACCACTGGTACCTGCTCATCGCCGAGGGCGGCACCGAGCGGGGCCACGGCGTGTCGATCGCCCGCGGGCCCGCGCCCGACGGGCCGTTCGAGCCGTGCCCGGCCAACCCGATCCTGACGCACCGCAGCACCGGCCATCCGGTCCAGAACACCGGCCACGCGGATCTCGTCCAGGCTCCCGACGGCTCCTGGTGGATGGCCTTTCTCGGCGTACGGCCCGGCGGAGGCACCCCCGGCTGGCATGTCCTCGGCCGTGAAACCTTCCTCGCCCCGGTGACCTGGGAGGAGGGCTGGCCGGTCGTCGGCGAGATCGTCTCCGGCTCGCCGTCCGGATCGTTCATGGACGACTTCGACCTGGCTGAGCTTCAGGCTTGCTGGATCTCGATGCGGAGCCGCCCGGCGGACCTGTACACCACCAAGGAGCGGGCCGGATCGCTGACGCTCCGCGCCGACGGCGCCTCCCTCGACGAGCACGACGTGACCTTCCTCGGCCGCCGCGCGCAGCACCTGAGGTGGCGGGCCAGGACCCTGATCGACTCCGCGCAGGGGCGCGGCGGCCTGGCGGTCCGGCTCGACGAGCACCACCACTACGAGATCGAGGCGGGCGACGGCCGGGTCCAGGTCATCGCCCGCATCGGCTCGGTACGGAGCGTGGTCGCGGAACAGGCCGTCCCCGCCGGTCCGCTGGTGCTCACGGTCCAGGCCGCCGAGCCGCGGTCTCCCGGTTATCCGCGCTCAGCGCCCGACACGCTCTCGTTCGGCATCGAGGGCTCCACCGTGCTCGCCTCCCTCGACGGCCGCTACCTGTCCACCGAGGTGGCGGGCGGCTTCACCGGCCGGGTGATCGGCATGTACGCCGCGACCGGCACTGTCCACTTCGACTGGTTCGACTACGAGGTCACGCCATGAACTCCCTGCCGGCGTCGGCCGCCTGATCCTCACGCACCGCATCCACACCACGGCGCAGCAGGCGCAGTGGCGACTCATGGAAGGGAAGAAATGAGGAGAACCCCCCTCTCGCGCGCGGCGAGCCTTCTCATCGCGCTGATCACCGTACTGGGGCTGGCCAGCAGTCCCACCGCGGCCTCGACCGACAAGGGCGTCCGCAGCGCGATGGATGTCGTGGCGGCCATGCAGCCCGGCTGGAACCTGGGCAACACGCTGGACGCGATCCCCGACGAGACCTCATGGGGTAACCCGCGGGCCACCAAGGCTCTGTTCGAAACGATCCGTGCCCAGGGCTTCCGCAGCGTCCGCATCCCCGTCACCTGGACCGACCACCAGTCCGCCACCGCGCCGTACACCATCGACGCGAAGTGGATGAACCGGGTCAAGGAGGTCGTCGACCTGGCGCTCGCCTCCGACCTCTATGTCCTGATCAACGTCCACCACGACTCGTGGCAGTGGATCGCCAAGATGGCCACCGACCGCGACCAGGTGGTCGCCCGCTTCAACGCCTCCTGGACCCAGATCGCCGCCGCGTTCCGCGATGCGCCGCGCAAGGTGCTCTTCGAGAGCGTCAACGAACCCCAGTTCGACAACACCACCGAGGAGGAGGCGACCAAGCTCCTGGCCGAGCTCAACCGCTCCTTCCACGGCATCGTCCGCGCCTCCGGCGGCCAGAACGCCGACCGCATCCTGGTGCTGCCGACCCTCCACACCAACGCGTCCCAGAATCTCCTGGACGCCCTGAACGGTGAGATCACCTCGCTGAACGACAAGAACCTGGCCGTGACCATCCACCACTACGGCTACTGGCCGTTCAGCGTGAACATCGCCGGAGTCACCACCTTCAACGAAGAGTCCCAGCAGGAACTCATCGGCTACTACGACAGGACGGCCCAGACTTTCATCTCCCGCGGCATCCCGGCGATCCTCGGTGAGTACGGCCTGCTCAGCTTCGACGTGGACGTGAACGCCGTCCAGCGGGGTGAGAAGCTGAAGTTCTTCGAACTGCTGGGCTACCAGGCGCGGATCAAGAAGCTGACCACGATGTGGTGGGACAACGGCCAGCACCTCAACCGGGAGACCCTGCAGTGGAAGGACCCGGGGCTGTTCGCCCAGATCAAGTCCAGCTTCACCACCCGTTCCGGTACGGCTTCCACTGATTCGATCTTCGTGTCGAAGTCGGGCGCGATCGAGGCCCAGTCGCTCACCCTGAATCCGAACGGGACCTCGTTCCGTGGACTCTGGCATGGCGATGCCAGGCTCGCCCCGGGCCGGGACTACACGGTGTCCGGCGACAAGCTCACGCTCACGGCAGCCGCCCTCACCCGGCTGGCGGGCGATCGCGCCCACGGCGTCAACGCGACGATCCAGGCCCGGTTCTCCCAGGGCATCCCGTGGCAGATCAACGTGATCAGCTACGAGACGCCGGTGTTGTCGGGCGCGGCCGGCACCACTGAGTCCCTGACCGTCCCGGCCCAGTTCCGGGGTGACCGGGTGGCCACGATGGAGGCCAAGTACGCCGACGGCACCAACGCCGCTCCCCACGAGTGGACGTCCTACAAGGAGTACGGCAGGACCTTCTCTCCCGACTACGCCGGCAACTCCATCCGCCTCCTCAAGGACTTCCTCGGCGTCATGCGCGAGGGCGCGCCGCTGACGCTCACCTTCCACTTCTGGAGTGGCGCCAAGGTCACCTACCAGGTGACCAGGTCCGGCGACACGGTCACCGGCACCGCGTCGTGACTCTTCTGATCTGACGCCACCGCCCCGCGCATACGCGGGGCGGTGGCTCTTTGTTCAGGACGTCGGCGACAGGATGAAGGCGAAGTCGGCGGCCCTGACGCCGAGCCGGTACCGGGGGAGCGACCGGGCGGCGAGACCGAACCCCGGTGACGGCGTCCGGTCCGGGAACATGAGGCCGTCGCAGATGAAGTTCCCGCCATGCGGGTCCTCCCCGAAATCGCCGCCGTAAGCGAAGAACTCGCGGCCAAGGGCGTCGTCCAGTCGCCGTTCAGGTCGAGCTACGGGGCGTCTGAAGCGAGGACGGCGCGGTGCCGGCTTGCCGTAGCCGGGTGAGAAGTCTTCGAAAGAGCGAGGGGGCATGCCTTTTTCAGCGCAGCGCGAAAGTTTCTCGCGAAACCGTACTGTCGAACATCTCGTGCGGGAAGCCCTGCCGGTACCAGCGATGACAGCCATGCCTGGCTCTGCATGCCGACCGCGGCGACGCTCGCCCGCATGGTGCGCAAGGCGAAACCACCGTTTGCCGTCAGTGACGGAGTCCTGGCAGCAGGAAAGTTTTCGTCGGACTTGCTCTATAGTTTCCTTGGTGTAAGTGATGATTCCTGGCCTGCCGACCCGCCGTGGCGGACCCGCCGCTGATGAGGAAGGGTGAACGTGACGGACAACCGACCGGGCGAACCAGCGGCCGACGAGCAGAGCGCGGCAGGTGACGGACCGGCGTCGGTCACCATCGCGTACATCGCCGAGTCCGCGGGCGTCTCGATCCCCACTGTGTCGAAAGTGCTCAACGGACGTTCGGGAGTCTCGGAGCAGACTCGTGCCCGTGTCGAAGAGCTGATCAACCGGCACGGATACCGCAGGCCCTCAGCCAGTCGGAGCAATGTCGTGGAACTCGTGTTCCGCGAGCTTGAGCACATGTGGGCCGTGGAGATCATCCGCGGTGTGGAGCAGGTGGCGCGAAAGAGCCGCGCCGGGGTCATGGTTTCGGAGTTCGGCCTCCACGGCACGCCTACGATGTCCATCGACGACACGGTCGGCCGGCGGCCTAGCTGCGTCTTGTCAGTGGCCCAGCTCTCGCCGTCCGAGCGTGACAAGTTGAAGGCGAAAGGCATCCCGTTCGTCGTCTTCGACCCGATCGAGGAGTTGCCGGACGGCGTTCCCTTCGTGGGCGCCACCAACTGGAGGGGTGGCCAGACGGCGACCCGGCACCTGCTCGAACTGGGGCACCGCCGCATCGCCATGATCAGCGGTCCGGATCATGCCTTCTGCCGCGCCAGAGTGGCCGGCTACCTCTCCGCGCTGGCTGAAGCCGACGTGCCCGCGGATCCCGAACTCCTGGTCAGGACCCTTCTCACCCGCGATGACGGCTGCGCCGCGGCGCGCGAGCTCCTGTCCAGGCCTGACCGGCCGACCGCGATCTTCACCGCGAACGACATGCAGGCGCTCGGCGTCTACCAAGCCGCTCGCGAGCTCGGGCTGTCCATCCCCGGGGACCTGAGCGTGGTGGGCTTCGACGATGTTCCGGTCGTGGCCTGGGTCGACCCGCCTCTGACCACGGTCCACCAGCCGCTGAGCGAGATGGCGGTCGCCGCCACCGAACTGGCGCTGGCCATCGGCCGCGGGGAGTCGGTCCCCCAAGCGGGGCTGGAGCTCGCGACAACTCTCACGATCCGCGAGAGCACAGCACCGCCGAGGGGCTGAGCTGTTTCGGTGGAGCAGATTTACCAAGGCGTCCACGTCCGGGGGGACGACCTGCTCGGGGCGCCTGCTGGTGAACTCGGCCCGTTGACCCTTGGATGCCGCGCTCCGGCTCAGGCAGGCGGGAGCATGGGAGGCCCGGTGCTCTCGCGTACGACGAGTTCGGTGGCCAGCTCGACGCGGCTCTGCGGCAGTTGCTCGCCATGGGCCAGTGTCAGCAGCATCGAGGTTGCCGCGGCGGCCATCTCGGTGAGGGGCTGGCGGATGGTGGTCAGCGGTGGAACGGCCCACCGCACCGACGGCATGTCATCGAAGCCGATCACGCTGAGATCATCCGGGATGCGCAGGCCGAGCCGATGGGCCGCGTGGTAGACGCCGATGGCCTGGCCGTCGTTCGTGGCGAAGATCGCGGTTGGCCGGTCGGGCAGGCGCAGCATGCGGTGCGCCTGGGCCAGACCGCCCTCGATGAAGAAGTCCCCCCGGCCGATCAGCTCCGGGTCGACAGGCACGCCGGCCATGTCGAGGGCGGTGCGGTAGCCGTCGAGACGGGCCCGGCTGGACAGCGCGGAGTCGGGCCCCGTGATGATGGCGATACGGCGATGCCCGAGCTCCAGGAGGTGGTGGGTGGCCGTGAGCCCGCCGTTCCAGTTGCCGGCGCCGACCGATGGGATGTTCCGCGCGGGAGTGTCGGCCGGATCCAGCAGGACCAGCGGGATCTCGCGGCGGGCGAGTTGTTCGTGCTGGGTCTCGGTCAGGCCGGAGAACACCGCGATCACGCCGCTCGGGCGGCGCCGCAGCACGCTCTCCAGCCAGGCGTCTCCGGCGGTGTGGTCACGGTGCAGGTCCGATATCCCCACCATGAGGTCGTGCTGACGGGCGACCTCCGCCACACCTTTGGTGATCTCGACGGGATAGTCGCCCTCCAGAGCGTGGAAGACGAGCTCCACCAGGGCCGTCGGCATGGAGCGGCGGCGCTGGCGGCGGTAGCCGTGCCGGCGGATCAGCTCCTCCACGGCGGCGCGGGTTTCGGACGACACCTGGGAACGACCGTTCACGACCTTGGAGACCGTCGCGGTGGAAACTCCGGCCAGCTCGGCGAGCTGAGCGAGGGTGAGAGGAGACGACTCCGTGGGCATGGCGGCAGTTTAGTCACGGAGTGCGGGGAGACGGGCAGCCGCTGACGGAGGGGCGGCCCGGATCGCCGGGCCGCCCCGAAACGGTGTTCCTAGCCGGAGGGCCGTCTCGCGGAAGGGCGCGAGCAGGGCGGCCCTGCCACGCCGGCTCCGACCGGACCCGTGTCACGTCATCAGCGCTGCAGTGTCAGCAGACCGGGCCGGTAGGGCAGGAGGCCGTAGTCGCCGCCGGAGTTGGGGTTGCGTCCCTGGTAGAGCAGCTGCAGGTTGCAGGGATCGACGGTCATGGTCTGATCGGCGCTGGCACGGACCAGCTCGCCGTGGCTGATGTCGTTGGTCCAGGTGGCGCCGCTGTTGGCCTTGCCGGCGAAGGGGTTGCTCTCGGTCGCGGCCTGCGGTGTCCACGAACCGTTCAGACTGGTGGCGGTGAACGAGCGGAAGTAGCGGCCCTGCGAGCCGATCGCCTCGACGAGCATGAGGTATTTGTTCTGGCCCTGGAGCTTGTAGACCTGAACGGCTTCGAACAGGTTGTTCGTCGTGTCGCTCATGATCACCGTCGAGGTCGAGCCGAAACTGCCCGGGAAGTTCCCGATGGGCATGCCGGCCCGGTAGATCTTGCCGTTGTCCCCGGCGAAGAACAGGTACATGTTCGTGCTGTCACCGATGACCGTCTGGTCGATGGGGCCTGTTCCGGAGCCGGAGATGCTTCCGGAGAAGAGCACCTGCTGCGATGACCAGCCGTTCGGATTGGTGGGGTCGCTGGAGGTTCGGTAGGAGAAGGCGGTCCCGCCCCACTGGTAGGCGAGCACCCAGATGTTCTTCGGGGCGAAGTAGAAGAGCGTGGGCGCGACAGTGGAGGAGGACATCGTGTTCTGGCTGGCCGAGGCCATGTCGGACCAGTTGGTGAAGAGGCCGAAGTTCATCGAACCCCAGCTCGTCCCCGTGTCGTGCGTCGTGGCGTAGACGAGGTGCTTGCCGTTGTAGGGGGCGACGGTGAAGTCCTTGAGCGAGACCCACCCCGACTTCGGGTTCGCCAGCGCGCCGGTCGATGTCCAGCGGTACGTCGACGGAAGATCGCACTGACCGGGGTTGCCGCCGCCGTCCACCCGGACGAGCTGCCACTGCTGGTTGTTGCCGCCCCAGTCGTCGTACTGGACGATGTTGGCGCCGTCGGCGGTGGAGGCGCCCTGGACCTCCAGGGCCTTGTTGCTGTGGCGCGAGATGAACCTGACATAGCCGTCCGAGCTGTCGGCCAGTCGCCACTGCTGGTTGGTGCCGTTGCCGTCGGCCCATTGCACGATCGCGCCGCCGTTGGCGGTGGAGAAGTTGTAGACGTCGAGCACCTTGCCGGAGTGGCGGGACTTGATGCGGTAGTAGCCGCCGCCGGAGTCGACGAACTGCCATTGCTGCTGGTTCTGGTTGTTCCTGGTCCACTGGGTGATGCGGCCGCCGTCGGCGGTCGAGAGGTTGTAGACGTCCAGGGCCTTGCCGCTGTTGCGGTTGACCAGGACGTACCAGGCGTTGGTGTCGACGGTGGCCGCGTTGGCGGACTGAGTCTGAAGGGCGACGAACAGGCTCGCCAGTAAGGTGACCACCGTCGCGAGGACGGATAGCGATCTGAATTTCATGATGTGCTCCGATTTATCCGACTTGGGCGAGTTGCCATTGCTGGTGGGTGCCTTCCCGTGTCGACGTGTGCGTCAGGGGGTGGTGAGGTCGAAGCGGCGTACGGTGACCGCGCCGCCGAGGGACTGGGTGGCGTAGTTGAAGATCCCGAAGCGGTAGCCCATGAAGAACTGCCAGGCGTTGTTCAGGGTGAAGGCCGGGCCGAGGCCGACGAAGTTGCTGCCGTCGGTGCTGTAGGAGAAGCGGGCCTGCCTACCGGAGCCGGGCCTGATGTCGGCGTTGACCCGCAACCAGATCCGGCCGCCTGAGATGTTGGCGCCGGCCGCCTCGGTGCCGGTGCCGGTGGTCTGCCAGGAGCTGTTCATGGTCAGCCCGTTGGTCATCACGACCCGGTTGACGCCGTTGTCGCGTTTGACGCCGATCCAGGCCGACTGGTCGCGCAGCATCGCCAGCCCGGCGCGGTCGCCGTTGGCCAGCTGCGAGTAGTCGAGCTCGATCGTCGCCGTCGACGACGGGCCCTGGATGCGGTGGGTCAAAGTATTCCGGGCGTTGTAGAGGTCGTTGGTGACCGTCGCGGTCTGCAGGCGCAGGCCGTTGCCGGTGGAGAAGCGGCTGGTGTCAGGGTTGTGGTTCCACTCCCAGCGGTGGCCAAGGCTGCCTGAGGTGAAGGTGTCGGGGCCGATCATGGAGGCCACGGTCCGGCTGGTCTGGATGTCCGGCTTCGGGTAGTTGACGCCCCACCCGCCGTTGACGGTCTGGATGGTCGGCCAGTCGTCGGTCCAGGTGATCGGCGCGAGCGCCGGGACCCGGCCGCCGGGGTAGGCGTCGACGAACGACATGTAGTACCAGGCGCCGTTCTGGGTCTGGACGAGCCCGCCCTGGTGGGGCACGCCGCCGCCGGAGATGGGCCCGGGCATGTTGAGCAGGACCTGGCGCATCTCGTACGGGCCCCATGGCGAGGTGGAGCGGAGCACGTACTGGCCGTTGGCGGGGCGGGTCAGCCAGATGTAGTAGTAGCCGTTGCGCTTGTAGAAGCGGGAGCCCTCCAGGGTGCCGACGTTGCTCGGGGTCTGGAACACCTGCTGGGAGCGCACCTGGCTGAGCCCGTCGGCCGAGAGCTGGGCCACGCTGATGGTGCTGTTGCCGTAGGCGACGTACATGGTGTCGTTGGTGTCGATCAGCAGGCCGGCGTCGTAGTAGCAGTTGTTGATCTGGGAGCGCTTGGTCCACGTGCCGTCGACGGCTGAGGCGGTGTAGACGTAGGTCCGGTTGAACTCGACGCAGCCGATCCAGTAGTAGGTGCTGTTGCTGGGCCGGTAGTTCAGGGTCGAGGCCCAGATGCCCTTCACGTACGCCCGGCCGCCGTTGAGGTCGTAGGCGGCGGAGTTGAAGTCGAGCCTCGGGACCGAATGTCCGGCGTACTCCCAGTCGACCAGGTTGTAGGAGCGCAGGATCGGCGCGCCCGGCGAGTAGTGCATCGTCGAGGCCGAGTAGTAGTAGGCGTCGCCGACCCGGATGATGTCGCCGTCGGCGAAGTCCTGCCAGACGACCGGGTTGGTGTAGTCGCCGCCCGGGTTCGGGTCGCTGCCGATCGGGACGAGCTGCCACTGCTGGTTGTCGCCGCCCCAGTCGTCGTACTGGACGATGCCGGCGTTGTCGGCGGTGGAGGCGCCCTGGACCTCCAGGGCCTTGGCGCTGTTGCGGTTGATCAGGCGTACGTAGCCGCCCGCCGAGTCGGCCAGGCGCCACTGCTGGTTGGTGCCGTTGTGGTCGGCCCACTGGACGATCGCGCCGCCGTTGGCGGTGGAGGAGTTGCTGACGTCCAGGACCTTGCCGCTGTTACGGGACTTGAGGCGGTAGTAGCCGCCGCCGGAGTCGACGAACTGCCATTGCTGCTGGTTCTGGTTGTTACGGGTCCACTGGGTGATCCGGCCGCCGTCGGCGGTGGATGCGTTGTAGACGTCCAGGGCCTTGCCGCTGTTGCGGTTGACCAGGACGTACCACGCGTTGGTGTCGACCGTGGCGGCCGACGCCGTGGGCGTGAGGAGCACGCCTACGAGAAGCAGAGACGAGAGCACCGCGAGCACGCGCCTCACAGGAACCTCCAGAGGTTGTTGTTCGAGCCGTTGTCGTCGGCGAGCACGACCTGCGAGCCCTGGGACGTCCCACCGAGCCCGAGGACCCGGCCGCCGTTGGCGCACTGGACGCGGAAGGCGGCACCCGACCCGTAGCGCAGCCGCCAGCGGTGGTCGTCGGTGCCGCTGTCGGCCCACTGCGTGACGCGCGAGCCGGAGGCGGTGCCGCTGTTCTCCACACTCAGCACCTTCTGGCTGTTGGAGTTGCGCAGCCGCAGGTAGCCGCCGGTGTCGACGATTGCCGTCCACAGGTGGTCGGCGGTGCCGGTGTCGCCCCACTGGACGACGAGCGCGCCGTCGGCCGTGGACATGCCGGTGACGCCGAGCACCATCCCGGTGCCCACGTTCTGGATACGCCGCGCACCGTTCGGCACGAACCGCCACTGGTTGTCCGCGCTGCCGTTGTCGGAGTCCTGGACCACCGGGGCCCCGTTGGCGGTCGAGCCGTTCTGGATGCCGAGCAGCTTGGAGCTGTGGACATTACGGATCTTGACGGAGCCGTCGCCGACGTCGCTGATCGTCCAGCGGTGGTCGGCCGTGCCGGTGTCACCCCACTGGAGCACCCGGGCGTTGTCGGCGGTCGACATGTTCTCGACGCCGAGCACCTTGCCACTGTGCACGTTGCGGAACCGCAGGCCGTCACCGTCGACGACCGGGACCCAGTCGTGGTCGGCGGTGCCGTTGTCGGTCCACTGGAGGGCCAGGCCGCCGTCGGCGGTGGACATGTTCTGGATGCCGAGGGCCAGCCCGCTGGCCGCATTGAGCAGCCGGAAGCTCGCCGCGCCGGTACCGCCCTGACCACCGGTGTTCCAGTAGACGACGTAGTTGTGGTCATGGGCGTCGTAGAACGGCCCCAGCTGCACCGACGCCCCGTTGGCCGTGGCCGTGAAGGCCAGGGACGAGGTGCTGGTCCGGGTGATCGATGAGGACGTCAGGGTCGGGGCCGACGAAAGGCTGGTGTTGCCGTAGTTGCCCGACAACACGACCGGCCCGTAGGTGACGGCTTGCACGCCGGGGTTGTCGTTGGCGGCCTTCGTGACCACCCGCATGGGCAGCCGCACGGTCACGGTGTCGCCCGACGTCCACGAGCGGGTGAGGTCGGCGTAGGTGCCTGGCGTGGTGGCGATGGTCTGCTGGACTCCGTTGACGCTGACCGTCGCGCCCTGGGTCCAGGCCGGGATGCGGATGCGCATCGCCCACGATCCGCTCACGTTGCCGGTGACCTGCAGCGACGTGGTGTCGTCGACCGGGTAGGACGTCGTCTGGGTGACCGTGATGCCGCGTTGGCTCCAGTTGAGCGTGGAGGGCGCGAACAGGTTCACGAACAGCGTGGTGCCGTTGTGGAAGTAGATCGAGTCCATCAGCTTGGTGTTGGTCTCGATGCCGGTGCCCTGGCAGCACCAGAAGGAGTTGTAGTCCGTGCTCCAGGTGCCGCCGCCCCAGGCCGGGCCGACGCCCCGGCGTCCGCTGGGGTTGAGCGGGGTGAAGTAGGTGACGTGCCCGCGTGCGTCAGCCGGGTTCTGCTGCCCGACCAGGTGGTTGAGCAGGGCGTTCTCGTAGTAGTCGAAGTAGTCGGCCCGGGTCGGCGACAGCAGCCACAGCTCCCGGGTGAGCTTGAGCATGTTGTAGGTGTTGCACGCCTCGCCGGTGTCTCTGGTCAGGTGGGCGGCGATCGCGTTGGGGGCGCGGAAGTGCTCGGCCTGGCTGTTGGAGCCGTTGGCGTACGTGTGCGCGCCGACGGTGATGGACCAGGCGTTGGCGGCGATGTCGCGGTAGCGGGTCGTGCCCGTGGCCTTGTACTCGCGGGCCGCCCCGATCCACTTGGGCACCTGCGTGTTGGCGTGCAACCCGTTGAGCTGGTCCTGGCCGGCGGCCAGCGGGTTGAACACGGCCGCGTGGTCGAACCGCTGGGCCGTGGTCAGCCAGCGGGAGTCGCCGGTCATCTGGTACACGTCCGTCAGCACGGCGTTCATGCCGCCGAACTCGGTGCCGAGCATGGCCTGCATCTGGCTCGAGCTGAGCCGCGACGTGCGGGTGTCCACCCACGCGGCCAGGGCCAGCAGCACGGTCCGGGCCTGGGTGTTGCCGATCAGCCGCCACACGTCCAGCAGCCCGGCCAGGGTCTTGTGGATGCAGTAGTACGGCACGTTGCCATTGGTCAGGGTGCGGTTCTCCACGGCCGTGATGTCCGACTCGGGAAAACCGGACAGGTAGCCGCTGGTGAATCCGGCAGCGCCGTTGTTGGCCTGGCATTTGGCCAGTTCCGCCACCATGTAATTGGCCTTGTCCCGGCAGGTGGTGTCGCCGAGCACCGCGTAGGCCTGCGCCCACGCCGTCAGGAAATGGCCCTGCATGTGGGACCGGAACGGGAAGCTGGGCGCGTCCCAGCCGCCGTTGGCCGCCGCGCCGTTGGTGGACAGGCGATGGTTGGCCCGGAAGACGTACAGCAGCCGGTCGACATCGACGAAGCGCAGGTAGCTCAGGGTGCGGTTCTGGTTGTCCAGCCAGCGGCCGGTGGTCAGCCGGACCTGGCCGAGGTCGAACTCGTAGGCCGAGACGCCGATGTCGGATCTGGCCCAGGGGAGTGCGGCCAGAGCGGAGGGCGTGCCGATTACCTGGCCGGCGGCCGAGAACGCGACGGTCGCGCCCGCGGCCTGTAAGAGCCGGCGACGGCTCAAGGACATGGGGGCTCCTTGGAGGTGGGGGGCGGTGACCGGCGTCCGCCGGTCACGTGTTCACCAGGTCAGGCCCTCGAAGGCCGTTCTTGGGCGATGTGTTAGCGTTAACACATCGCTGGTGAGCGAACCGTAGCCGTCATGGCTCCTGTGTCGTCGTGGGGGACGAGAGGGGACATCCAGGCCTCCGTTACCGAATCGCAGAGGGCAACCTGTTAGCGCTAACAGTCGATCCTTGGCCTACTCCGTTGAGCGCGTTGTCGCGGAGTACATCCGACGGTCAGGCCCGGCGTCAACGAGGGGCGCCCTCGCCGACCTGGGCGTTGCCGTCGGAATGCCTTCCCGCCTGGAGTTTTGCCTCCAGGGAGATCGCGCCGTCCTGCTCGTTCATGTGAAAGTTTCACAGAAGTTACGCGTTGGCAATAGGGTAACTTGCGGCAGATCGCGAATTAAGTTACTGACCTGGAGTCGAGGCGCGGACGATCGCCTTGGGCCTGGCGCTGCGCTCAGGTCGCCGCTCATCGGCAACATGCTGCCGGCCTATGGCTGCGCTACCGGCGCGCCCGGCACCCTAAGTGATCTTAGTTAAGTTTCGTCCCTGAGCGGTTCGCGACCACCGGGAACCCGCAGTTCTCGGTGCTGCCCGCGGCGATGGCGGTGCCGAAGTAACGGCCGCTCTGCGCGGCTGCCGCGCCGGGCGGGGCTCCGCAGCCTCCATAGGCAGATCATCGGACAGGAGCGTGCGGGAACACCCGCAGGACACGACGTCACGTTCACGGGGAACGTGCACCACAAGGGCGTCGTTACAGCGCCCCCTGTCGCGCACCACCGATCTGACAGGGAAATCGCCTCGGGAACTCAGTGTGGGAATCTCGCCGAAACTTGTCAATCGAACGGTGAAAATTTTCGGCGACGCCGTTCGACGCTTATGCCCCTTGTAGTGGTACTACGGTCGATCAGGTAGACCTGAAAGTTTCGGCCTAACCGGCCGTGCGAGACCTCAGCTGAAAGTTTCATGGCGACGCCCTCGTCGATCGACTGCGGCCTTGCCCGGGAAACGCCAGGTGAGCGCGCTCGGCCTCCGTCTCCTTTGATCCGCTGCCGGCCCGGAGGCTCTTGACATTACCTTTCTGTCTCGTATTTGCTCCGTGAGGCCACCACCTCCCACCGGCCCTCCGAGGAGGAGTTCGACGAGCAAGCTGCTTGTTAGCGCTAACAACTGGCATTGGCCGAGCGGGCGCTAACGACCGCAGCCGAGCGAGATCCGCGCAGGCACCACACACCAGGCCGCCGGACGCTCCGTGGCCGCTCCCCGTCCCGTATCGGCGCAGTCGGCTCGCGAGCGTCGGCGACTCGGAAGTACGGGCCCGTCCGACGCGTCTCCGCCAGGACGGCAGCCCCACAGAGAGGCCGAACACGTGAAGAGAAGGGCAGCGAATGAAACCGCGTCCTAAGGCGTACGCCACCATAGGAGCCGGCGTGGCGGCTCTGGTCGCTGTCGTGGCCGCCGCACTGTCCATGTTCCTCACCGTTGCGCCGCGAGCGTCGGCGGCGGCCCTGACCGAAGTGACGAACTTCGGAGCCAACCCCGGCGGCCTGCGGATGTACCTCTACGTCCCCGACAGAGTGGCCGCCCGGCCCGGCGTGCTGGTGGCGATGCACGGCTGCAACGGCTGGGCCCCGGGCTTCCACCAGGGCACCGAGTTCGCCTCGCTCGCCGACCGGTACGGTTTCATCGTCATCTACCCGCAGGCGAACAAGAGCGCCAACGGCATGTCGAACTGCTTCGACGTGTGGTCGAACGAGGCCCTGCGCCACGGTGGCGGCAGTGATCCGGTGTCGATCGTCTCCATGACGGCCTACGTGCTGCAGCGCTACAACGGTGACCCGGAGCGGGTGTTCGCCACCGGCTTCTCCTCCGGCGCGATGGAGACCAACAACCTGCTCGCCACGTATCCGGACGTGTTCAAGGCCGGCGCGCCGTTCTCCGGAGTTCCTTACGGCTGCCTCGGGCCCGCGGGATGCGGGGACAAGACGCCGCAGCAGTGGGGGGACCTGGTCAGGAACGCCTACCCCGGCTACACCGGGCCCCGGCCGCGCGTGATGGCCTGGCACGGCACCGCCGACTCCGTGCTGCCGTACACGATGCTGCAGGAAGAGGTCGACCAGTGGATTAACGTGCACGGACTGCCCCAGACTCCGGCCTCCACTGACAGCCCGCAATCCGGATGGACCCGGCGAGTCTTCGGCTCCGGGCAGGTCGAGGCGTACACCATCACCGGCGCCGGCCACGATCTGCCGCACGCCGGGATGGCCGTCTACGCCATCCGCTTCTTCGGGCTGGACGGCGGCTCGTCCACTCCGACGTCGACTCCCACCGTGCCCGGTGACGGCACCGGGCCGATCAGGGGAGTGGGTTCCGGACGTTGCCTGGACGTTCCGAACGCTGCCACCGCGGATGGCACCGCAGTGCAGTTGTGGGACTGCAACGGGCGGGACAACCAGCAATGGACCGCCACTTCGGCCGGCGAGATCAGGGTCTATGGCAACAAGTGCCTCGACGCGGCCGGGACCGGCAACGGTGCCAGGATCCAGATCTACTCCTGCTGGGGCGGCGACAACCAGAAGTGGCGCGTGAACTCCGACGGTTCCATCACCGGTGTGCAGTCCGGGCTGTGCCTGGACGCCGTGGGTCAGGGCACCGCGAACGGCACCCGGCTCCAGCTCTACACCTGCCACGGCGGCGCCAACCAGCGCTGGACCCGTACCTGACGCGCCGCGGTCCGCAATCCGGAAGGTGATCATGAAACTTCGGTTCGAAGTCTTACCCGGGCGCGGCGCGCTTGTGATCATGGCGCTGCTCTGCCTCGTGACGATGATCCCTGGCACGGCCAGGGCGGACAACCCGATCGTCCAGACCATCTACACCGCCGACCCCGCTCCGCTGGTGCACAACGGCCGGGTGTATCTCTACACGGGACACGACGAGGACGGCTCGACGTACTTCACCATGAAGGAGTGGCGGGTCTGGTCGTCCGCGGACATGGTGAACTGGACCGACCACGGCTCGCCGATGAAGGTCGCCACCTTCAGCTGGGCGAGCGCGGACGCGTGGGCCGGCCAGGCCGTCTACAGAAACGGCAAGTTCTACTGGTACGTACCGGTGAAAGACCGGGCGAGCGGTCAGATGGCCATCGGCGTCGGGGTCTCGAACAGCCCCACCGGGCCTTTCACCGACGCCATCGGGCGCCCGCTGGTCAGGAACGGTGAGATCGACCCCACCGTCTTCATCGATGACAACGGGCAGGCCTATCTGTATTGGGGCAATCCCAACCTGTGGTACGTCAGGCTCAACCCGGACATGATCTCGTACTCGGGCAGCCCCACGCAGATCCCCCTCACCACCGCGGGCTTCGGCACCCGTACCGGCAACACGAGCCGACCGACCCTGTACGAAGAGGGACCCTGGGTCTACAAGCGCAACGGCCTGTACTACAACGTCTTCGCGGCGAAATGCTGCTCAGAGTTCATCGGTTACTCGACGGCCCCCGGCCCCACCGGGCCCTGGACCTACCGCGGGACGGTCATGCCCACGCAGGGCAGCAGTTTCACCAACCACCCCGGAATCATCGACTTCAACGGCGGGTCGTACTTCTTCTACCACAACGGTGCCCTGCCGGGCGGCGGCGGCTTCACCCGCTCGGTCGCCGTGGAGAAATTCACCTACAACGCCGACGGCACCATCCCCACGATCAACATGACCACGACCGGAGCACCCCAGGTGGGCACGCTGAACCCCTACGTCCGCCAGGAGGCCGAGACGATCGCCGGGGAGTCAGGCGTGGAGACCGAGCCCTCCAGCGAGGGCGGCATGAACGTCGGCTGGATCGAGAACGGCGACCACATCAAGGTCAAGGGCGTCGCCTTCGGCTCCGGCGCGACGTCCTTCACCGCGCGGGTGGCCTCCGCGACCAGCGGCGGCCGGATCGAGCTCCACCTCGACGGTGTCAACGGCACGCTGGTGGGGACCTGCACCGTGCCGGGAACCGGCGGCTGGCAGACGTGGACGACCGTCACCTGCCCGGTGAACGGCGCGACGGGCACCCATGACCTGTACTTCAAGTACACCGGCGGGAGCGGCAATCTCTTCAACGTCAACTGGTGGCAGTTCACCGGCGGTACTGCTGCCGGCGGGAACCTGCTGACCAACGGCGACATGGAGAGCGGCACGACGGGCTGGGGCGCGTCCGGCGGAGCCCTGTCGTCTGTCACCGGCGGAGGAGGTGCGGCGCAAGGCCCGGCACCCGCCAGGACTTCAATCCCACGGTGACCGTGGCCGAGTGGATGCAGGAGTTTCTGCGGCGGAAGCGGAAGCCGCCCGCGCCGGCGGCGACCCCGAGGAGCAAGCCAAGGTCCGGTGCCGGCGGCCGGTGTCGCCAATCGAGCTCAAGCCAGTGGGGGTCCGCACTCGGATCCCGCTCGCCCCAGGGCACGCCGCCGCCCTCAACTCACGCCCGCGGAAGGCAACATGGTCGTCTTGTGGAGCCCGGGTCGAATCCACCTGGGTCACTTCGACCATGTCACCGTGCGCGGCCACCTTCGCCGCGAGCGGCGGGCCGAAGGGTGGTGTGCCCACCCAGGCCTGCCGCTCCCGGCAGGGTCAGCCCCGTCACACCCGCGATCGCGAGCAGTCGGGTCAGCACCTATGTCGGCATTTCACTCACTGACCGAGAACCCTCGTGACCGCGAGCGCGTGGATCGAACCGTCGTCGGTGAGCGCGAACAGCAGGTCGCCGCTCACCGACAGCGCTGACGCCACGCCGCCGCCCAGGTTGTACTCGGACAGCTTGCGGCCGGTCGCCCGGTCGATCGCTACCACGCGCCCGTCCCAGGTCGTCGCGTAGACCACGGTCTCGGTCACCAGCGTGTGCATCGCCGGCGACCCGGGCCCCGCCGCGGTGCACCCGGCGGCGACCCGCCACTTGTCGTCCATCGGGCTCTCGCCTGGAAGATAGCCGAGAGGTGTCTCCCAGACGGGCGTGGCGGGAGTGGCGGTGGCGGTGTCGTATGCCCTGACAACGCCGTCCACGCTCGCGACGTACGCCATCGAGCCCCTGGTCGCGGGGCTCGTCACCGGCGGCGGCCCCGGCTCACAGGCGCTCGCCGTGCCGAGCTTGGCGTGCCAGCTGACCTTGGCCCCGTCCTGCAGGTCATGTCCGCGGACGCCGGAGGAGGTCGCGGTCACCAGCCCCGTGTCGGTGAAAGCGGGCGAGGACTGGGTGAACAGGTCGCCTCCCGTGTCCACGGTGGACAGCTGCTTGCAGGTGGTCAGATCCATGGCGATCAGGGACTGGCTCGATCCCGAGTGCAGGTAGGCGGTGGTGGAACCGGGCCGCCGTACGGCGACACTGTGGAACTCGCCCCAGCCCGCAGGGGCGCCGAACCCGCCGGGCAGGGCGTCACCGGTCTTCGCGTCCCGGCAGAGCACCTTGTCCCACGCCTGGTAGACCGCCACCATACGGTCCGGCAGGTCGAAGACGCTGACCGGGCCGCCCGCCCGGCCGTAGCGCCGTACGGTCGATCCCGCGACATGCTCGTCGTCGATCGTCTCCCACACCACCTTGCCCGTTCTCGTGTCGAGGGCGTAGACGCGGCCGACGCCCGTGGTGAGATACACCTTGCCGGCGTGCACGGTGGGGAAGGACTCGGCGTCACCGTCCAGGTAGGTGCGCCACACCTCCGTGCCGGTCGCCGCGTCGTAGGCGAGCATCATGCTGTACGGCGAGTCGAACGCCTGCGAGGCGACGATCACCTTGCCGCCTGACACGGCGGCGCCGTTGAGGTGGAACTGCTCACCGGTGCTTGCCGCCCAGCGCAGGCCGAGCCGGGCGCCCGGGTCGCTCTGGGCCGATGAGCGGGCCTCCTCGTCGCCACCCTGCCTGGTCCAGTCCTGGCCGAGCCGGGGCTGGTTGAGCCGGGCGTCGGCGACCACGTCGAAGGCCGTCTTGACCGTCGGCCAAGGCTTGCCCGCTGTGTCCACGACGGCGAGCTCGGCTGCGTATGAGCCGGGGTGCAGCCCGGTGATCCTGGAGCTGACCCTCGTCCAGGACACGTGTGCCTGGGGGCATGGCTCGGTGGAGCCGCCCGGCGGCGTGTAGCAGTTGACGCGGCCATTGGGCTTGGTTTCTCGGCCGAACTCGAGGTCTCGCCCGCGCCAGGCCACCTTGCCGTTCTTGCCGCGGACGATCAGCTCCGCCGTGGCCGGGGTGCGGCCGTCGTCCTCGGCGTAGATCTCAAGGGGGACGCCGCCCTTCGCCCCGTGCACGCTGCCATCGGCCGGGCTGACCAGTGCGACGTCGTCGTCCACCTCGAACTGACGGTGCGTGCCGGCGACATAGCCGACGTCCTCGTTGCGCCGGGTGTCAGGGTCGTCGGTGATTCCGCGGAAGTCGAGGATCTTGTAGTCGGGCCTGGCGGAGTCGATGCCGTAGACGCCCATGTTGTTGACCTCGACCGACCTGGCGAACGCGCCCCTTCTGTATTCGGCCTGCTGGTTGTGGCCGGCGGCGAACATCCGCACGTCATACTTGGCCAGCTCGTCGACGATGGGCTGCATGCCCGCGCCGGGTCCCCAGCGGGTGAACAGCGAGCGGTGGGCGAACACCAGCACCTGCTTGCCTGTCGCGTGCCTGCGCAGGTCCTCGCGCAACCACTCCAGCTGCGGGGTCAGTCCTCCGGCGTCGTAGTTGTCCTCCAAGACGACGATGTGGCGTCCGTTGCGGTCGAAGCTGTACCACTCCGGGCCGAGGTTCCTGCGCCAGTACTCCAGGCTGCCGCCGTACCCGGTGGAGGTCGCCGTGCCGCCGACGTCGTGGTTGCCGATGACGGGATAGTACGGGTGGCCGAGACCGCCCTTGCGAAGGCCCTCGCGCAGAATGTCGTAGCCACCCTGGCGGCGTGGTTCGGCCGCGTAGTCGGTCACCGTCAGGTCGCCCGTGGTGATGGTCATCGTGGCGCCCTGCACCTCCGCCATCGCCTCGACCTGGCCCTGCCAGCGCGGCAGCGCGCTCTTCGCCTCGTCGTCGCTGCGGTTGCCCACCTCGACGTCGGAGACCATCAGCCACTTCTCCGCGGGGTCGGCGGCGTTGGAGTCGGGGACCAGCGCGAAGTCGAGCCCCTTCAACGGTCCCTGCCCGGCAGGAACCTTACGGAAGAAGGCCGGCACGAAGTCGTCGCGCAGGACCGGTGTGTAGCCATTCGGGGAGACGACGCTGACCAGGTCCGTCTCCCTGCGGTTACGGTCGACGGGCAGAGTGTAGCCTCCGTCCGCTCCCGTGGTCGCCCAACGGGCGCCGTCAGTGACGGACACGCCGGGCAGTCCCTTCTCATCGGCGTCCCGGACGCCGTCGCCGTCCTGGTCGGTGAAGACCGTCCCTTCGACGGTCACGACGTCGGAGCCGGCTCCGGCCAGGGTGAACGTGACCGGGGCGGTCAGGGGTACGTAGCCGTCGTCGGCCAGGAAGTACGCGGTCCACGAGCCCTCTCCCAGAGCGCCGGTGCCCAGCGTGACGGTTCCCTCGGCGAGCGGCGCGTACACCCAGGTCTTCGAGGCGACGGAGCCCGGCTTGTCATCGGCGCCGTAGATGCCCACCCAGTTGCGTGCGTTCGGCTTGTCCGTGGTGTAGCGGAAGGTGATGGGTTGGCCGGTCTTCGGATCGGTGGTGGTGAGAGCGAGGCTGCCGACCGAGGCGTTCACGCTCTGTGCCTGCGGGCCGTCCGTGGCGGCCTGCGCGGTGCTCGGGGCGAGTGCCGCGATCACGGTTGCCGCCGCCACGGCTCCCGCCCATCTCGTACGACGGCGCAGCCACACGAGTCCGAAGATTGCCGGCGCCAGGCCGAGCACCGTCAGCATGACGGGCAGCGACGGCAGGGGCGGCCAGGTCAGGGCCGGCGCGTGTGAACCGGTGCCGTCGACAATGGGTCGCGCGGGGGTCACGGTCGACGTCACGACGTCGAACTCGGCGAGGATCTGCGACAGCCCGCCCGCGCGCAGCAGTGGGCCCAAATCCATCCGATCCACCGGGCACGACCATGCCAGTTCGATGACCACGCCTTCTGGGATGCCGCTGTTCTCGCCTGACACGCCATGTGCGCTGACGGGGCAATTGCCTCCAAGCAGACCGGCCGCCCATGCGCCGGCACGGTCGGGGGAGATGACCTCTCTGTGCACAACCAAGCGACCGCTTGTCTTCCCGTCGCTGGTGCTCAGGACCAACTCGCCGTGGGTGGGAATCGGATGGGAAGAGGCTGGACCAGCGCAGACTCCTAAGGTGAAGGCCAGTGCTGCGGCGAATGCGGCGATGGCGCGGACGTATCGCGATAAGGAAAGAGACATAAGGGACATGTAAGAAAACTAGACAAGTTGCTCCTCGAGAATCGACCCTCGGCGCAGATGTTCACCCCTTTCATCCCATGGGTTCACTGGCGAACACCGGACGTCGGCCTCACCCGCGGGCGACCCGGCTCGCCTGCCTACTTGAGGGTCTTGTGCAAGAAGGTGCCGACGGTCGCGGCCGTGACCAGTCCGCCGACCGGATCGACGGCGAGTCCCATGGGGACCTGGCCACCAAGGGATTGGTGGCTGCGGGCCGTCCGGAATGTCCCTGGGCCAGGGCGGGTTGAAGCACGTGTGAAAAAGATCGGGTTTCTGAGCTTCGGGCACTGGTCGTCCTCGCCGTACTCGAAGGCGCGCAGCGCGTCCGACACCCTGCTGCAGTCGATCGAGTTGGCCGTGGCCGCCGAGGAGCTCGGTGCCGACGGCGCCTACTTCCGGGTCCACCACTTCGCCCAGCAGCTCGGGAGCCCGTTCCCCCTGCTGGCGGCAGTTGGCGCGAGAACGAGCCGGATCGAGATCGGCACGGGCGTCATTGACATGCGGTACGAGAACCCCCTCTATATGGCCGAGGACGCCGGCGCGGCCGATCTCATCGCGGAAGGCCGGCTGCAGCTCGGCATCAGCCGCGGGTCACCCGAGCAGGTGATCGACGGCTGGCGCTACTTCGGCTACGAGCCGGCCGAGGGCGAGACCGACGCGGACATGGCGCGCAGGCACGCCGAGGTCTTCCTCAAGGTGCTGGACGGCGAGGGATTCGCCAAGCCGAACCCGCGGCCGATGTTTCCCAACCCGCCCGGCCTCCTGCGCGTCGAGCCGCACTCGGAAGGGCTGCGCGAGCGGATCTGGTGGGGTTCCAGCTCGAACGCGACCGCGAAGTGGGCCGCCGGGCTGGGCATGCACCTGATGAGCTCCACCCTCAAGGACGACGAGAACGGCAAGCCGTTCCACGTCCAGCAGGCCGAGCAGATCGCGGCCTACCGGCAGGCATGGAAGGAGGCCGGTCACGAGGGTGAGCCGCGGGTCTCGGTGAGCCGCTCGATCATGCCGATCGTCAACGACACCGACCGCGCCTACTTCGGTCACGAGAGCGGCAGCTCCGACCAGGTCGGCTTCATCGACGCCACCACCAGGGCCATCTTCGGCCGCACGTACGCCGCCGAGCCCGACGTCCTTGTCAAGGACCTGGCCGCCGACGAGGCGATCGCCGCGGCCGACACGCTGCTGCTGACGGTGCCCAGCCAGCTCGGCGTGGACTACAACGCCCATCTCCTCGAATCGGTCCTGACCCACGTCGCCCCCGCGATCGGCTGGCGTTGACCTTCAGCCATTTGACGCTGACGGCGGACAACCTTCCGTGCGACACCAGCTGGGCCTTCCGTTACGTCACCGAGGAGGACGTTTTCCTAGAAGGGATGTCCGACCGGCACCGCGGCCGGGGCGTCTCCCTTGGGGTCAGAACTGGATCGGCGAGGTCGAGACGAACCGGGCGGTCAGGTGCGGGGGAGCATATGCCACCCACAGCGACGCCGGCCGGGCGAGACTGGCAAAGTCGTCGCGGCGTACGGCGCACCGCCACACGTGCAGCCACAGCCCGTTGGCACAGTCGAGCACCCCGCCAGGTCACCGGCGCCCACGGCGTGCTCGATGTCGTCCAGAGTGGCCGGCAGCGAGTCCGGACGGCGCCATCCGTATGCCCTACGGCCTCCACAGTGAGGAGACCGCCTTCCCCCACCTAGTCAGTCCCTAGCCGCCAAAGTCCTGAAATAAGGGCTGATCCAGTGGTTTACGCAGAGTTTGGCTGTTCGTCAGCTCCGGGTAAATCACGATCTTTAGATTGCCCGGGTTGGGGAATCAAGCAAAGGGGACCGACATGGCGGCGATTCCCCCCGCGGTCCGGGCCCGCGGGATCATCAAGACCTTCGGCGAAGTGCTGGCCCTTGACCATGTCGACCTCTTCGTGATGGGTGGGCAGATCCACGGGCTCGTCGGGCCCAACGGCGCGGGGAAGACCACGCTCCTTGGCCTGCTGCTCGGCCTGACGGTCGCCGACGGCGGCAGACTGGAGATCCTCGGTGCGCCGGTGGGGCGGACGCTGGCCGTACCCGATGGTGTTGCGGGTTTCGTCGACGGGCCTGGGCTGTATCCCTCGCTCACGGCTCGCCAGAACCTGACGGCGCTGGCCTCGCTGCGGGAGAGCGCCGTCGACGCGAGTGAGGCGCTGGAGCAGGTCGGGCTCACCGACGTCGCCGACGACCGGGTCCGTGGCTTCTCGCTGGGCATGCGTCAGCGGCTGGGGCTGGCCGCCGCGCTGCTCACCCGGCCGCGGCTGCTCGTCCTGGACGAACCGGCCAACGGCCTCGATCCCGCCGGCAAGCGGCACGTTCACCGGGTCATCAGCGCGCTGGCCGCCGACGGAACCGCGGTGGTCCTGTCCAGCCATCGGATGGACGACCTGGCCGCGCTGTGTTCGGAGGTGACCATCCTCGCCACCGGGCGGGCCGTGTTCTCCGGTCCGGTAAGCAAGTTGGCCGCGGAGAGCGGCGACCTGGACTATCGGCTGGTCACCACCGACCCCGATGCCGCCAGGGAGCACGCGGCGCAGACGCCCGGGCTCCGCCTCGTGCCGGGCCAGAACACCGACGTCGTCGTGCACGGATCGACGTCCTCCCTGGACGAGTTGATCGCCCGCCTGGTGACAGCCGGGGTCGCGCTCAGGGAGCTGGGACCGGTGGTGCCACCGCTCGAGGCCGCCTTCCTGAGGCTCACGGAAACGGACCCTTCATGACAGCGACCGTCGCAGAACCCCGGGCCGCCGGCCCCGCTCCCTTACGGAACGGTTACCGGTTCGAGCTGGTCAAGTTGCTCTCCCAATGGCGGATCCGGCTGCTGCTCCTGGTCTGCTGGCTCGGCCCCGCGGCGTTCGTGGCCGTGGTGAGCCTGCAGAGCTCACTCCCCACCGACACGGTCTTCGGCCGCTGGATGAACGCCACCGGCTGGGCGGGATCACTGGTCGTCCTGGACTTCGCCTGCACGTGGGCGCTCCCGCTGCTGACCTCGCTGGTCGCCGGCGACGTGTTCGCCGTGGAGGACCGGCTCGGCACCTGGCGCCACCTGCTGGTGGCCGTACGGTCCCCGCGCCGCATCTTCGTGGCCAAGAGCTTGGCCAGCCTCACCGTCATCCTGCTCCTGGTGATCGGGCTGACCGCCTCCGGCATCGCGGGCGGTCTGGCCGCCGTCGGCAACGGGCAGCTCGTCGGCCTGGACGGCCGCATCATCGCCCCGGGGGACGCGGCAAGCACGGTCCTGCTCGCCTGGGCCTGCGCGCTGGCGCCCACGCTCGCGTTCGCCGCGGTCGGTCTCCTTGGCTCGATCGTCCTCGGCCGCTCTCCCATGGGCCTGCTGATGCCCGCGCTGCTTGCCCTGGTGCTCCAGCTCGCGCAGTTGCTCCCGCTGCCCGCGGCGGTACGGCTGGCGCTGCCGAGCGAGGGCTTCCTGGCCTGGCGCGGACTCTTCACCGCCCCTGTGCAGACCGGCCCCCTCCTCATCGGCCTGGCGGTGAGCCTAGCCTGGGCGGTTGTCGCCACCGCCCTGGCGTACCGGCTGTTCCTGCGCCGGGACTTCACCGACCTGAACTACGACGGGTCGGCCAGGAACATCCTGTCCGGGGTCCTGCCGCTGACCGCGCTGACCGTCCTCGCCTACGGCGTGATCGTCGTGGCGACCCCGGCCACCGGCTCGGGTATCGAGCAGGCCAAGGTGCAGGACTCGCTCGCCACGGCCTTCGCCCACCTCTACCGGCTGCAAACCCGCGAGCTCGGCCGCCCCGACGTCACCGAGGCACAGCTCCAGGCATCTGCCTCCTGCGACAAGGGCGGCTCGCGGGTCGCGGACGAAGGGCCAGGCAACGACTGGCGGTGCGTCGTGTCCTGGCACCTGCCGGGCGCCACAGCCCTCGGCAACGCCATCTACCAGCTCGACATCACCTCGGACGGCCGCTTCATCGCAGACGGTGACGGCCCCAAAGAGGTCAACGGCTATTTCCAGGTCCGCACTCCCATCGGGGACGCTCCCAACCCCCTGTGGCAGTTCGACGTGAACATCGATCTGCTCACAAGCACCGTGAAGGGCTGATGAACCATGCACGTCACACGTCGGCGCATCACCAAGAGCCACCGCCGGCTCTTGGCGTGGCGTTCCAGCCGCCGGGCCCGCGTCGCAGTCGCGGGCTCCGTAGCCATCGCCGTCACCGGCGGCGGCATGGCCTACGCCTCCACCGAGGGGTTCGACTCCAACCTGGTCGGCACCACGTACAAGGACGGCCTGCAGCTCGCCAGTGACCAGATCGTGAAGTCGATCGGCCGCCGCCTGCTCGTGGACAACGGCAAACTGCTGGCCTCGACCATCAGTCCGGACGGCCGCTTCCTCGCCGCCCTCACCAACGACCGCTCGATCGCGCTGACCATCGTCGACCTGCGGGCGTACAAGGTGCTGCAGCAGGCGGGCACCGCCACGACCGCCGGGGTGCGCATCTCCGGCAACGACGTCGGCCAGGAAGGTCCCGCGTACTCTCCCGACGGTAAGACCCTGTGGTTGCCGCAGATCAACGGCTTCAACCGCTTCCCTGTCAACGCCGATGGAACCCTGGGCCAGCCGACGTTCATCACCATCGCCGCGCAGGGCGCCATGAAGGCGCTGCCCGCACAGGCGGTCTTCTCCACCGACGGCACGACCGTGTACGTCGCCGTCAACGGCCAGAACCGCGTCGTGGCCATGGACGCGGCCACCGGCGCGATCCAGCGGAGCTGGACAGTGGGCACGGCGCCACGCGGCCTGGCCATGGTCGGCGGCAAGCTGTACGTCAGCAACGAGGGCGGCCGCCCGGCCAAGCCCGGCGAGGCGACGATGAACTCCTACGGCACCCAGGTGCCTGCCGACCTCGTCACCGGCGCGACCACCACCGGCACCGTCAGCGTGATCAACATCGCCGATCCCGCGGCCGCGGTCACCTCCATCGACGTGGGACTGCACCCGACCGCGCTGCACGCCGCCCGCGGCGCCCTGTTCGTCACCAACACCTTCGACGACACGGTCTCGGTCATCGACACCGCCCGCGACCGGGTCGTCCAGACGATCGCCACCCAGCCGTGGCCGCAGTCGCAGGTCGGCTACGCCCCCAGCGGAGTGACCCTGACCAGGGACGGTCACCTGCTCGTCACTCTCGGCCGGGCCAACGCGGTCGCCGTCTACCGCTACAGTCGCGCGCAGGAGCCCGTCAGGTACGTCGGCCTGCTCCCGATGGATTACTACCCGGCGGAGGTGACCACCGTCGGCGACGAGGTGATCGTCACCAACATGCGCGGCATCGGCGAGCGCGGCCCGACCCGCACCATCGACAAGGGGCCGGGCACCGTCCCGGCGACCGGCCACAACACCCACGACTCCACCGGCACGCTGCTCCGCTTCAGGCTGCCCGACGACCGGGCGATCGCCAGGTCCACGGCCACGGTTTTCGCCCAGAACGGCTGGGGCGCGCACGATGTCAGGCAGGCCGAGGCGAACAAGCAGCATCCCGTCCCCGTCCCCAAGCGCCTGGGCGACCCCTCGACGATCAAGTACGTCTGGCTGATCGTCAAGGAGAACCGGACCTACGACCAGATGTTCGGCGACGATCCGCGCGGCAACGGCGACCCGTCGCTGGCGCAGTTCGGCGAGAAGGTCACGCCGAACCAGCACGCCATGGTCCGCCAGTTCGGCCTCTACGACAACACCTACGCCATCGGCACCAACTCCGCCGAGGGCCACAACTGGCTCATGCAGGCGGACAACCCCGAGTACACCGAGTCCAGCGCCGGGCTGTACCAGCGCAGCTACGACACCGAGGACGACGCGCTCGGCCACCAGCGGTCCGGCTTCCTGTGGACCGGCGCCCAGGCCGCAGGCAAGACGGTGCGCAACTTCGGCGAGTTCACCATGTTCGAGACCGTTCCTCCGGGCGCGACGTGGCAGGGTTTCTACTGCGACGCCAAGAACATGGCGGCCACCGGCCAGGACACCACCATGAAGACCGACACCCAGTCGCCGATCCCGTCGCTCAACGCGGTCACGGTGCACGAGTATCCGAAGTACGACCTGAACATCCCCGACGTCTACCGGTACGAGATCTGGAAGCGCGACTTCCAGACCAACGGCCCCGCCAACCTCAACATGATGTGGCTGTCCAGCGACCACACCGGCGGACCGCCGAACTCGGTGGCCTCGGTCGCCGACAGCGACCTGGCCACCGGCAGGATCGTCGACACCATCTCGCACAGCCCGTACTGGAAGGAGTCCGCGATCTTCGTGATCGAGGACGACACGCAGAACGGCGTCGACCACGTCGACGGCGCTCGCGGACCCGTGCAGATCATCAGCCCCTGGGCGCAGCACGGCAAGGTGGACAGCACCTACTACACGCAGATCACCGTGATCCGCACCATCGAGCAGATCCTCGGGATCCAGCCGATGAACCAGAAGGACAGCGCCGCCACCCCGATGAGCCGGGCCTTCACCAAGAAGGCCGACTACACCCCGTTCAACGTCGTGCCCAACCAGGTGCCGCTCACCGACGGCCTGGCGACCCCACCGGCCTGCGGCAACGACAATGGGACCCCCACCGCGGCGACTGCTGTGTCCTCCGACAAGCAGGACGCCATCGATAAGTGGACTGCCTGGCAGAAGGACCAGCACTTCACCGGGCCGAAGGCGATCCCCGACTACGCCAGCCCCGCGCTCATGGACCACTTCACCTGGTACCAGGCACATAACTGGGACACCCCCTACCCCGGCGAGACCAGAATCCTCACCCCGGTCGAGGTACCAGGCGGCTTCCTGCCATCACCCGAACGCGACGGTTGACCTACGCCGAACGGCGACAGCCTTGCCACCCGCAGCGGCGGGTACGGCTTCGGCCCCAAGGACAAGCAGGGCTGTCGCCAGGTCTCCCAGGAGCGTCAGCGTTCTCGATCGATGACGTCGTGGAAGACAGCCCAGGGATGGGGGATCTTGTTGCCTCGGTCGCGGTATCGGGTGACCGGGGTGGAGGCGATATCGAACAGTTCGATCCCGTCCGCCGTGGGTCTACGCCACCGGCCGGTGTGGTCGGTGAGGCGTTGGCGGACGTCGGTCCACCTCCAACGGAAGGTGAAGATCATCGACGTGGATCAGCGGAAGGTGACACGCACCCTTTTCCGGCTGTGGCATGACCCTCTACGTGCCCGTGCTGACCCGCCCCCCACCAGCACGATCAAGACCCTCGCTGTCACCCCGGACGGCTCGGCGGTCCTCGCCCTCGACGGCAGGGGCCGCCTGCGCACCCATGTGCGCTCAATTCGGCCCGCTGTCCGAAGCAGACCGGAAGGACCTTCGTTGCTGTCGGCGGGCGCCTCAATCCTCACCCCAGGTCCAGCAAGCGCACAAAGTGACCGCGATCAGGCGCGCCCGTCCGGCGTCGCGGGCGGCCAGGACCAGCGGCTCGACCTCTTCGGCGAAGAACGTCTGGAAGGCACGCATCCATGGCGGGCCGCTCGATACGAGATCGGCTCCAATCATCTTGGCCAAGGCTTCGGGCCGGCGAGGGAGCGCGGCAAGATTACACCGTCGAGACCCTGGGCCCAGGCTGCGCAACATGCTGGGAGAGGCGGTGAACGTGTCACACGTGAAAGAAGAGATCATCTTGCTCTGACCTGCAGGACAAGGCCGCCAACCCACGATAGCAATCGCAGGTGGTGGAAAGCTTGATTCTCACCTGTCGGGGTGTGCTGCAGGACCCCCGTGTCCACCGGACGGTGGACGGCAGGTACGACCGGACGGTGCTGTCGCCCGCGCACCCTGCCGGACCAGGCTTGACGCATGAGCGAACTACCCGTGCGGGCCGCGTTGTGGAGCGCCCGGCACCCCTGGCGCGCGATCGTCGGCTGGCTGATGTTCGTGGTCCTCTGCCTGGGCGTCGGCATGACGCTCGGCACCCGCGCCGCCGCCACCGAGGATTACCGGGTTGGCGAGGCCGGCCGCGCCGAGACCATGGCCGCCGAAGGAGGGCTGCAACGCAGGCCCGAGGAACAGGTGCTGATCACCGGCCGCGACGGCGCCCGGCTCGACGCCGCCGCGCGGGAGGTCAGGGCCAGGATGGAGCGGCTGCCCCAGGTGGAGGGCGTGGCGGCGCCCGCACGCTCCGCGGACGGCGGGTCGGTCATGGTCCGGGTGACGATGCGGGGCGCCGAGCTGGACGCCCAGAAACACGTCGATCCGTTGGCCGCGCAGACGGCGGCGGTCCAGGCCGCCTTCCCGGACCTGCGCGTCGAGGAGACCGGCGCCCCCTCCATCAGCAAGGGCGTCAACGCCCAGCGCGGCGCCGACCTGGCGCTGTCCGAGGCGATCACCTTCCCGGTGACGCTGGTCGTCCTGCTGCTGGTGTTCGGCTCGGTGGTCGCCGCGTCGGTGCCGCTGCTGCTCGCGCTCTCGTCGATCGCGGCGGCGATGGGGTTGTCGATGGCGGCCTCGCACGTCTTCCCCGACGCCGGCGTGGGCAACAACGTGATCATCCTGATCGGCATGGCCGTCGGCGTCGACTACTCGCTGTTCTACCTCAAACGGGAGCAGGAGGAACGCGCCCGCTCCGGTGGCGGGCTCGCCCCCGAGGCGCTGGTGAAGCTGGCGGCGGCCACCTCGGGACGGGCCGTCGTCGGCTCCGGGCTGGCCGTGATCGTGTGCGGCGCGACCCTCTACCTGGCCGGGGACGTCATCTTCTCCTCCCTGGCGACCGGCACGATCGTGGTCACGCTGGTGGCCGTGACCAGCTCACTGACCGTGTTGCCCGCGCTGGTGGTGGTCATCGGACGGCGGCGGGAGCGGCGGCGGGAACGTCGCCGCGGGCCGGACCGCTCCCGAGCGCGGCAGGGCCGTGTCCTGGGCGTGCTGCTGGGGTCCGCGAGCAGGCGTCCAGCGATCACGCTGGCCGTCTCGGCCGGGGCGCTGCTCGCCCTCGCTGCCCCGCTGCTGGGCCTGAGACTGTCGGACATCAGCCTGGAATCGCACTCGCGGGAGATCCCGGCCATGCGGGTGCGTGACCGGCTCGTCGCCGCGTTCCCCGAGACGAGGGTCACGCACCAGGTCGTCGTGCGCGCCGGCACCGAGCAGGCCGCGCAGGTGCGCCAGGCGCTCGGCGAGGTGGCGCGGCGGACGCGGGCCGACCGGCTGTTCGCCGGCGAGCCCCGGCTGCGCGTCTCGGCCGACCGCCGCGTCAGCGTGCTCGCCCTGTCCGTCCCGTATCGCAACGACTCACCGCAGGGGCGCGCGTCGCTGGCGCAGCTCAGGGACGGCTACCTGCCCGCCGCCCTCGGGCGGGTGTCCGGTGCGGAATGGGCGGTCTCGGGCGACGTGGCGCGGCTCACGGACTACGCCGCGCACCAGAAGAGCAAGCTGCCGCTGGTGCTCGTGGCGCTGCTGCTGGTCACGTTCGCGATGACCGTGGTCCTGTTCCGGTCGTTGGTGCTCGGCCTGCTCGGCATCGTGCTGAACCTGCTGTCGGCGGGTTCCGCGCTCGGGCTGCTCGTCCTGGTCTTCCAGGGGGCGTGGGCCGAGGGTCTGCTGGGGTTCGAGTCCACCGGGACGATCGGTTCGCGCGTGCCGCTGTTCCTGCTGGTGATCCTCTTCGGGCTGTCGATGGACTACCAGGTGTTCGTGCTGAGCCGGATCAGGGAGGCCGCGCTGCGCGGCGTGCCCGCGCGGACAGCGGTCCTCGACGGGGTCGCGGGCTCGGCGGGCGTGGTGACCAGCGCCGCCGCGGTGATGGTGACGGTGTTCGCCAGCTTCGTCTTCCTGCACTTGATCGAGATGAAGCAGATCGGGTTCGTGCTGGCGGCCGGCGTGCTGCTGGACGCCTTCGTCATCCGCGTGCTGGTGCTGCCGTCGGCGATGCTGCTGCTGGGCGAGGCGAGCTGGTGGCCGTCGCGGCGGGTCCGCTCCGCGGCTGGGGACGTGCGGGGGAGCGCGCCCGCCCGCGTAGGTTGAACCCTATGCCGCCTTCCTTGACGGGCCCGTTCTGGGAGAGGACCCTACAGCGCTGGAACGCCGTCTGCTGGGCGCTGTACGGCCTGCTCGCCGCAGCCATCGTGGCGCTCGACCCGCCCGGAGAGGCCAAGATCTGGTCGCTGGTGCTGATGGGCGCGGTCGCCGGCTCGTATGCGGTGGTGGTGCGCTTCCCGAGGGTGCTGCGTCCGCACGCGTACCTGGGGGTGCTGGTCGTGGCCCTGAGCGGGCTGGCCTACCTGCGCCCCGGGTACGCGGCGCTGTTCATGGTGACGCTGCCGCACTTCTGGATCTTCGCCGGGTCGTGGCGCGCTTCGGTCGTCTTCAGCGGCGCGGGCGCCGTGGGCACGCTGGCCACCAGCGTCCTGCGGGCCGGGTGGAGCGCGGAGTTCTTCACCTCCAACGTGGTCTCCACGCTGATCGTGTACGCAGCGAGCGTTCTGATCGGCATCTGGGTGCACCGGGTGGTCGAGGAGAGCCACGAGCGCGCCCGGCTGCTCGCCGAGCTGGAGCGCGCCCAGGCCGAGCTGTCGCGGGCGCACCAGCGCCAGGGCGCGGCCGACGAGCGCGAGCGGATGGCGCGCGAGATCCACGACACGCTCGCGCAGGGCTTCGCCTCGATCATCGTGCTGGCCGAGGCCGCGCGCTCCGGGCTCGGCCGGGCCGACGGCCGCAGCGCCCAGCAGTTGCGCTCCATCGAGTCGACGGCGCGCGAGAACCTAGCCGAGGCCCGCGACCTCGTCGGCTCGGCGCGGCAGTACGGCGGGGCGGCCGCCGGGTCCGTGGCGGCGACGTTGCGCCGCACCCTCGACCGCTTCACCGAGGACACCGGGCTCGCCGTCACCGCGGAGCTGGCCGAGATCGACTGCGACCAGCAAACCCGCATCGCGCTCCTGCGGTGCACCCAGGAGTCCCTGGCCAACGTGCGCAAGCACGCGCGGGCGTCCACGGTTGGCGTCGTGCTGGCGCAGCAGCCGTACGGGGTCGAGCTGGAGATCACCGACGACGGCGTCGGCTTCGAGACCGGGCGGTCGCGCGGCTTCGGCCTGGACGGGATGCGCAAGCGGCTGGCCGAGCTGGGCGGCGAGCTGGCCGTGACGAGCTCGCTCGGCGACGGCACGCGCGTCTGGGCGATGATTCCCCTAGAGAGCGAGCCCCTGACATGACAGCCCGTGACGTGACAAGGACATCTGTGGTGCGCGTCGTCGTGGTGGACGACCACGCGGTCATGCGGGCCGGGGTCGTCGCCCTGCTGGCCGCCGAGCCGAGCATCAAGATCGTCGGCGAGGCGGGCGACGGGCGGGCCGCTCTGGAGCTGGTAGAACGGCACGACCCGGACGTGGCGCTGCTCGACCTGCGCATGCCGGTCCTGGACGGCGTGGCGACCACGACGGAGATCGTCGCCGGACATGCGAGCACCCGTGTGCTGATCCTGACCACGTACGACACCGATGAGGAGATCGAGCGCGCCGTGGAGGCCGGCGCCATCGGCTACCTGCTCAAGGACACCACCCGTCAGCAGCTCGTGGACGCCATCCACGCGGCGGCCCGCGGCGAGACGGTGCTGGCGCCGAGGGTCGCCGAGAAGCTGATCGCCAAGCTGCGCAGACCCGCGCACGTCGCGCTGACCTCCCGCGAGGCTGAGGTGCTCAACGGGGTCGCCGACGGCCTGACCAACGCCGAGATCGGCGACCGGCTGGTGATCGCGGAGGCGACGGTGAAGACGCACCTGCTGCGGTTGTTCGCCAAGCTGGACGTCAACGACCGCACCCGGGCCGTGGTCGTCGCGCTGGAACGCGGCCTGCTGCGCCGCCCCCCGCACTGACGGGCTTGGATTCTCCGCGATTACTACCGGGACCCCAAACAGCCAACTCGGCCAGCCCGAGCCTGTGGGAAGCAGGACGCTTCAAGCCGGGCCGACAGGGAACAACACGCGCGGCTCCAAATCCACCAGTCCGCCGAGGTCGAGCAGGTGCTTGCTCTGGCGGTAGCCGACGATGTACTCGTCGTACGCCTGCAGCAGCCGCACCGACGGGGCCGGAACGAGGGCGTTCCCCGGCGCGGACCAGTAGATGACGTCGTCGACGCGGACGCGCGCCGACCACCTCCTGGTGCTCACCGCGCTTGAGGGACAGGACCGCGAACCTCGCGCTTATGGCTGCCCGGTTCAGCGCCGGGCCTTACCTGCCTGACAAGATCATCTCGCTCTGACCTGCGAGAAGGGGCCAAGAACCCAAGATAGCGATTGTTCGGTGGCCGACGGCGGCGTCGGTTCGCCATGTGACTTCGCGTTCGTACGACGGCTGTTCGTGGCGCGCGCGCTGCCAGGAGAGCATCGCCACTGAAGCCCGCTCCCGCCTCCTAGGAAATCTACTTTGTAAAGGGCGCCGGTTGGGACAGAACAATATCGGGAGGATCCAAAGGCACGGGCTTCGCCCGTACGTCATCCAAAATCAAGAGTTGCCCGGGCGGTCGCGCCGAACGACGGTCGTCCACGGTGTCCCCGTTGACGACCCGGCGCGTTGTCCGGCGAGAGATCCGGCTATTCCCGCCGCCCTCGGGGGCATCCAGTTCCCTTTGCTAGGCTGACTTTAGGTCTAAACTCCAAGGAGGGATGAACATGACACGCACGACAGTGGTCACCGGCGGGGGCACCGGCATCGGCAAGGCGGTGGCAGCGCGCTTCGCTGCCGACGGCGACCGAGTCGTGATCATCGGCCGCCGCGCCGACACGCTGGAGCAGGCAGCCAAGGAGATCGGCGCCACCGCGCTGCCGGCCGACCTGAGCGAGCCGGCGCAGGTCGAGCGCGTGCGCGCCGACCTGACCGAACGCTTCGCCACGATCGACGTGCTGGTCAACAACGCGGGCGGCAACGTCGAGACGCACGGCGGTTCCGACGGCCTCGCGGAGCGGTGGACGGGCAACTTCCGGGCCAACGTGCTGACGTCGGTGCTGGCGACCGAGGCGTTCCGCGAGCTGCTCAACCCGTCCGGGCGGATCGTGTTCATCAGCTCGATCGCGGCCTTGCGGGGTTCGGGCGGCACCTCCTACGGCCCGATGAAGGCGGCCCTGCACCCGTACGCGTTCGACCTGGCCACCGCTCTCGGGCCGCGCGGCATCACGGTGAACGTGGTCGCCCCGGGGTTCATCGAGGACACCGAGTTCTTCGGCGGCACCCTGGACGACGGACGCCGCGCGACGCTCGTCGCGCAGACCCACACCGGTAGGCCCGGCACGCCGCAGGACATCGCCGGGACCGTGCACTGGCTCGCCTCGCCCGACGCCGGGCACGTCACCGCGCAGATCATCCAGGTGAACGGCGGCGCCGAACGTGGCCGCTGACCCGCCGCGCGACGGCGCCGACGCCATCCAGGACGCCTGGCGGCGCGAGCTGCCGGGCGTCCCGGTGGAGTCGATCGGGGTCATCACCCGGATCTGGTGGGCGGCCAAGGTCTTCGGCGACGAGCGCCGCCGCCTCCTGGCGAAGCTGGGCGTGGACGTCGCGACGCTGGATCTGCTGTCCACGCTGCGGCGTAGCGGCCCGCCGTACCGGATGAGAGCGGGCGAGCTGGCCGAGGCGTGCATGGTGACGCGCGGCGCGATCACCCAGCGCGTGGAGCGGGCGGCCCGGGCCGGGCTGGTCGAACGGACCACCGCCGGGTCGGGCTACCACGCGCGCGCGGTCACCCTCACCGACGCGGGCAACGCCCTGCTCGACCGCGTCGTCGCCGACCTGCTCGCCACCGAGGACCGCCTCATCGGCCACCTCGCGCCCGAACGCCGCGACCAGCTCGCTGACCTGCTGCGCGACCTGCTCGCCGGACTGGACGGCACGACTGTGACCGGGCAGGTCGGGGACTGAACCCCACGTTCCGAACGTGGCCTCGATCCGTCGTATCAGCCGGCCGGCTGCTTGACCCTTATCGCGACGGCGCGACGGGCTGAGGGTGAGAAGGTCCCCTCAGCTGTGCGTGGCCCAGTAGCGGCAGTGATGTTGTGCTGCGACATCTCCGGGGGTGTGGACATCGTTCGCGCTGTTACTGGTCAGCGGCTTCCAGCGGGGCAGGCCGGGACCGTTCGGGTTGCCCGTGGCGGCGAAGTTGGTCCAGTAGCCGATCATCTGGTCGGCCAGCCGGCGCTGGCCGGATGAGGGACGGGTGTCGATGGCGGCTCCCAATCCGTCGAAGAGATAGGACAGTTCGGCGCCGTGGTAGGCACCCAGGGGAAAGGTGCGGGGGACGGGGAAACCGGCCGGTCTGGGGGCGTCGCTGTCGGCGAACTCGTACTGATAGACGGCGGTCTTGCGGGCGAGCAGGCGAGCCGTGGACGCCGGCCGGATACCTTGCCGACACCCGCTTCGCGGCCCGGCCGTAGGCGGTGCGCAGGAACTGCTGGTAGGCCTCCTGGTTCAGCGGCCGGCCTGGCCCGTCGAAATACATGGCGACGAAATACCTGGCCTCGTGCGCGGTGGTGCCGGCCATGAGCGGTACGCGGTGGAAGCTTCCCTCGGCCACCGCCCGGCCCGGCTCCTGCGGCAGTGTGTCCGTTCCGTAGGAGGGTGCCCAGGTGGCGGGCACCTTCTGCTGCGCGGCGAGCAGTCGTGAGGTGGGCACGCGGCGCAGGCAGGGCATCGTCCGCGTCGCGTCTGCGCGTCGAACAGATCCGCACCGAGGACGATCTCCAGAGCGCGGTTGCGGCCCGCCCGGGCCAGCAGGTACTGCGTGCCGCCGCCACCGGGCACGATGCCGCCCAGCACCTCCATCTGGCCGAGCCCGGCCCGGCCGATCGCCGCGAAAGTCATGTCGGCCGCCGCGACGAACTCGGCCCCTCCGCCACGAGCCATCCCGGCCAGCTTGACGATCGTCACTTGGGGCTGGGTGCGCAGGGCCTCGCCGAGCGCCTGGAAGACGTTGAGCCCGGCCGGCGCCCCGGCGGTCGGATCGGCGGTGGCGTCCTCGTCGTCCACGAGCGTCATGTCGACGTGGGCGATGAAGAACTCCGGGTCGGCGCTCTCGAACACGACAACCTTGGCCGTCTCGTCCTGCCGCAATGTGGTCAGCAGCGTCATCAGGTCGGCCATCATCGCCAGGCTGAGAACGTTCACGGGAGGGTTGTCGATGACGGCCTTGACGACGCCGCGGTCGCGCGTCACGTGCAGGGTGGAGAAGGTGGGCTGGCTCACGCCGGGGACTCCTGTCCGGAGACGGCGACGGCAATGCGACAGTGGCTGCCACGCCGCTAGGTATCTGATGTATACCTATGGTTGGGTGATCGCCCGGGGGCGTCAATAACGCACTTTTGGCATCTCAAGCATCGCGGAGGATATCTAGGTGACCGATACCAGCGAGCCGGACTGGGTCTTCCGCGCCGACTGCCCGACCCGTCCGATCCTCGACCAGATCGCGGACAAGTGGTCGATGATGACGATGGCGGTGTTGGCCGAGCCGAAACGGTTCAACCAGATCAAGCGCCGGCTCGAGGGAGTCACCCAGCGCGTGCTCACCCAGACCCTGCGTCGTCTGGAACGCAACGGCATGATCGAACGCGGTGTCCTGCCGACCTCGCCCGTAGGGGTGGAGTACTCGCTCACGCCACTCGGCGAGTCGCTGCGTGAGCCGTTCTTGCACCTCTACACCTGGGCGGTCGAACACGCCGACGACATCGGCGCCCGGCAGGGGGCCTACGACGCGCGCTCCGTAAGTGCCCACTCCAGTGATGGTTTGAGCGCTCATCGTCCGTGATCGGCACGGCGGCAGTTTGCGGTCTCGGGCTGTTTGGACAACCGTCGGTCGGCGGGCCGCCCAGGCAAGGCATTCCGGCTCCTTCGTCGAGCTGGTCGCGCCACACGTCTTCGTTCTCCTCCAAGTAGCGAGTGATCTCGCCGGGGTCGTCGGCGATGCTCTCGGGGACAACAATGCGCAGGTCCATGGCGGATTCGGCTTCGACGTACAGCTCGAACGACACATTGATGGCGGTCTCGCCGGGCTCAATCGTTATCCTGGGCTCTTGGCCCCTTCTCGCAGGTCAGAGCGAGATGATCTTGTCAGGCGTGTAAGGCACGGTGCTGAACCGGGCAGCCATAAGCGCAAGGTCGCGGCCAGACCAGACCAGCGAGGTGCGACGCAGGAGACCGGGGGAAGGGCGCCGTCCGCGAAGCGGCCATGGTGGCGGGTGCAACGCCTCTATGCCATGGTGACGGCATGTCCGAAGATCAGATCCCCACGCCGGTCCCGCTTCCCCCGCCCATGCGCTACCTGACTGAAGACGAGAATAACCACGTCAAGAAGACCGCCTCCGAACAAACCCAGAATTATGAGGTGGATGAGACAGTGGCCATGGCAGTCGCCTACGCTGCTCTGGGCGCTATAGGCCTGTTCGCGACGCAGTCGATTCTTGCGGAAAGCAACGACGAGCACTGCAACGCGCTGAGACTGGCATGGGACGCCACACGGTCAGAGGAGAGGAAGTATCTCGGGTCGTGGTGGCAGTGCGTGGGATATCCCGGCCACTACGGCCGCCACTTCGCCTACAGCATAGTTGAGTGGTCTGACGGCGAGCCCGGCACTGTGCCCGCCACCAGGACGGCCTGACGGCCTCACGGCGCGGTGCGCACCGGTGAAAGGGGCAGTGTCCCCTGGTCGGCCCGGAACTCCAAGAGCTGCAGCGAGCCGCCACTCAACCTGGTCCGCTGCGCCCGCCCCCCTTGGCCGGAGCGCCTTCCGTTCTACCGCAAAGGGGGATTGGGGTGTCGAAGGTGATCGCTACCATCGCTGAGGGCGGAGTGACGTCCAGCCGGCTGCGCTGCCAGAACTCTCCAGCCTCCAGGTATGAAGGTCCAACTGAGGCGCAATTGAAAGGACAACCGTGGGCGAAGACTATGCATCCGAAGCCACACAGTTCATCGAGTCCTATTACTCAACGTTCGATACAAATTTCAAAGATATCGGGAGCATGTACCGGGAGAGCTCGGTTCTGATCTATACAGAAAACAGGATCGACGGTTCAGGCGACCCGGCCGTAGGCGTGCGCAGCATCGTACAGAAGCTCCAGGACATCCAGTCCTGGCCCGGCGCGGCCACGGTCAAGCACGACGTCGACCTGCCCATCGACGTGCTGCCCATGGCAGACGGCTCCCTACTCGTTGTGGCGCAAGGGGAGTTCAGGCCAAGTGGTGAACTGTCACTGAACTTCGCCGACACGTTCGTGCTCATGCAGGATGGCGGCGCGTACTACATCGGCTATGCCATCATCAATATGGTTGATTTCATAGTTGATTGATAGTTGTTGCCTGAATTCTACTCCTGGTGAGTTCAGTTCCTCCTCAGGGCAGGGCCGCGCGGCAGTTAGTGGCTCTGAGGCTGTGCGGGCCAGCTATGCCATGTTGGTGAGGTTGGGAGCCACCTCGGTGGTCGCGGTGGGAATATCGGTGCGCCACTCCAAGCGAGGGAGTGCCGGTGACGCGGGCGATGTTCAGGGCCAAGCTCTACGCGGAGATTCGCCATGCGTCCCGAGCCGGGTTGCCGGGTCGTGAGATCGCGGCGAAGTTCAAGGTGAGCCGCGACACCGTCGCCAGAGCGCTGGCGGGCCGATGGCCCGTGCAGCCGCTGCTCGTCGGTGACGTCCACCGCACGATGCCCCTTTCGTCTGTCATGGCCCCAGGGGCATCGTGCTCGCGATCGACTTGGTGGTCTCCTTGAGCCACCCCATCGTTCCTCGCGGTCAGCGGACGACGCGGTAGGAGAGGTGGGTCGCCGCCGGGGTCGCCATCACCTGGGTGCGTTCGAGGGTGATCGAGGAGTCGAGCGTGCCGAACAACGGCGTACCGCCGCCGACCAGGACCGGGACCACGTGCACGCGGATTTCGTCGACCAGCCCGAGCGGGAGCGCCTGCTGCATGACGGTCGCGCCGTGCAGCCCGACGACCTTGTCTCCCGCCGCTTTCCTGGCCTGCTCGATCGCGCCGGCCACTCCGTCGGTGACGAAGGTGAACACAGGCGGGTACGACCTGGTCGGCTTGTGGTGAGTGACCACAAAGCACGGGACCTCACCCATTGGGCCACCCTCGCCCCAGCCGCCCTCCCCCTCGTTCTTCTCAAACGACTTGCGGCCCATCACCACCGCACCCCAGTCTTCGATCACCTGCTCCAGGATGGCCCGATCCTCGTCGGTCGCCTGGGCGGACATCCACTTGTGCAGCATCCAGGCACCGTCGCCGAACGGGTTCTCACGGCTGTCGTTCGGGCCGGTGACGTACCCGTCGAGCGAGATAGACATGTCACAGATCACCTGTGCCATAAGTAACGCCTCTCTCTGTCGCATCCGGAAACACGGTCGCGGTTGTGTATCGTGACCTCCTTGTTCGACCGTGTGCCGCCAGTCTGGCGGATGGCACGCATCTGGACATCCGTGCTGAGCACTGAGCCGCTACTGGGCCGCTACGGAACGGTCACTGACGTACGCCATTCTGGTAGGCGTGGATCCGGTGGCCGAGCTGGCGTGTCCGGGCGCCTTGCGCACCTCCAGGTCCTCGGGTCGGGGAATGTGGAGCCGCGCCACGGCAGCCCGCCGGGTCGCGGCCGGGCGGCGGTCGTAGCGGGCGGTGGTCGTCGGGCTCGCGTGTCCACTCGTTATCTTCGGTTCTTGGCCTCTTCTCGCAGGTCAGAGCGATATGATCTTGTCAGACATGTAAGGCACGGTGCTGAACCGGGCAGCCGCCGGCCGGTCAAGGCACTGATCGTGCGGATGGCGCGGGAGAATCCGACCCGGGGGCATCGGCGGATCCAAGGCGAGTTGGCCCGCCTGGGCTACAGGATCGCGGCCTCCACGGTGTGGGAGATTCTGCACGCCGGCGGGAACAGCCCCGGACGGGCTGTTCCCGCGTACGATGTCTCGCCGGGGCCCGATGAGGCACGGACATCGGCAGGGAGGCGCCTGCCGGCTCAGCCGGTGCGCCAGCCGTGCTTGATCAAGAGGTTGCGCGCGTCGTCGGCGATGGCCACGTCGGCCACGACAGCGTAGCGAGCGGCTACCAGCGACTGGTTGGTCAACAGGTCGCCTCGGCCGCGCGCGGCCCAGCACGCGGTCACGCCGAAGGCGGCGCCGAGCAGCGCGCCGAAGGCCATCCCCGCCAGCAGCGCCGCCCACGGGCCCGTGACCAGTAGGACCATCAGGCTGGAAGGCAGGCCAAACCAGGCGCCGAGCGCAGCGCCCATGCCCGCCGCACGGGGAGTGGTCATCCGGCCCAGAACGTTCTCCATCAGGCGCAGGTTCTCCCCGACGATGCTCACTCGGTGCGCCGGAATACCGTTGTCGGCCAGGAAGGCGACCGCCTCACGGGCCTGTTCGCAGGCTGTCGTAGGAGCCGACCACCGGCCGGTCGCCGCCCGCGGCCGCAGATGCGATCGGCGGAGCGGTCTCGATCATGACAGGGTGCCTCCCTTCTAGGTGAGTCGCTTCAGGGCCGCACGCAGTTCGCGGACTTCCTGCTCCAGTTCGAGGATGCGGCGGATGGCGTTGAGCGTCATTCCCTGGCCGGTCATCGTGGTGACGTGCTGCAGCAGCCCGATGTCGTGGCGGGAGTAGCGGCGCTGCCGGCCGGGGGAACGGTGCGGGCTGACCACGTCGTGCTGGTCGAGCCGGCGCAGGAAGGCCTGCTGCACCTGCAGCATCTCCGCGACCTGACCCAGGGAGTACAGCGGAGCGTGCTCATCGTCGAACGGCATGCCGGCCATCCGGACCTCCTCTCGAATGGCAAGGGCGGGCCCGTCGGCACCCGCCCTTGCCATGGACGTGCGTATCAAGCCCGGATGGCCTTGACGTCGCCCTGCTGGATCTCGACCTTGCGGGGCTTGGCCCGCTCGAGCACGGGGATGCGGACCTTCAGCACGCCGTTGGCGTACCCAGCGTCGATCTTGTCGCTGTCGAGGTACTCCGACAGGTAGACGCGACGGGTGAAGGTGCCCATGGGGCGTTCGCGGACGAAGACCCGCTCGCCCTCGGGGATCTCCTCCTCGCGGCGAGCGCTGACGCTCAGCACTCCGCGGTCGACGGTGACCTCGATGGACTCGGGGTCGATGCCGGGCAGGTCGAACGTCAGCAGCACGTCGTCGTCGCGGCGCAGGCCGTCCATCGGCATGAGGGCGCCAGTGCCGGTGCCGAAGGTCCGGCGGGCCAGCTGGTCGAACTGGCGCTCGAACTCCTGGATGAACGGGTCGAGGGACGTGAGCAGCATGTCCAGCTCCCTTCGCGAGCTCTCCGAGAAGAACCTCCAACTTGGTTTGTATGTTAACTCCACCTATGAATGGATTCAAGCTGCCGAAAGACGTTGAGGTGCCTCGGATGGGCCGGGCGAGAAGAAGGGTTTGACACGAGCATCAGGCCCCGGCCATGGGAGACCTGCTTTCACATCGATCATGTGGCGTGGCGGCGGGCTCTTGCCTCAAAAGCGAAAGAAAATCTGTAGTCGCCACGGTAGACATTCGCCTTGTGGGCGGCTAGAGTTCCTGACATCGCAAGGGACGGATCCACGAGGGCAGCACGAGCACCACGATGGGGCTGCCCGGACGGACGTGGACAGCAGTACAGAACACAGCAGTACAGAACGAGGTAGAGGGCAGAAGGTCGGACTGCCGCGGCCAGTGTGGTTGAGCAAGAGGGCCGGGGCGGTGGACGCGCTGCCGCTTGCAGGAAGTCGGCGCCAGCGTTCGGGGTGCCGAGGTACGGATAACTGGAAGGGAGTGTTGAACGCCATCAGGATCGCCCGTCGCCGGCCACATGTCGCCGCACGGGTACCGCAGCTCCACGAAAAGGACGGTGGTCTACGGTCACGCTTACGCGATCCCCGCACCCCCGCATCGGGCGGCTGGTGCGGCATAAGTGAACCGCCCTGCAGCACACAGGCAGGGCCGGTCGATGGTGTTAACCTCTGGGCCCCGGCGCATCATGACGCCGGGGCCCCTGTTCGCATTCGGGAAGGTTGAATGGATCAAACACCTCAGGCAACGGTCACCGCCTCCAGTCAGGAGCGGCCCCGCCCCACCGGCGCTCACCCAGCCGATCACCCGGTCCAGGCGGTCGAAGCGGCCGGCAGTCTCGGGCAGCGGCTCGATGACGAGGACTATCCCGCCTACAGCATGGGCCGGGCCGCTGAGATCCTCGGCGTCACCCCGGCGTTCCTGCGCAGCCTCGGCGCCGCCAAGCTGATCGAGCCGCTACGCAGCGAGGGCGGGCACCGCCGCTTCTCCCGCTACCAGCTGCGCCTGGCCGCCCGCGCCCGCGAACTCGTCGACGCCGGCACCCAGCTGGAAGCGGCCTGCCGCATCATCATCTTGGAAGACCAGCTCGCCGAGGCGCTGCGCATCAACGAAGAACTCCGCCAGCGCCACTGACCGCTTTCGGCCCCCGGCCACACCCGGGGGCATCAGGACCGGCCGCGCCCGAAACGCCGGGCAGCCCCACGACAGCGAGGCCCGCGCGGCGTCGGCCGTTGAAGCTGACCGCCCTTCTCCGAGAAAGACGTCCCGTGACCGAGGACCACGGCTCCCCGAGCGCTTCACCGTCTCCATCGCCGTGCACGAGGACTACAACGTGGCGCGCGCGGCCGGCGAACTCGACTACCAATTCGCCGACCTGCTGCACCACCTGGTCAAAGACTCCTGTCAGTGCGTCTGCCGATAACGCCCTGCGTCACCAGATCACCGTCCTCGAACGACAACTCGGCGTCGGCACAAGGGTGAGGTTCGCCCCGGAGGGCCGGGCCTCCTCGCCGCCCTCCTGGCACCGCTGCCCCGCGACGTCCTGCGCCTGGTCCGGGAGAACCCGTCCTAGGGCTACCGGCGGGTCCACGGAGAGCTCACCACGCTCGGCATCACGATCGCTCCGTCCACGGTCTGGGAGATCCTCAAGCAGGAAGGCATTGATTCGGCAGCCGATCGGGCGTCCACCGCATGGGCCGACTTCCTGCGCTCCCAAGCCGAAGCTCTACTGGCATGCGACTTCATCGAGACCGTCACCCTTGGTGGGCGGCGTCAGTACACCCGGGCCGTCATCGAGCACGCAACCAGACGCATCCGCGTACCGCGCACCCGACCGCGAACTGGGTCGCCCAGGCCGTTAAGAACCTGGTGATGGATCTGTAGGACGCCGGTTGCCGGCTCCGCTATCTGATCCGTGACCGGGACGGGAAATTCCCGGAGCTCATGGACGAGATCCAGACCGTGCTCACCGGCATCCGGATGCCGCGGATGAGCGCGATCATGGAGCGGTGGGTGCAATCGTGCCGCCATGAGCTTCTCGACCGCTGCCTGCTGTGGAACGAACGCCACCTGCAGCACGCCCTGCGCGAGTACGAACAGTTCTACAACCGGCACCGAGCCCACCAAGCCCTGGCCCAGGCCGCCCCGCTACGTCCCGTTCGGCAGGCGCAGGGTCCTGTGCGGTGGCAGCTCGTTCGCGTCGCCGCTCACCGCGTACGTGGTGGTGCGCGGTGACGGTGGGCACTGGTCGCCGCGCGTGCCGATCGCCTGGCGGTCCTGCGGACTGGTGTGATCAGGGGCGTAGGCCATCGAGCGTGATCGGCGAACACGGGTACGCGGCCATGGGCGGCCTCTCCTTCCGGCGGGCCGCCCAGCCGCCCTGATCCCCGCAGATCGCCCCCCGGGGGTGGAGCGTATCGTTGACAAGTGAGACCTCCCCCCGCGAGGCCGCGGTTCTTGCCGTGCCGGAAACGAGGGGTTATGGCTCATGACGCGACTCACCGGAGTCCCGCACCGACGATCGTGCGGGTCGCGGTGACCTTGACCGTAAACGGCGTCGATCATCGGCTCGACTTGGACTCCCGCGTGACCCTGCTGGACGCCTTGCGCGACGGGCTGGGGCTGACCGGCACCAAGAAGGGCTGTGACCAGGGCGCCTGCGGCGCGTGCACCGTGATGGTGGACGGCAAGCGGGTCCTGTCCTGCCTGACATTGGCCGCGCAGTGCGAGGGCCGGGCGATCACCACCGTCGAAGGCCTCGCGGCCGACGGCGTCCTGCATCCGGTGCAGGAGGCGTTCGTCCGTCACGACGCCTTCCAGTGCGGCTACTGCACCTCCGGGCAGATCATGTCGGCGGTGTGCCTGCTGGCGGAGGGGCGCGCGGGTTCGGATGCGGAGATCCGCGAGTTCATGAGCGGCAACCTGTGCCGGTGCGGCGCCTACCCCAACATCGTCAAGGCGATCCGCGAGGTCCGCGACCGGATGGGGGCGGGTGGCCGCGATGCGTGAGTTCGAGTACGTCAGGGCGGGCGAGGTGGGCCAGGCCGTGGCGACGGTGACCGCCGATCCCGACGCGTCCTATCTGGCCGGCGGCACGACTCAGATCGACCTGATGAAGGACGGCGTCCTGGAGCCGGACCGGCTGGTCGACATCACCCGGTTGCCGCTCGCCGGCGTCGCGCGCGACGGCGACGTGCTGCGGGTGGGGGCGCTGACCACGATGGAGGAGCTGGCCGCCGACCCCACGGTGACCGTGCGCCTGCCGTTCCTGCGTGAGGCGCTGCTGCTGGGTGCGTCCGTCCAACTGCGGAACATGGCGACGATCGGCGGGAACCTGTTGCAGCGCACCCGCTGCCGCTACTTCCGCGACCCCACCGTCCCCGCGTGCAACAAGCGGCACCGTGGTTCCGGGTGCGCCGCGGTGCAGGGGGCCGCCAGGATGCACGCGATCCTGGGCGCGAGCGAGCACTGCATCGCCGTGCACGCCTCGGACATGGCAGTGCCGCTCGTGGCGCTGCACGCGGTCGTGCACCTGCGCGGGACGGGCGGGGAGCGCTCGGTCCCGCTGACGGAGTTCTACCGCGTGCCGGGGGACACGCCCGACGTGGAGAATGTGCTCACCCACGGTGAGCTGATCACAGCTGTGGACATCCCGCTGCTCCCGCCGGACGCGCACTCCACGTACCTCAAGATCCGCGACCGGGTCTCGTACGAGTTCGCGCTCACCTCCGCCGCGGTGGCCCTGCGATTCGACGGCGGCGTGATCGGCGAGGCACACGTCGCCCTGGGCGGCGTCGGGACGATTCCCTGGCACGCGCCCGAGGCCGAGCAGGCCCTGCGGGGGCTGCCCCCGAGCCTGGAGGTCTTCACCGCGGCGGCCGAGGCCGCGGTCCGGGACCCGTTCACCGTGGAGGGCACCGCCTTCAAGGTCGAGCTGGCCAAGCGCACCCTGGTGCGCGCCCTGCGAACCGCCGCCGGAGGTGCGTCATGACGATCGTCGAGCAGATCGACCTGGTCGGTGAGGGAGTGGACAGGGTCGACGGTCCCTTGAAGGTCACCGGCGCCGCGCACTACCCCAACGACTTCAGCTTCCCCGACCTGGCGCACGCCGCGCTCGTGCGCAGCACCGTGGCCGCCGGGCGGATCAGCCGGCTCGACACGAGCGCCGCTCAGGCCTCGCCCGGCGTGCTGGCGGTCATCACCCACCAGAACGCGCCCTCGCTGGGGCGCGCGTCCGACACGGTGATCCTGTCGGCCCCGCCGCCGCCGTTGCAGGGGGACCGGATCCTGCACTACGGCCAGTACGTGGCCGTGGTCGTGGCGGGCACCGCCGAGGAGGCGACGGCCGCGGCCCGCCGGGTCGAGGCGGAGTACGAGGCGACCGAGCCGCGCCTCGACCTTCATGACCCCAGGGCGGAGGTGCTCACCGACCCGTTCGAGATGGACTCCAGCCGCGGCGACGTCGGGGCCGCCCTGGCCTCGGCCGAGGTGACGTTCGAGGCGACGTACACCACGGTCGACAACACCAACAACCCGCTGGGCCTCTTCACCACCGTGGCCGCCTGGGACGGCGAGGCCCTCACCGTCCACGACTCCACCCAGTGGCCCGACGCTCTGCGCACGGCGCTCGCGCAGGTGTTCGGCGTCCCGGAGAGCGGTGTGCGGGTGCTGGTCCCGTTCGTCGGCGGCGGCTTCGGGGCGGGGCTGCGCGTGTGGCCGCATGTCATGCTCGCGGCCCTGGCCGCGCGCACGGTGGGCCGGCCGGTCAAGCTTGTGCTGACCCGCCCGGAGATGTTCACCGGGGTCGGTCACCGCACGGCCACGGAGCAGCGTATCAAGATCGGCGCCACCCGCGACGGACGGCTGGCCGCGATCGACCACGAGAGCACCATGACGCTGCAGATGGAGGGGGACAACTTCGAACCGTGCGCCTCCGGCACGGCATACGCCTACGCCTGCCCCAACGTCTCCACGCGTGACCGGCAGGTCCGGCTGAACGTCACCTGGTGCAACTCGATGCGCGCCCCCGGCGAGGCACAGGGCAACTTCGCGCTGGAGTCGGCCATGGACGAGCTGGCCTACGAGCTCGGCATCGACCCGCTCGAGCTCCGGCTGCGCAACTACGCCGAGAGCCAACCGCAACTCGGCCTCCCGTGGTCGAGCAAGGCCCTGCGCGAGTGCTACGAGGTCGGTGCCGAACGGTTCGGCTGGTCGCGCCGCCTACCCGAGCCCCGCTCGATGCGCGACGGCGACTGGCTGATCGGGTACGGCCTGGCCGGCGTCTCGTTCTTCTGGTTCCAGAAGCCGTGCGAGGCGACCGCGACGCTGCGCAGGGACGGGACGGCCCTGGTGCGCAGCGCGGTAACCGACATCGGAACCGGCACCTACACCGTGATGGCCCAGCTGTCGGCCGAGCTGCTCGGGCTGGACCTGCCGCGCGTCACCTTCGAACTCGGCGACACCGACCTGCCGCCGGGGGTCGTGGAGGGCGGCTCGGGCCTGACGGCCAGCCTCGGCAGCGCGATCCACGCCGCCTGCCGCAATCTCGTGCAGGCCTTCCTGGACACCGTCCGCGACGATCCCACCTCTCCGCTGGCGGGGTGCGCCGTCGACGAGGTCAGCATCGGCCGCGGTCGCATCCACCGGACGGGATCGCCCGAGCGCGGCGAGGCATACACCGACATCCTCGTCGCGCATGGGCTGACGGAGCTCAGCGCCCACGGCGCCAGCACCCCGGCCGACTCGCGGGAGCTGGGCCTGGCGCCCGCGGGACCCTTCGGCGCGAAGTTCGTGGAGGTGCGGGTCGACCCGGATCTCGGACTGCTGCGGGTGGCCAGGGTCGTCTCGGTGATCGACGCAGGCCGCATCCTGAACGAGAAGACAGCCACCAGCCAGATCATCGGCGGCACGGTCGGCGGCATCGGCATGGCCATGTTCGAGGAGACGGTCACCGATCCGGGATCCGGGCGCATCGCCAACGCCACCTTCGGCGACTATCTGATCCCCGTCAACGCCGACATCCCCGACATGCAGGTGAGCTTCGTCGGCCGGCCCGACAGGTTCAACCCCGTCGGAGTCAAAGGCGTCGGCGAGATCGGCCTCGTCGGTATGGGTGCCGCCATCGCCAACGCGGTCCACCACGCCACCGGTAGGCGCATCCGCTCGCTGCCCATCACGATCGACAAGCTCTTCTGACAGGACGCCCTGACACTGAGCCCCTGCCGACCGGCGGCGCGCCGGCATGGTGTCCCGCTCGGAAACACGGCGCCGGACTCGGCATGGCGGCGGCCGTACGGTGGGTCGCGCGAACGAGAGCCCCGCTCGGTCGCGCCGCCCACGCGGTGCCTTGTCCAAAGGGTCCATACGCCGCTCCAGGTCGGACGGGGGGTGGCTGGGTGATGTCGTGCGCGCTTCTGTCGGGCAGCGGGGCTATCGACTGGTCCATACTACGTTGAATGTAGTATTGTTCCCGTCGGCGAAACCCATGGGGCGCCTGAGACGACGACAGACTCGGAAGGACGAAGGATGCAGATGCGCACGAAACTTGCTGCCCTGGTAAGCGCGGCCACGGTCGCTGCCTCTCTGATGGCGGGGGCCACGCCGGCCAGCGCGGCCGGTCCTTGCGGCAGTGGGTACACCAGGGTCGGCGTCTACGCCATCCCGGCGACCGGTACGCGGGTGGGCACTCTGGAGGTCCACTACAACTCCAGCTCGCGCAAGAACTGTGCCCTCACCTACGGCTACGGCTCCACGGCGGGTACCACCACCAGGAAGTCGGTGAAGATCATGGTTTCTGGTGGTGGCTGGTGGAACGACGTCGACGAGGGGAATTATGCGGAGTACGCCGGGCCGGTGTACGTCTCGGCGGCCGACAAATGCATCGATGTTGAGGCGGGCGTCAAGGGTGAATCCCGCCTCTTGTCTGGTGTGCACTGCGGCTGATGATGCCCTGGGCGGGACCGCTGACGATCGCAAGCGGTCCCGCCCGCATGTCTTATGTGTCCGGCGTACTCCCGGTCGCCAGGTCCAGGTGAATGGCGTCGGCTCGCCTGATGCCGCCGTAGCCTCATCGAGCGCGTCACCAGCACCCTCAACGAGATGAGGGCGCCCGTACCCAAGCGAGGCTGTGCCCAAGCCCGTCCGGCTTCGCGCCGAATCGGACGGACGCTCCCCAGCGACGGCGCGCCTCGTGGACGACGCCGCGGCGTTCGTACTCCAGCACCATTTCGACGTTCATCGACATCTGCGTGCCGTACGCGCGTTGAGTCAGCCACAGCGCCAGTTCCAGACCGCTGGTGACACCGGCCGAGGTGACCAGATCTCCGTCATCGACCACTCGCGCGAACTCCTTGCGGGCGATCGAGTGGGGGTTGCCGGCCTCGAAGATGGTGGCGCGGTGCATCTCCTTCATCGACGTCATCGCGGCTCGTGCGGCGGACATAGCGGCGCGGGCCAGGACGTCCTCCCAGGCAGCGCGGCAGACGATCAACCGCTCGGCGCCGGGGACGGTGACCACGACCGCGCCGCAGTCCAGGCGGCGCAGATGCCCGGTCCGGACGGTGGCCACCTCTCCAGCGGCCAGTCCGCAACCGTAAGCGAGCGCCATCAACGCCAGCGCGTCGCCTCCGGCCTGGCCGGGCAGGCGTTCTGCCCAACCGCGAAGACGGCCGAGCTGATCCGGCGGGGCTACCCGGCGAGCGGAGGGCCTTCTATGGACGCCGGTAGCCGGGGTGGACTCCGGGCGTGAGGCCCTGCTGGGCGGCCACGGCCTTGAGCATTGTGGCAAGCCTGGCGCGCTCGGACGGGTCCAACGCGGCCAGGAGATCGTCCTCGTGTGTGGCCCCAAGATCGCGTACGGCGCTCATCATCCGCGTGCCCTCCTCGGTCAGGTAGAGCGCGTAGTTGCGCCGGTCGGCGGGGTTGCGACGGCGCTCGACCAGGCCCTTGTCCTGCAGTCCGTCCAGCAGTGTGACGACCCGGCTGGGCACCACTCCCAGTTCCTCGGCCAGGGACTGCTGGCTGCGGCCGGGGGACATGAGGATCATGCGCAGGACGCCGACGTCCGAGGGTGCCACACCCAGGTCGGCGACGCGCTCGGCGAAGCGCCGGGCCGCATGCGCTCCCACCTGTGCCAGGAGGAACGCCGCGCCTGACGGAACGCTGTGGTCGGTGGGGTCCGTGGCCTGCATACGGAGACAATATCGGGATGGTATATAGTTCTCTAGCGTGAATGGTTCACCTGAGAGAACTATTGTGGAGCGCTTGCTGCGCTTTCAGCATCCCGAGAAGGTCCTGGGCTACCTGGGCCCGTTGTCCGCAGATCGCCTCGGTCCGCTGTTCGGGCTCTCCTCCGACGAGTACGAGCAGATCCGGGGACAGTACGCCGAGCAGGCCCGCCAGATCGCCGCCGATCTGCTGGCCGACCAGGAGGTCGCCGAAGCGGTGGACCGGCTGCCTTTCGCACCGGGTGCGCACGTCGCGGCCGTCGGCGAGAGCACCACCGCCGACCTGCTGTCCTGGTTCGAGATCCTGCGCCACCTGCTGGGCCTACGCCGCCCCCACGACCGGATCACCCTGGTCAACCTGGCCGTCACCGGCCAGACCACCACCCAGGCCCTGGCCGGTCTGCCCGCCCTGACCGCGCAGCCGCCCGACTGGGTGCTGTGCATGCTGGGCGGCAACGACGCCACCCGCTTCGGCGGCTCGGACACCACGCGGGTCAGCCTCGGCGAGACCGAACGCAACCTGCGCCTGCTGCGCGGGGCCTGCGCCGCCGGCTGGGCCTGGATCGCCCCGACCCCTGTGGACGAGGCGCGGATCGCCGCGTACCAGCCTTTCCAGCGGGCGGGCCTGCGCTGGGCCAACGACGACGTGGCCGCTATCGCCTCCATCCTGGCGGACATGCCGGAACCGACCGTCGCTCTCACCACTCCCGCCCACGAGGACGACGGCCTGCACCTGTCGGCCGCCGGTCAGCGGGCGTTGGCCGAGGTCGTGGTCAAAGCCCTGGCAGAGGAGACGTCGTGAGGCTGCTGCTGTTCGGCGCGACACCGGGCACCTCCGGCGCTCACGTGCTCAGCCAGGCTGTGGAGGCCGGGCACGACGTCACCGTGGTCGCCCGCACTCCGGAGGCCGTGCCCCACCGGGACGTCGTCCGGGGGGACGTCCTGCACCCGGAAACCTGGCGGGCCGAGGTCGCCGGGCATGACGCCGTACTGTCCTGCCTGGGCACCCGCGATCGCCGCCACCCGGCCACCGTCTACTCCCAAGGCGCCGCCCACATCATCGACGCCATGAGCGAACACGGTGTCCGCCGCCTGGTGTGCCTGTCGTCGGCGGGCCTGGAGATCCCGCCCGGCACTTCCCTGCCGCAGCGCCTGGTCATCAAGTACGTCATCCAGCGCCTCTACCGACACCCATACGCGGACATGGCCCGCATGGAGGCCCTGGTTCACCAGAGTGACTTGGACTGGACGATCGTCCGGCCGCCGATGCTCACCGACGGCCCGCTCACCGGGACCTACCGTCATTCCGTCGACGGCCACCTGTCCGGAGCCCGCAGCGTGTCCCGCGCCGACCTGGCCCACTACCTGCTCCACCACCTCGACGACCCATCGTGTCTGCGTCGCACGGTGGAGATCTCTTCCTAAGTTTGATCTTTAACGTGCGGGAGGAAGTACTCTGCGCGATCGTCCAAGGAACCGACATGGAGGCAGTGATGTACAACGCGATCGTCGCGCGAAGGGTGCGGACCGCTTGGAGTCATCTCAACGACCGCGACATCGAGTTCGTCCTGAGGATGTTCGCGCCGACGTTCACACACCGCTTCGTCGGCCAGAACGCCATGGGCGGAGTACGCGACAACATCGATTCCCAACGTCGGTGGTTCGAGCGGCTGTTTCGGCTGCTCACCGATATTCGGTTCACCGTTGATGATGTGCTTGTCAAGGGGTGGCCCTGGCGTACTCGGGTCGTGGCGCTCCTGCGGACCAGCGGTACGGTCGCCGGCCACCCCTTCAACAACGAGTTCGCCCAGACGATCGAGCTGCGCTGGGGCCAGATCACACGTGTCAACGTGGTCGAGGACACCGAGAAGATGGCGACGATACTCGGCCATCTCATCGAGTGCGGCGTCGAAGAGGCCAGCGCTCCCCAGATCACAGACCGTCCGGACCCACGGGATCTGGGGAGCTACTTGCCGAACCCTCGCTGAGCCCCGTCGCTCGGGAGAAGACCGCCAGATAGGCGTGCGCTCTGGTGGTCTTGGGCTGTCTACGCTCTGTGATCAGGCGGGAGTTCTGTCAGGCTGTGCGTGCGACGGTTACAGATTCAAGGTTCCGCTGAACGCACGTGCTTTCTTCCAGGGGAATGAATCGTCGTGCGCGAGGTGCGCAGGTGATCAGGAAGCGGCAGGTTTGAAGGTGCTGTCGGCTCGGAAGGCGGAGGTGTCCTGGTCCTTGTCGAGCCACAGCTGGTGGTGGCGGTGGCGGATGAACCGGCCGGGATAGTTGAGCGACTCCAGCCGCACCCTCCCCGCGCCCGAGGCCGGCCGGGCGAGGAAGGTCGCGTCCTGCTCGAACAGCTCGGTCCCGTTGTCGGCGTCGAACCGCAGCCGGTAATCCTTGTGCCGCAGGTAGCGGCCGTCCCCGTCCATGAACGAGTAGCCCTTGGCGTCGGCCAGGCCGGGCACGATCCGCAGCGGCGCCGGCTCCCCGAGCACGCCGAGAGCACCTGAGACGGCGACCCCTTCCTTCGGGAAGTTGATCGACTGGAGGGTGCGTGTCACCCCGGTCGGCAGCGCGCCGCCGCCGCCACCGCCGGAGGCGGCGGCGCGGGTGAACAGCAGGGTCCCGAAGCCGAGCTGGTCGAACCCGCCGCTGTTCGGCCCGTAGTCGCCGCCACCGCCCTCGGCCCGCACTCGCTCGGCGTACGCCTTGGTGTACGGCAACGCCAGCCCGCGTCGGTTGGCGTAGTGGTTGTAGAGCAGCTCCCACACGGGACGGTCCTGGCCGCGCGCCGCGCTCGAGATGACCGTCTGCTCCCGGGGGGCGCAGTTCTGGCCGTGGCCCCACTTGTACGTGGTGAACGGCACGTCCTGGCCCAGGTTGTACTTGGCGACGTACTCGGCCGCCTTCATGATCCGGTTGTCGGCGTAGCCGTACAGGTCGACACCCTGGTTCCAGGCCATTTCCGCGATGGTGCCGATCAGACCGATGCCCATCACGGTGTGCGCCTGGTCGCGCCCGCTCTCCTGCCACTGGGCGAGACCGCCCGGGTGGAGGAACGGGATGGCGTTCATGATGGACCCGTTGCCCTTGCCGTTCTTGAAGTAGTCGGCGGCTCGCTCGAACTTGGCCTGGTCGTCGCAGAACAGCCCGATCGCCATGACCGAGGCCATGTTGCACAGGTCCCAGTTGGCCCAGTAGTTGGTGATGCAGGCACCGTTGTGTTCACGCAGGAAGCGGTCGTTCACCGGGTAGAAGACGTTCAGCAGCATCTTCTGGAACCGCTCGACGTCGAAGCCTGGGTAGCCGCGTAGGAGCTCGGCGGCGTTGGCGAACTGGTAGCCGTAGATGCCCGCCGCCAGGAACCGGTCGGCGTTGCCGTTGATCGCCTTCAACATGCCCGACCAGGCGTTCAGGATGTCCCGGGCGGCGTCGCCGTGCGCCTTCTCGCCGGAGATCTTCCAGCGCAGCGCGTTCTGGTAGGCGGCGTGCACGTCGTTGTAGAACTGCGAGTAATTCTGCCCGGTCCCACCGCGCACCACCGTCTCCAGCGGGCGCGCCTTCCACGTGCTTTTGGAGTGCCCGTTGGCGACGAGCTTGTCCCACCCGCTCTTGTACGGCTGCGCTCCCGCCTGCACCGCGGCCGCGATCCGGTCGAAGTCCGCCTGGGTGTGCAGCAGCCCCGGGTGCTTGAACGCCGCCGCCGCCGACGACGCCCGCGCCACGGAGGGCAGCGCCGGCAGCACCGCGATCCCGGCCGCGGCCTTCAGCAGGCTCCGTCGGCTGGTGTGGAGAACCATGTGAGTCCTTTCGCGAGGCGATCTCTCGTCCCGAGGAGACTGGCTGGGGGCGACCCCATAACACTTTTCCGGATGTCCGTTCCATCCGGGGGCGCAGAATATCGCCGTTCGCCTGGTTTCTCCTGGTACTCACTGGTTTACATAGGTTGTGCCATTTCACCTTGCTGAGCTGATCGCCGAGTACGAGGTCCCCGGAGCGAGTTGGCCCGGCTGGGGTTCCCGATCGCGGCCTCCAGGGTGTGGGAGATCCTGGGCGCGGCCGGTATCGATCCGGCGGCAGTTCCCGACCGCTCAGGCCCGTGCGATCATCGTGTGTGACTTCCTGGTGGTCGAGACGCTGCTGCTCAAACGGCTGTATGTGCTGGTCTTCATCGAGCACGGTACCCGGCGACTGCACGCTTTTCGGGCGCCGTGAACTCCTGGACGGATTCTGATCCTCAATGAACGCCGCCTGGCCCTCGTGCTCCAGGAGTATCTGATCCACTACAACGGGCACCGGCCGCACCAGTCCCGGCACCAACGGCCCCCGGACACCGCAACGCAGGCCGCCCGCGACGTGACCGACCTCAACGACCTGCGATCCATCCGCCGAAAACCCGTCGTCGCGGGCATGATCAGCGAATACCGCCACGCTGCGTAACCGCAGCTCAGGACACGTAACTCGATATTCGAGCGGCACACCATGTGATGGCTGCTGGTGTGGGTGCTGGATCTCTATGAGTTCCTGCGGGTGATCTGAGCGCCTTGGCGTGGGGTGTCAGGCGGGGACGAGCAGGGTGGTCAGGAGGTCGTCCAGGGCGATGAGGCCCTCGACGTGGCCCGCCTCGGTCCGGATCAGGGCTATCTGGCTGTGCGCCTCACGTAGCCCGGCCACCGCCTTGGCGACCGAGACGCCGGGCGGTAGCACCGGAAGGCGGTAGGCGAGCTGCTTGGCCGTCGATGCAGCGTTGCGCCTGTGGGCCAGGTATGCGTCGCGTACGTGGACCACGCCTACCGGGTCGGTGATCGGGCCGACGATCAGGCGGGAGAGCTTGGTGCGCACGGCCACGTCGATCACCTGCTGGGGGGTCGCTGTGGCGGGCACGGTGACGACCTTCTCCACCGGGATGATCAGCGGGGCGATGTCGGTGCTCGGGGCGCGCAGGGCCTGGCTGAGCACGGCGTGGTCGTCGGCCTCGATGAGCCCGAGCCGACGAGACTCCTCCACCAGGTGCTGGAGCTGTGCGGGGGTGCGCGGATTGGCGCCCTCCTCACGCGGGTGGACTTTGAACAGTCGTAGCAGGCCGTTGGTGATGGCGTTCAGCGCGCTGATCAGCGGGCGGACCAGCAGGGTGAAGCCGCGGAACGGCAGCGCCAGGATGGTGGCCGAGCGTTCGGGATGGGCGATGGCCCAGGACTTGGGCGCCATCTCGCCGAGCACCATGTGGAGGAAGGTCACGAGGGCCAGCGCGATGACGAAGGCGACCGTGTGGGCGGCAGCTTCGGGCAGGCCGACGGCGTTGAACAGCGGGGTGAGCGTACCGGCGATGAGCGGCTCGGAGACCACACCGAGGCCGAGCGAGCACAGCGTGATGCCGAGCTGGGCGCCCGCGAGCATCAGCGACAGCTCCTTGATGCCCGCCAGGGCGGCTGCCGCGGCCTTGCTGCCCTGGGCGGCAGCCTTCTCCAGGCGGTGGCGCTTGGCGGCGACCAGGGCGAACTCGGCGGCGACGAAGAAGCCGTTGCCCAGCAGCAGGAGCAGGGTCAGCACCAGGCCGGTGGACAGGCTCACGACTGCTCCTCTTCGCGGTAGGGGGTCAGGCGGACGCGTTCGGGGACGTGCCGGTTGAGGGTCAGGACCTCGACGCGGGCGTGGGTGGGCGCGTCGGGGTCGAGGGTGGCGGGCAGTTCGACGGTGATGACGTCGCCGGGCGCGGCGAAGCGGCCGAGCCGGTGCAGGATGAGCCCGGCGAGGGTGTCGTACTCGTCCTCGTCGGGCAGTTGCAGGTCGGTGGCGAGGGCGATCTCGTCGATGCGCAGGTCGGCGTCCAGCTCCCATCCGCCGTCGCGGCGTACCGCTGTGGGGGTGGCGCGGTCGTTCTCGTCGGCGATCTCGCCGACGAGCTCCTCGGCCACGTCCTCCCAGGTGAGCAGCCCGGCCAGGCCGCCGTGCTCGTCGACGACGCACGCCACCTCCTCGCCGCGCTCGTGCAGCTGCTGGACGAGGTCGGGAAGCGAAAGGGAGAAGGGGACGATGAGCACGTCGTGGGCGAGGTCGGCGAGGCGGGTCTCGTGGGCCTTGTCGGCCGGGACGGCGGCCACGTCGTGCAGGCTGACCAGGCCGATCACGTCGTCGAGGGTGGTGCCGAGCACGGGGTAGTGGGTGTGGCCGTGTGCGGCGATGAGCTGGTCCAGGTCGGTGACGGTGGCGGTGCCGCTGATGGCGATCACCTCGACGCGGGGGACCATGACCTCTTCTGCGGTGTGGTCGGAGAAGGCCAGTGCCCGCTCCAGCACGTCGGCGTGGCTGCCGGGCAGGTGGCCGTGGGCTTCGGACTCGCCGATGATGTGGCCGAGCTCCTCCAGGGTGGCGCCATGGTGGAGCTCCTCGACCGGCTCGATGCCGACCGCGCGCAGCAGCTTGTTGGCCGCGGCGTCGAACAGCTTGATGATCGGGCCCGCGACGGTCAGGTAGACCAGGGTGGAGGCGGCCAGGGCGCGGGCGAGCGGCTCGGGCCTGGCCAGGGCGAGGTTCTTGGGGGCGAGCTCGCCCAGCACCATCTGGATGACGGTGGCCAGCGCGAAGCCGATCGCCAGTGCCACTGCTCCGACCATGCCCGATGGCATGCCGAGCGCGGTCAGCCCTGGCGCGATCAGTTCGGCCAGCGCCGGGCGGGCGATGAAACCGACAACCAGTGCGGTGACGGTGATGCCGAGCTGCGCCCCGGACAGCATGAACGACAGCCGCTCCATCACCTTGACGGCCTTGGCCGCCTTCTTGTCGCCCGATGCGGCCTGCGCGGACAGGGCGAGGCGGTCGGCGCTGACGTAGGCGAACTCCTGAGCGACGAAGTAGCCGGTGGCCGCGGTGAGCAGGAAAATGGCCAGCAGGCCCAGAGCTACACTCACCGGGTCGATCCCCCTTCGGGTGTGCAGCGAGACTTGCCCGGGCTCGCTGTCATCGTTCCTTCCCATCGTGCCGTGCCCCGGTCGGCACCGGATGGCGCGGGGGGCCCGCACCCGTGCGCGCTGCCATGGACGCTAGCCGATGCGTACCTACCGTAGCCAACCGGGACGTACCGGTTGGCTGTCGGAAATCGAGCCCAATGGCCCGCACCACGATGCTCGAACCTGGCGATCATCGGCCGGGGGCTGGAGTTCGTCTGCGATCATCATCGGCTGCGAGACGGGCACGTACCTGATCGACCGGATCGCGTTGGCGGTCTTCACGGTCGAGATCGTCGCGATCGGCCTGCTGGTGCTGATGATCTACCTCCGGCGTCGCCGCGTAGCTGTTCGGGAAGCTCGTGCGTGAACTCCGGCCGTGCGATCACGGCCGGATCGTGCGCGTTGGGCGTCATGGCGCTGGTCCTGGGGAGCAGACGGGTGTCGTGGTTCGCCGCCACTCAACCATCTCAAGCGCGCCTTCGGACCGCGCCGCACCCGATTTTGCCACCACGCAGGCGCCCGAACCGGCGCAGGGCCCGGAATCTTCGCCTACAGCCTCCAGCGGATGACGGTCATCAGCGGGCGAGCGCCGGGGACCTGAGGCCAGGTGCGGCACCTCCACACCCGCGCTTCACTGACATCCACGGCTATTTGATCAAGGGTCACCGCCTTTTTCAGGGCAAGTAGCTAGGTTCCCTTCTTCGCGGGCACGCACGATGAGTTCAGCGTGTCCAGCCGGCCGGATTGCTGGGTGAGCGGACGTGGCGGGCGCGTGGCGGTCGCCGTACTCACAGGGGAAGGAGAGGCGGCCTCGGCGCGGACGACCTTGTCCGAGCCGCGGGAGCGCGCGATGGCAGCCCGCACCGACTTACGGATGCGCACATAATCCGGGTAGGCCGGGTTGTAGGCGGGCGGAACGAAGTTCAGCTTGGACACCCGGGCGGTCTTGACCTGCTGAGCCAGCGGGACCAGGTCCTGCAGCAGGTCACGCGGGATGTCGGTGCGGAAGGTCTGCTTGGCCGCCCTGGCCAGGGCGTTGAACTTCAGCAGCACGTTGCTCGGGTTGAGTTGGGTGAGCATGGCGCTCATCACGCACTGCTGGCGGCGCATCCTGGTGTGGTTGTCGGCGCCCGCGCAGGTGCTGCCCGGATGGTCGCGGGCCCGGCCGTACCAGAGAGCCTGGGTGCCGTCGAGGGTGCGGGTGCCGGCCTTGACCACGCCGCCGTCGGAGCGGCCCACGCCGTAGCAGATGTCCTGCTCGACATGGATGGTGACGCCGCCGAGGGCGTCGATCAGGCGCGCCACGCCCCACATGTTGACGAGCATGTAGTAATCGACCTTGAGGCCGAGGATCTGGCCGAGCGCGCCCTTGACCGCCTCCGGGGCGCGGCTGGGGGAGTGGCCGGCGACCTCGGGGTGCGTGTCGGCGTAGGCCCAGATGCCGTTGATCAGGTCGGCGGAGCCGCGACCCTGGCCCGGCGGCAGCCAGAAGTTCTTCGGCGGCGGGAACCGCTTGGCCAGCGCGGAACCCGGCGGGAACGGCACGTTCTCCATCTCTCGCGGCAACGCGAAGACCACCGAGTCGCCCGTGCGGACATTGATGCTGACCACGTTGATGCTGTCGGTACGGATGCTCACCCCCTTGCGTGAGCCCGCGCCGTCGCCGCCCAGCAGCGCGATGTTGAGCCGATCGCGCCCCTGCCATGGATCCTTGTGATCGATCGGCCGGGTCGGCGAGGACTTGAAGACCTCGCCGAGCGCGTCGTCAGAGGTGTGGGCGGTCGTGGCGATCAGTCCGAAGGGCAGCGCCACGGCCACCGCCAGCACGCCTGCGACGGCGCCCGTGCCGAGTTGACCCCGGCTGCCCAGCCTGCCGGGGCGCAGCACTACATAGGAGCTGATCACGACCCCGGCCCAGGCCAGCCCGCCCACCACGCACAAGCCTATGACCACGCCCAGCCAGGTCGGATCGAGCAACAGACCAGCCAGTGCCTGGGCGTTGACCAGCGCCACCACGGCACCGATCAGCAGCACACCGAAGATGCCCACCATGATCAGACCGGTACGCTTGCGCCCGGCGCGCAAGTGCGCGGCACCCGGCACAACGATTGACGCGAGCGTCCAGCCGATCACGGATGGGGCAGTCCATCTGCGCATCCGCCCTCCCCTAAGCAACATTTGCCACATTGCGCCAGGAATTTAGCAAATCGGGGCGGGGCGGACCCCGACATAGATCGAAGTGGCTTCTTGCCTGGCGATGTGGAGGAGGGCTCGCAGGGGAAATACGCCGTGCTCCGGCCCGGAACAACGGGACGGAGCCGAACATCCGAGTAGCCGCCCTGCTCGTCCCTGCGGAGACAGTGGGAGCTTGTCGTGTGCACGCGCTGCTGCGGCTCGATCACTGGTTACAGACGTTGCCCGACCCTTCCGCGCTGGCCACCGATCTGAGCCAGATTGCACGCCTGGCGGCGGCCTTCCGCCTCTGGGACAGCGTCCCGGAGAATCGCCGACATGATGGGCGCGGCCCGCGAACTGACCGCGTGGCCCCAATCAAGATCAACAATGGCCTGTTCGCCATCGCCGAGTTCATGACCTTCCTGCTCGACAACCGCGAGGAAGCCCAGCGCGTTCTCGGCTCCGCACCGTGGGATCACCTCGATCCGGCACACCCAGCGACCTGGGCCCCACCTCATCCGGTCCTGAACGAGGGCAACTACATCGACGATCACGCCTTGGCCCACATCACTGCGTACCTGCCGGTGCTGGGCGCCGCCGACGAGACGGTGAGGGTGACCATCAGCGGACAGCAGTACGAGCTGGCCGGGCAAGGCAGCTGAGGGAGAGCAGGTCGCGCGCTTCCACTACGCGCAGAGCAAGATCGGGCGGGCGCCCGACACGATCCTCGTCGGCGACGCCGAGGTTGTCGCCCTCATCGAGGAGCAGCAGGACTGGGTCCGTCGGCACCTCCGTGCCGAAACCCGTTACCTCTTCCCTCGGCGCAAGGCCAACGCGGGCGGCACCAAAGCCTTCCCCCGGGCTTCCTACAACCAAGCCCTTGCCGCTTTCAGTGACCTCGCCCAGATCACCGACAGCACCGGACGGCGAGTGCATCTCAGCCACACGCACCGCTTCCGGCACACCCGGCTGACCCGCCTGGCCGAACTCGGTCTACCCATCCACGTCCTGCAACGCTATGCCGGCCACGCCAGCCCCACCATGTCGATGCACCACCTCGCTCACCGGCACGAACATGCCGAACAAGCCTTCGTGGCCACCCGCAAGTTCAAGGCCGATGGCACGCTGATCGCCTTCACCCGCGAAGACCACGATGGCCTGCACCTGTTCAACCGAGCCGACCGCTTCCTGCCCAACGGCTTTTGCCTCCTGCCGCCGCTGCAGCAGTGCGACAAGGGCAACGCCTGCCTCACCTGCGGCGTCTTCGTCGCCGACGGCAGCCATATCGACTCCCTGCAGAGGCAGCTGGCCGAAACCAACGAGCTCATCGAACGTACAACGGCCGCGTTCGAGGTCCGCCACGGCGTGCCGATGCCGGCCGACAACGTCTGGCTTGGCCAGCGCTCGGCCGAACGCGACGCCCTGGTCAAGCTCCTGGCCGCGATGGCACCGCAGGAGCGCGCCATGACCGCGACACCATCCGCGGCCGCCGAGCAGCGGCGGCAACGCCGCATCGACGCGCTCGGCGCGGCGGCCCGGCGCAAGTCCGAGACCAAGGTGAAGGCCGCCGAGGAGGCCATCAAACGGCTTGTCAGGGACGGCGCCGCAGTGACATTTCAGGCCGTGCAGCGGGAAGCCGGGGTGTCGCATTCCTTTCTGTACGGCCGTCCCGTCCTGCGTCGGCGGATCGAGCAGCTGCGCGTGCGGCAGGCTCCGGCAGGCCCAAACGCTCTGGATCGCACAGCGTCCGAGAAGGCGGACAGTGACCAGGTTGTGCCGTTCTGACGGCGGAGATCGCGCGGCTGAAGCGTGCTCACCGGGGGCAGATCGCCGCGCTGCGCGAGGCTCTGGAATGCGCCCATGGCGAGAACCTGGAGCTGCGTCGGCAGCTTGTGTACCGGAGCGCAGGCAGCAGCTGAAGTGGTTTGTGCATCCTTCTGTCTAGCTCCATGCCGGACTAAATGAAGGTTCTGTCTGGTATGGCCTCTAAGGTCTGTTTAGTTGAAGCGTTGAGTAGGGTGGTTACGGACGCCCGCGTTCGCGTCTTCGTACGACTCTTGAACCAGGTAGGAAAATAAGCTCAGCGGTAGGCGCCAGGCCGGCGCGACCGGCTCGATCCGGCTTCGGCCGTCCGACCTGACGCCGCGGCGCCGCCCGGCGGACCGGTCTATTTCACGATCAGCACCGACTCGGCGCGGGGAACGAGCTCGCCGATGATCGGGTGGCCCGGGATCTCTCCGGCGACGAGCAGCCCGCCCGAGGTCTGCGCATCGGCCAGTAGCAGGCGTTCGTCTTCTGGAACGTCACCGAAGTCGCAGTGGGGCGCCACCCAGTCCAGGTTCCTGCGGGAGCCGCCGCTGACGTATCCGTCACGGACGGCCTCACGGGCGCCCGCGACGTACGGTATCGCGCCGCTGTTGATGACGGCGGTGACCCCGCTCGCGCGGGCGAGCTTGTACAGGTGGCCCAGCAGGCCGAAGCCGGTGACGTCGGTGGCGCAGCGCGCCCCCGACGCCACGGCCGCGCGGGCGGCGTCACGGTTGAGCGTCGTCATCACGGCGACCGCCTCGGCGAACACCTCACCGGTGGCCTTGTGCCGGGTGTTCAGCACTCCGACGCCGAGCGGCTTCGTGAGGGTGAGCGGGACACCCGGCGCGCCGGCGTCCACGCGCAGCAGGCGGTCGGGGTGGGCGCGGCCGGTGACGGCGAGGCCGTACTTGGGGTGCGGGTCGTCGATGCTGTGACCGCCCGCGAGATGGCAGTCGGCGGCCTGGGTGACGGCGAAGCCGCCGCGCAGCACCTCGCGAGCCAGTTCGAGGGGCAGGACCCCGCGAGGCCAGCCGAGCAGGTTGAGCGCCATGACCGGCTCGCCGCCGACGGCGTACACGTCGGACAGCGCGTTGGTGGCGGCGATCCGGCCGAAGTCGTAGGCGTCGTCGACGACAGGAGGGAAGAAGTCGGTTGTCGCCACCATGGCGTACGGGTCACCCGGCACCTGGACCACGGCCGCGTCGTCCCCGTGGTCGATGCCCACGAGTAAGTCCCCCGCCGGGGATCCGCCGGAGCCGGTGCGGGCGAACCCGGCCACCAGCGTCTCCAGCTCGTTGGGGGGTATCTTGCAGCTACAACCACCGCCGGTGCCGTACTGCGTCAGTCTGAACTCTGTCATGAAACTATGATCACCTCTGGAGGCGTTTAGGTGCCTGGTGGCCCTCCTGGTCTTCAAAACCAGTGGCGTTGAGGATCTCAGCGCGGCGGGTTCGATTCCCGTCCGCCTCCGCTCATCGAGCAGCGGGGGAAGCCGTCAGTGGATCTACGCAGTCGCGTGCCGCGAACCGACAGCATGCTGTCCGACCCGCGGCTGGTCGCCGCCCAGGAGGCACTCGGTCGCGACCTGGTCAAGGCCGCTGTGCGGACGGCGCAGCAGCGTGTTCGCGAGAGCGTCCTCAAGCCGGACGAGGCGGTTGACGCGGTGCTGACGCTGCTGCCGGCGACGGCCAGTGGCATCGGCTCCGTCATCAACGCCACCGGCGTGATCGTGCACACCAACCTGGGCCGGGCGCCGTTGTCCCGTGCCGCGGTGGCGGCGATCGGGGCCGCCGCCGACTACGCGGACGTGGAGTTCGACCTGGCCGAGGGCGGGCGGGCGCGACGGGGCCGTACGGCGCTGGCGGCGCTGGCGGCGGCGGTCCCGGAGGCGGCGGCGGTCCATGTGGTCAACAACAACGCGGCGGCGCTCGTGCTGACCGCGACCGCCCTGGCCCAGGGCAAGGAGATCGTCATCAGCCGCGGCGAGCTGGTGGAGATCGGCGACGGCTTCCGCATCCCCGAGCTCCTCCAGTCGACCGGCGCCAGGTTACGCGAGGTCGGCGCCACCAACCGGACGTCCCTGCGGGACTATCTGGACGCCTGCGGTCCGGAGACCGGCTTCATCCTCAAGGTGCACCCGTCCAACTTCCGCATCGAGGGCTTCACCTCGGAGGTGTCCGTCGCGGAGCTGGCCACGGCAGGCCCGCCGGTGGTCGCCGACATCGGCTCGGGGCTCCTGCGAGCAGAGCCGCTGCTGCCCGGCGAGCCGGACGCCGCCGGCACCCTGCGCGCGGGAGCCGCGCTGGTCACCGCCAGCGGCGACAAGCTGCTGGGCGGCCCGCAGGCGGGTCTGCTGCTGGGCGACGCGGCACTGGTGGACCGGCTGCGCCGCCACCCCCTCGCCCGGGCGCTGCGGGTGGACAAGCTCACCCTCGCCGCGCTGGAGGCCACGCTGCGCGGCCCGCGCCCGCCGGTGCAGGTCGCGCTGCACGTACCCGCCGAAGAGCTCGCCGAGCGCGCGCGGCGGCTGGCCGCGCGCCTGGGCGACCGCGCGGAAGCGGTCGAGACCGTCGCCAGGGTCGGCGGTGGTGGCGCTCCGGGAGTGGAACTGCCCAGCGCGGGCATCGCCGTGGACGGGAAACTCGCCGTGCGGCTGCGCACCGGCCACCCCCCTGTGGTGGGCCGGGTCACCGGCGGGCGGCTGATCCTCGACCTGCGCACGGTCGACCCCGGCCAGGACGAGATCATCGCCGCGGCCGTGGAGCGCGCGTGCATGTGATCGCCACCGCCGGCCACATCGACCATGGGAAGTCGACGCTGGTCAGGGCGCTGACAGGGATGGAGCCCGACCGCTGGGCGGAGGAACGGCGCCGCGGCATGACGATCGACCTCGGGTTCGCCTGGAGGACGCTGCCCGGGGGTGAGCGGATCGCGTTCGTCGATGTACCGGGGCATGAGCGGTTCGTCACCAACATGCTGGCCGGGGTGGGGCCGGTCCCGGCGGTGATGTTCGTCGTCGCCGCCGACGGCGGCTGGCAGGCTCAGTCCGCCGAGCACCTGGCCGCGCTCGACGCCCTGGGCGTGCGGCACGGCCTCGTCGTCGTCACCCGCTGCGACCTGGCCGACCCCACGCCCGCGGTACGGCAGGCACGGGAGCACCTCGACGGCACCGGGCTGGCGGGGGCCGAGATCGTGACAGTGAGCGGGCTGACCGGCGCGGGCCTTCCCGAACTGGAGAGAGCCCTGGCCGAGCTCGTCGCCGGGCTTCCCGGCCCGGACATCGAGGGAGCGGTCCGGCTGTGGATCGACCGGGTGTTCACCATCAAGGGCGCGGGGACCGTCGTCACCGGGACGCTCGCTCAGGGGACTCTCCGCACCGGCGACGAACTGGACGTCGACGGCCACCGGGTCAGAGTCCGCGGGCTGCAGACGCTCAACCAGGAAACGGACGTGGTCCACGCGACCGCGCGGGTCGCCGTGAACCTCCGCGGCGTCGACCGTGCGGACCTGTCCCGCGGCATGGCGCTGGTAACGCCTGACGCCTGGCTGCGGACTCAGGTCGCCGACGTCCGGCTGGCGCCGGACGCGGGCCGGCGCGGTGCGGCCACCCTGCATGTCGGATCGGCGGCCGTGCCCGTCCACGTCCGGGCGCTGGGGGCCGGCACGGCCCGGCTCACGTTCGACCGGGCCCTGCCGCTCAGGACGGGCGATCGCGCCTTGCTCCGCGAACCGGGACTGCGCGAGATCATCGCCGGCGTGCACGTGCTGGACGTGCGCCCGGCTCCGCTGCGGCGCCGGGGGGCCGCCGCCGCGCGGGCCGCCGAGCTCGGCGAGGCCGGCCTGCCCGACTTCGTCGCCCTGTTGCGCTGGCATGGCGTGCTGTCGGGGGCCGAGCTGGCCGCGATGGGCTGCCCGCCGATCGGCGAGCCCGTGACCGGTGACTGGTTCGCCGACCCCGAGCACTGGTCGGCCCTGCGGCGCCGCCTCGCCGACCACGTCGCGCGCCGGCCCCCGCTCGATCCGGGGATCACGCTGGAGGCCGCCGCGCAGGTGCTCGGACTGCCGGACCGCAAGCTCGCGGAAGCGCTGGTCGCGCCGCCGCTGGCGCTCCGGTCGGGCCGCGTGGTGTCGGCCGGCGGCACCTTGCCCGCGCCCGTCGTCAAGGCGGTGACCGAACTGACCGCCCACCTCGGCGAGCATCCGTTCGACGCCCCGACACCCGAGCGGCTCGCCGAGCTCGGCCTCACCGGCAAGGCGCTGGCGGCGGCGATCCGCTTCGGCACGCTGACCTCGGTCGGGAAGAACGTCGTGCTCCTGCCCGATGCGCTGGACCGGGCCGCCGACACGCTGGCGCGGCTCGCCTCGCCGTTCACCGTCAGGGATGCGCGGCTCGTCCTGGCGACCAGCCGCCGCGTCGCCCTCGCCCTCCTCGAACACCTCGACGCGCGAGGCGTCACCCGGCGCATCAGCGACGACCTGCGGATCTTTCAGGCCCGTCACGGCTCGGCGAAGCCTCCGGCACGTACGGACGACGGCCCGCGCTGAGGGCGCCGGGAACGGGGCTTTCGGTCGGCTGTCAGACTTTTTGGACACCATATTGACAGCCATGATCAAGGCGGCTCACACTGAATTCGCGCGCCGGGCGGCGTACCCAAATTTCCGGATATCCCGTGAAATGCCCGGTGATGTTTCGTTTACGGCGGAGGCCTTATGTCAGGTGAGCAGCGACGTTTCCTGTCCAGACGAAACCTTCTCAGAACCGGCACCGTGGCGACGGTCTCCACAGTGGCCGCCGGGGCTCTGGCGAGCGAGGCGCTCGCGTCGGCCACGACGGTCGAAGAGACCGCCAGAGTGACCGAAATCGCGTCCGGCACGGTTACCGCCGTGGCCGAGCGCGACGGCCGTACCTTCAAGAGCGTCTCCTACACCGGGTTTCCCGAGGGCGTGCTGCCGCGCGTCGGGGACCTCGTCACCGTCACCGACCGGGTCTCCGAGCTGGGGCTCGTGGCCCTGCCCCTGTGCGCATGGACCACGGGTACGCCGAGCCGCGACAGCAAGGGCGTCGTGAGCCTCAACGGCGTCAAGGCCGCCCCCTCACAGCAGCTCAGCGCCGCGGGACAGAGCTCCGTCCTCGTCGCGCTCATGGGCACGACACTGCCGGACGCTCAGGTGCTCGACGTCAGATCGCCCAGCACCGACTGATGCCGGAACTTCTCTCCCTCCTGGTCCGGTTCGCCGCGGCCACCCTCCTCCTCTACGCCGGAACCCGAAAACTCGCCGAACCACGCGACTTCCGCCTTACCCTGGCCGCTCTTGCGGTTCCCGGGAAAGGTGTACTGGCGTACGCCGTGCCGTTACTGGAAATCGCGACCGCGATGATGCTGGCAGCAATGCCATGGCCCATGCTCACCGCTTTCATGGTGGGCGTTCTCGGGCTTTCCTTCGCGGGCGCGGGCGCCATCGCGCTGCTCGGCGGCAAGAACATCGGGTGCGCCTGCCTGGGCCGTTCTTCGCGGCCGCTGGGCGTCAGGCAGATCGCGTACCTGCCCCTGTGGGGCGCCCTGGCCGTGCTGGTGCTGGTGGACCAGAGCGGGCTGCGCGCCGAGCAGGGATTGTGGACTCTGGCAGCCCTGGCACTGGGCCTCGCCGTCCTGGCCGGGCTGCGAGTCCTCCCCCTCGCCCGGGAGAACCACGTGTTCACCCAGGCAGTCATGAACAAGGACATCTCGTGATCGCACTCACCATAGCCGTGTGCATTCTCACCATCGTCGTGTTGATCTGCGTCCTGGCGCTGGTCGACCAGTACCGCACACTCGAAGTGGTGCGCTCCGAACTGGGGCTGAACGACACCCCCGAGGCGATCGCCCTTCCCGAGGGACTGGCGACGCCGCCGTCCGCGGCCGGGCTGCCGGCCGAGTTCGACGGGCACGAGCGCCTGATCGTGCTGATCCTGTCAACGATGTGCTCCACCTGCCAGACCATCGCCAAACGGCTCCGCGGCGAGGTGCCGCACGGCGTGCGGCTCGTCATCGAAGCACGTTCGCACGAGGACGCCGAGACCTGGCTGGTCGCGGCGAGGATGCCCGCCGACAGGGTCATCGTCGACGAGGAAGCTAAGATCGCCACCGCGCTCGACATCACGGTGGCGCCCTCGGCCGTCGTGTTCCAGGACGGGAGGGCCGTGTCCGCCCAGACCATCCCGTCGTTCCGGCAACTAGAAGCGCTCCTGGCCGCGCCAGAAATCGTCACCGTCCCTGAGAGACAAGCAGGAGTGGCATGACCACCATGCAGAACGCCGAGCCGGAGACCATCCGCACGCTCAAGGACCCGCTACGCCGCGCCGGAATCTACACGGCCGCGGGCGCCATCATCGCCGGGCTGGCCACCCTCCTCCAGCCGAAGGAGGCCAAGGCCGACCCGCTCGGCTCGCCGTGCTGCGCGCTGGCGACGAGCCGGTGGTGCCCGTACCCGGTGGACCGGCCCCGCTGGTACTGCCCGTCCGGATACAAGCGCACCTACTGGACCTGCAAGGACGGCAGCAACCGCACGGTGTACTGCGGCGAGTGCACCACGTCCTCCTCGTGCTGGTCCGGCTCGTACTACTGCTCCATCTGGTACTACTGACCCCGGCATGCTGACCTACTGGGTTCTCTCCCTCGCGGCTGTGGCGGGCTTCGCCCAGCTGTACAGTCCTTGAGGCCAGTCATTCATCGGAGTGATCCGCCCCTTCGTGCAAGGGGATTCTGAACTCGGCCGGCAACGAGCCCGGTCGTTCATCCTCATCCTCACCGCCGCGCATGTCTCGACCGCGACTCTGACGGTGTTCGTCCTGTCGCAGTTGGGTCAGCTGGTCTCCGGTGTGCTTTCCACCTTCGCGGTCACCGTCATCCTGGGCGTCGCGAGTGTGGCCGGGCTGGTGGTCGACATCGTCGCGGCCGCGCGGGGACGCATGTCCTTGGGCCTGCGTCGTCAGACGGCCAAGGAACTGGCGCACACGACGGACACCTGGTGGGTGACACCGTTGCTGTGGGGCGGGGACACGGGCATCATCGGTACGACCTACCGGGTCTCGTTCACGTCGTGGGTCCTGCTGCTAGCGGCCCTGACGGGAGCGGCGCCTCCATGGCTGGGCGCGGTCTACGGCCTGGCCTTCGCGATACCGCTGATCCTTTCCGTCAGCCTCGGCGACCCGACCAGCACGGGGCTCATGCGCAGCCAGCGCATGTGGACCAACGTTCGAGGTGCGCAGATGCTCGGAATCGTCGTCATGCTGGCCCTGCCCCTGTGGACGGCCTGGACATGGTGACACGAAGTTTCCGGTCGATCATCCGAGTCGCGGCATCCGTGGCCGTCGCCGTTCTGTGCGGCGGCGGGTGCGGTGCCGCGGCCCGGCCCGACGCCGAAAGAGAGGCACCGGCGGTGTGTGACGACACCATCCGCGCGGCGAAGGAGGTTCCGCGGGAGCTCCTGGACGACGGCATCGAACGGGCCGTGGGCGAATCCGATATCTGGTTCATCGCGCCGGACGACGCCACCTGGGGCGCTTCTGTGGAACCGGCCGGCAACGGGTTCTACGCCAAACGCCCGCTATGGACATCCAGCGACAAGCCGCCGTCCGTGACGGTCACGGCGGTCGGGACGAGCGCCAAGGGAGAGGCCACGCTCAGCCCCACGTCGGAGGGACTGCCGGGGCCGCTGCCGATGGGCGTCCGCTTCCCCTCACGCGGCTGCTGGAAGATCACGGCCACCTCGGAGAAGGGCCGCGCGGAGATCATCGTCAAGATCTGACATCCCTCGAGGGCTCTCGGGGAACGAGGGTGACGCCCTCGTGCCTGAGGTCCTCGCTGATGCCGTCCAACACGCGGATGGCGACCGTCTCCGCCCAGATCCCACCCCTGGAGTCTCGTGAGCATCGACACGCTACTGGCTCGGGCGCGTACCGGGCTGCGCCGCCTATCTCCTGCCGAGGCCTGCGCCGCGGCGAGCCGTGGCACAGGCCTCATCGTGGACACCCGGCCGGAATTCCAGCGCCGCAGCGGCGGCGAGGTGCCCGGCGCCATCGTGATCGAACGCAACCATCTGGAGTGGCGGCTCGATCCGCGCTGCGACGCCCGGATCCCCGAGGCCATTTCGGCGGACATCCGCTGGATCATCCTGTGCGACGAGGGATACTCCTCCAGCCTCGCCGCCTCGTCCCTCAGGCAGATCGGGCTGGCGAACGCCACCGACGTGATCGGCGGCTTCCAGGCGTGGACCGCCGCCGGGCTCCAGGTCAGCCGGCTCGCCGCCCCTGCCCGGCCGCGAGGTCCGGGCGAACCCGGCATCGACGCGAGGCTGACATCCGCCGAGCACGCGGGTAGGTGATCGCCAACGCCCCGCACGTGGATCACGGGCGCGCCCGGGAGACCGCGGCGCGGAAACCGCCGACGAACGCGTCGTCAAACGCAAGCTGAAGAAGATCCAGTACCGGCCCCATCCGCTCACCGGGTGCCTGGCCCAGACCGGGCTCACCCTCGACACCTCGGCAAACCCATGACCGACTCTACGAATTCAACCTGTGTATCTGATCCGTGACCGGGATGGGAAGTTCCCCACTCGGATGGAGGAGATCCTCGCCGGGGCCGGCATCCAGACCGTGCTCACCGGTATCCGGATGCCGCGGATGAACGCGGTCATGGAGCGGTGGGTGCAATCGTGTCGCCGTGAGCTTCTCGACCGCTGCCTGCTGTGGAACGAAACGCCACCTGCGGCACGCCCTGCGCGAGTACGAACGGTTCTACAACCGGCACCGCGCCCATCAAGCCTTGGCCCAGGCGGCCCCGCTGCGTACCGTCCCGGATCCGATCACCGATCCAGAGCGAATCGCCGGCTTGAACATACGCCGACGAGACCGGCCACTGACATCTTTGAGTTTGTCGCAGCGTCGGCACGCCGGAGTGACCATCTGGCCTCCGGTTGACCTCGAGTCGACTCTAGGACGAATAATTCCGCCCGAGGCCCGACGTGGATGGGCAGCAGGAGAGGATGTCGCATGAAGTACCGCACGATCGGCAGCGATCCGAAGACCCGCCGTGATGTCAGTGTGCTGAGCCTGGGGGCGATGCTGTTCGGCACTGCCATCGACGAGCCGACGTCGTTCGCCATTCTCGACCGCTTCGTCGAGGCCGGCGGCAATTTCATCGACACCGCCAACAATTACGCCTACTGGGTCAATGGCACGCAGGGGGGCGAGAGCGAAGCGCTGCTCGGCCGCTGGCGGCGTAGCCGCAACGTCACCGATGAGATCGTCATCGCCACCAAGCTCGGAGGGCGGCCCAACGCTCCGGCGACCGGCCTCAGCCACGACCTTGAAGGCTTGTCCGCCCAGGTGATCCGGGAGTCTTCGGAGCGAAGCAGGGAACGGCTCGGCGTGGACAAGCTGGACCTGCTGTACGCGCACGCGTACCTCGAAGGTTCTGCGGTGCCGCTGGAGGAGACCGTCGAGGCTTTCGCGGATCTGGTTCAGGGAGGCGCTGTGGGTCTTCTCGGGGCGAGCAACCACTGGGCCTGGCGGCTCGAGCGGGCCCGGAACTTGGCGACCGCGGCAAGTCTGCCCGGTTATGAGGTCCTGCAGTATCACCACTCCTACCTGCGTCCGCGCACCGATCTGCCGACGCTGCGGTCCAAGGACGGAAACTTCGGCGTGGTCGAGGGGAACCTGCTCAGCTATCTGAGAGCCGAGCCTGGGCTCACGCTGGTCGCCTACTCGCCCCTGCTGGGCGGTGGCTACGTACGTGAGGACAAGCCGCTCGACACCGCGTTCGACCACCCCGGCACGCCCCGGCGGCTGGCGGCACTGCGGGAAGTGGCACAGGAGACCGGAGCGACCGTCAACCAGGTGGTGCTCGCCTGGCTCATGGGTGGCGAGATTCCGATGATCCCGCTGGTCGGCGCTTCGTCGGTCGAGCAGTTGGAGGAGAGCATGGCCGCGGTGGACCTGGAGTTGACGGCGGACCAACGCGCGAAACTCGACGCCGAGTACTAAACACGACTTGAGGGGAAGTAGAGCGGCGGTGCTGTACCCCGATGTCGCCATCCGCCTCTGGCCCTGTGCGCCACGGCTCACCTCGGAGTGCATTGGCAGATCACCCAACTGGGCTGGGAGACGATTCAGGGCAAGCCCAAGACCGAGGCCGGCGATCGCACCATCGCGCTGGACGCCGACACCGTCGCCGCCTTGCGTGTCCACCGCAAAGCCCAAGCGTCCGAGCGCCTGGCCGCTGGAGAAACGTGGGTGGTCAGCGGATTCGTGTTCACTGACGAGGTCGGACGGCCGTTGCACCCCAGCACGTCAGCGACCAGTTCTACCTCCTGGCCTACGAAGCGGGCCTGCTACACGACCTCCGGCACAGGGCCGCTTCACTGATGCCGGCGGCCGGGGTCGACCTGAAGATCGTGCAAGAAACCCAAACGCTCGGCAGGCTCGCCTGATCACCTTGCCGGCCCGTACCTGACGCCACTCGGCAGCCAGGCGGGCCCGCGGCTCATGTCGCGGGCCTGCCTCGTCTTGCGGGGCGAGCAACCAGCGGACTGAAAGTCTGCTCGGTCACGAGGGGAGCGCGGACGAAGCAAGCGCAGAAACCGATCTTTGACCACACGCCAACTACGGCTTGGTTGGGCGGGCCCTCGAGGCGTTCTGACTTGATCTTCGCTTGATCGTCACGCGGGTCTGGCGTGACGTTGGCGGACTAAACGATCTACCGCATCGCGCAACCCGCGCCAATGAGCAACCACCGAGCAACCAACCGTGATCAACAACGCGATCCGAGGCCGGCGAGAACCGAGGAACCCCAGGTCGAACGCGGTATTGAAGAGTAGGGCGGGTGGGACTTGAACCCACGACCCACGGATTATGAGTCGGTTCGCTTGGTGCCGCTCAGTGTCGCAGGATGACGCGCTTCGAAAGTGATGCAGAGCCTGCTTGACGAGCATGGATGTGGGTTTCGGCAGGCGCAGAGTCATAGGTCGGATTCCAGGAGGTTCAGGTCCGGCGGAACCAGGGTCGTCGACTCCACCAGGCCCCTGAGGAGGTTGTGCAGGAGCTGGTTGTCGTACGGCCGGCCGGCGTCCTTGTCGTGGAGCAGCGGGTACGGGAAGCCGCCGGCGTCGAGGCGGTGGCGGACGATCTCGATCCTGTTCTCGATGGTGCGTGCCCGCCAGCCCTCCTCCGGGCGGAGGTAGGCCAGCCGCTCCGCGGCCTGCTTGTACGTCAACGGCCGGGGCGACTCCTCGTACAGCAGATAGTGCTCACCCAGGACCACCAGGAGCAGGCGTTCCGCGTTGCTCAGATCCCAGATCCTCGGCGGGATGGTCTCGGCCCGGTGCCGGTTCGTCTGGGGCTCGCCGTCCTCGCCGGTGACGTAGAGCTCCACCAGGTGCTGCCGGTAGCCGGAGCCCCTGATGAACAGCGGGGTGTAGCCGTCGGCCAGCGGGATGGGGTCGGTCGAGGAATGCACCAGCCGGCCGCGCGGCAGGCGCAGGAGCTGCCAGCCCACGTTACGCAGCCACCACCGTTCGTCCCGGTAGGTCACCTCGGCGTGCAGGCGGCTCACCGACTGGTCGTCCACGCCGACGCTCAGGTCGACGTCGGGGCGTTCGGCGCGGCCGAAGCGCACGTTGCGACCGGGGGTAGGTCGTACCCTGATACCGCCCATGATCGTACGGGCGTGCAGCGTGCCGGGCAGGGCCGAGCCCACGCCGTGCGCGAGGCTGCCACTCATCGTTTCGCCTCCATCGGCGCTGGTCGGATGTGCGCACAAGCAGGGTCTCAGGGTTCGTCCGGACCGGTCCCAGAGATCACGATCCGCGGAGCTGGGCAGCGGCGGAGCGAGCGAGGTCGGTGGCCATCCGGCACAGCCGGTCCGTGGGGAGCGAGCCGTCGACCACGATCCGCACCTTCTCCACGGCGGTCTCGCCGCGCTGGTCAGTGTACGACCGGTAGACCACCTGGAGCAGGCAGGTCCCGCCGCCCTCGCCCTTCGGCGTGACGAAGGCCCGGTAGCCGTTGACGCGGGTGGGCGTCCCGTCGTCCTCGGTGTTTCGCAGGAGTTCGCGGTCGAACTGCAGATACACCGACGTGTCGTCGGTGGTGCTGTCCCAGGAGCACTGCCACCCACCGAACCCGGGATCGAGGTTGGCGGCGTCGATGTGTGCGTCGCCGCGCAGCAGCGCGCAGGCGTCCTTCTGGGCCAGGGAGCCGGCGGGCGGTGGCGGGGAGCGGCGTTTGATCGGGCCGCCGGCGAGCACCTGGGCCGCCGTGGTGGTGGCGGCGTCGGCGATGGCGCACAGGTCGGCTTCGCCGTCCTCCACCATGTCCGCGAAGATCTTCACGACGGTGTCATGGACGCCGGGCAGCAAGAGCGTGCGTGAGCACACCGTGCTCTCGGCGGGGTCGTGGACGATCTCGATCGGGCCCACGGTCCTGGCCGGCCGGGCCCGCTCGGGTGGCGGGTCGCGGTCGAGCAGCACCTTGACGTCGACGACGCCCTTGGCGGGCGGGAGGACGATGACGTCGCACCGGTCGAAGTTGCCGTAGTCGACGTCGAGCTCCGTCCTGCCGAACCGGCTGAGCGCGGTGGGGTCGGTCAGGGCGCACGGGTCGGCGGTGCGCGGGTCACCGATCAGGGAAGCCGATGGGCTGACCGATGGAGCGACCGTGCCGGCCGGGTGCCCTGCCGGGCCGGCTGAGGGCCTGGCCGAACTGGCCGAGCTTGCTGTGAGCGCGTCTGGGTTCCTTTCGCCCGGCGGCCGGCTCACCGTGTGGTACACCGCGTAAGCGGCGACGACAACGACCAACGCCGCGCCCGCCACGATGAACGGCCACCGCCGGGGACGGGCCGCCGCGGATCCCGCGATCTTCTCCAGCCGCCGCTGGACCTCAGCGGCGCTCGGCCGCTCCACGGGGTCACGCTGCAGCATGTCTGCCAGCAGGCCCTCCAGCGGCCCGACGTCGGCCGTCATATGGACGGCGCCACGCGCGGCCTCCCACGCAGTGACGTACGTGTCGGACTCCTCCTCGTCCGCCCCCGGCCGCGGCGGCCGCCCGGCGACCAGCGCATACAGGGTGGCGCCGAGGGAGAACACATCCGAGGTCGGCTCCGGCCGCCCCAGGACCACCTCGGGCGAGGCGTAGTCGACGGTGTAGCTGATGGCGCCGTTGGGCGTGATCGTCTCCCTGCCGCCGACCCGGTACGCGGCGCCGAAGTCGGCCAGCTTGGTCACCCCGTCGTCGGTAAGGATGATGTTGCCTGGCTTCACGTCCAGGTGCACGATGCCCTTGCCGTGCAGGGCGGCCAGCGCGCCGGCGATCTGCGCGCCGAGCCGAGCCGCCTGCTGCGGCGGCATGGGCGGGTGTTCGTCGAGGCTTCCGCCGGGCACGTGCTCCATCACCATCCACGATGCCGCCTCGCCCTCGTCCTGCACGGCGTCGTACAGGGTGACCACGTGCGGGTGGTTGAAGGCGGCCAGGGCGCGGGCCTCGGCCTGGAAACGGCTGAAGCCGGCGTTGTCCACGAGCATGCGTTTGAGCACGACATCCCGGTTGAGCAGCAGGTCGCGGGCCACCCAGACCTCTGTGGCGCGGCTGCTGACAAGGCAGGTCTCCTGGCGGTAGCGCCCGCCGACCGTCCCGCCCTGGCGCACCGTCCGTTCTCCCCTCGCCGATCAACGGGAACCTCGAATTTACTGGGTGAGCGGGGAAATACACAGCGTCTTGGTCGCCCATTTTGACGGCCTATGTCACCCGAAGTCAGCCCCGTACAGCCCAGACTGCTACGCCGGCCTCGACCCGCACCAGCTGCGCCACAGCGCCGCCACCCACCTCGGCGAAGCCAACGTGCCCCTGCAGGTCATCACCAAGGCCACTGAGGCCCTGACATCACGGCGGTGAAGACGCCGCCGCGGATGCCGAGCGCTGGGTCCGGACGGTGGGAGTCGAGTGCACCGACCGCATGCCGATCTATGGCGAGCGTCACGTGCGGTCGGAGAAACCCCAGCTCAACCATGCGCGCGAGATTTGACGCGCTACAGCACCGCGATTCCCCCTCACCGGCCGTACGGAACACCGCGCGCTCCGAACTTACGGACGTCCATGGTCGAGGGGTCAGACACAAGACGGGACCGGTCCCGAAGGTGTGGCGCTACCTTGCGTCGAACAGCGGCGATCAAGCGGGAAGGGACGTGCGGACGTGGGACTGCTGAGTTCCATAAGGGCGCAGGTACGGCAGCTACGTCACTCGAAGGAATTCCGCATCCACGCTGCGGCCTGGCCTGAGGATGCCCTGGTGGCGTTCGAGCGTCTCGTGAGGGACCGGCCCACGGAGACTCCGGACGACACTCTCCCAGGGCGCTCGGTGGCCGAGGTGGTGACGAGTATCTGGCGGCTCGATCGCCGGGTGCGGCGGCTCCCGGGGGAGACGCGGGCCGTGACCCGCTACCTGGAGATGGCCTGGGATACCTTCACCCAGGCCGGCATCAAGATCCAGGAGCACTTGAACGATCCGTTCGACCCGGGGCTCGCGCTCGAGGTGCTGTCCTACCAGCCCGCGCTCGGACTCGACCGTGACCGGGTGGTGGAGACCATCCGGCCGAGCATTTACCTGAACGATCATGTGATTCAGCGAGGAGAGGTGATCGTGGGAACCCCCGGCCCCGTCGCGAAGGAAGCCACCCCGTGACCAGGACCACGATCGGCTACGGGATCGACCTCGGTACCACCAACAGCTCGATCGCCGTGCTGAACGGCGTCGATGTCGAGGTGGTCAAGAACAACCGCCAATCAGAGATCACTCCTTCCGCCATCTGGATCGACCGAGCGGAACGGCTCCACGTCGGCGACGTCGCCAAGAAGCGCAGCGAGTTGGATCACGAGAACACCTGCATCGAGTTCAAGGCCAGGATGGGCATGACAGACCAGCCCAAGGTCTTCGCCGACGGCGGCCGGTCGATGACGCCGGAGGAGATGTCCGCTGAAGTGCTGAAGTCACTGAAGGGCGACGTAGCGCAGCGGACCGGCGATGATCTGCGGGCGGCGGTCATCACGGTGCCGGCGGCCTTCCAGTTGAGCGCTTGCGAGGCGACCAAGCAGGCCGCCAAGCTCGCCGGGCTGGAGCACGCGCCGCTGCTGCAGGAGCCCACCGCGGCCGCGCTGGCGTACGGGTTCCAGAGCACGGCTGACAACGCCTTCTGGCTGGTGTACGACCTGGGAGGCGGGACGTTCGACGCGGCCGTGGTCAATATCAGGGACGGCGAGTTCACCGTCGTCAACCACCGGGGTGACAACACCCTCGGCGGGAAGCTGATCGACTGGAAGATCGTCGAGGAGCTGTTCGTCCCGGCCCTGACGAGGGAGCACCGGTTCGCCGATCTCAGCCGGGGCAACCCGAGCTCACTCGCGACCATCAGCCAGCTCAAGCGGGCCGCGGAAGAGGCCAAGATCGAGCTGTCGCGGAGCGATTCCGCGTCGATCTCCCTCTTGCTGAAGGACGACCGTGGCGACGATATCGACTTCTTCTACGACCTGGGGCGGGCGGAGCTGGAGCGGCTCACCGAGCCGCTCATCGTGCGCTCGGTGAACCTCTGCAAGAAGGCCCTGGAGGAGCGCGGGCTCGGCGCGGCCGACATCGAGAAGGTCCTGCTGGTGGGCGGCCCCACACTGTCGCCGTACCTCCGGGAACGGCTTGCCGACCCCCGGGAGGGGCTCGGGATCCCGCTCGACCACAGCAAGGACCCCATCACGGCCGTGGCCACGGGCGCCGCCATCTTCGCCGGAACCCAACGCCTGGACGCCGTGGAGCCGCTGTCCGTCCCGCCCGCCGGTGAGTACGTAGTGGATCTGGCCTACCAGCCGGTAGGGGCGGACACCGAGCCGCTCATCGGAGGCCGGGTGTCGGGGGCGGACACAGCGGGGTTCGCGATCGAGCTGGTCAACCCGGAGGCCCGGCCGGAGTGGCGGAGCGGCAAGATCGCGCTGGACGCCGACGGGACGTTCACCACCACACTGTGGGCCGAGCGCGGGCGGGCCAACACGTTCCGCGTCGAGCTCACCGACGGCTCGGGAACCCGGCGCAAGGTGACCCCCGACCGGCTGACCTACACTGTCGGAGCCGTCGACTCCCAACCCACGCTCACCAACGCGATCGGCGTATGGCTGGAGGACCAAGGCGTGGCCTGGCTGCTCCCGAGGGGGACGCCGCTCCCGGCGCGGCGCAGGCACACGCTGCGCACCACGATCGCGCTCAGCCGGAGCCGTCTCGAGGGCTACATCCGCATCCCGATCGTGGAGGGCGAGCATTCGCGCGCCGACCGCAACCGGCGGGTCGGCCGGTTGCAGATCGATCCTGGCCAGGTCACCCGTGACGTGCCGGCGGGCAGCGAGGTGGAGTTCTCCGTGGTGGTCGACGAATCCCGGCTGGTCGTCGCCCGTGCCTACATCCCGCTCCTTGACGAGGAGTTCGAGCACGTCGTCAACCTGCGTACCGAGACGACTCCCACGCACGACGAGCTGAACAGGAAGGTGCACGCGGAGAAGCACCGGCTGCACGAGCTGCGCACGGAGGCCGGCGACCTCGGCGACGCCAGGGCCGAGACCCTGCTCGCCAGGATCGACGCGGAAGGGACCGCCAAGGACCTCGACCGGCTTGTCGATGCGGCCCGCGCCGATCCGAACGCCGCCACGGAGTGCGGCAAGCGTCTGCTCGATCTCCAGGTTGCCATCGACGACGTTGAGGAGATGGTGGAGTGGCCCAAGCTGGTCCAGGAGGCCAAGGACACGATGGCCGGCGTCCGGGACATCGTGCTGAGCATGGGCGACATGAACGACCAGCGGACCCTGACCACGTTCGAGTCCGCGATGCGGGAGGCGATCAACGCTCATGACGCCGACCTGCTCAGGAGACGTGTCGACGACCTGTACGGACTGGCGGCGGAAGTGCTGGAGAGAACGGACGAGCTCCCCCGCATCCGGTTCGACCATCTCCGGAGCCTGCTGCCTGACATGCGTGACAGGCACGAGGCCGCCCAGCTCATCGACACGGGCAGGAAGGCGATGGAGCGGGGCGACATGAGGACGGTACGCGACGTGAACCGCGAACTGGAGAGCATGCTGCCCGCGCCGCCACCGCTCGATCTGTCCAGCACCGTCGTACGCGGGTCATGAAGCAGGTGACCATGTCCCTTTCCATCACCCGCGAGCTGGTCCTGGCCCAGGCCAGGACCCTAGCACGGAGCGGTCGCCACGGCGAGGCCGTGGAGCTGCTGGAAGGTCTCCAGGAGGAGCCCAGCGTGCCCGTGCTGGACCTGCTGGCTCGCATCCACGCCCAGCAGGGCGATCTCGACCGGGCGGACCAGTGCTGGGCCGAGGCGGAGCGGCTGGCCCCAGGCGGGGCGGAGATCGCCGCCGGGCGGCGGCGGATCGCGGCCATGCGGCCCGCCGCCCGGCGGCGCGGGCTCGGCAAGGGCCTGCTCGCCACGTGCGCGGTGCTGGTCACAGGTGCGGTGCTCGTCCTGCTCGTCGATATCCGCCTGGAGACCGCCGGGCTGCGGATGTCCCGGCAGCCCGCGGCCCTGCCGACGGGCCAGGAGGTCGCCGCCCCACCGACAGTCGTGACGATCTCGCCGCCGGAGAAGCCCGACGTGCTCGCCCGCATGAGACTCGATGTGCCGGGAATCCGGGTGAGGCGGTCGCCGGGGGAGATCTCCATCGTCTTCAAAGAGGCCCTGTTCAGCCAGGGCACCGAGCTGACTCGCCGCGGTCAGGCCGTGCTCGACGGCCTGGGCAGGCGCCTGCGCCCGTACGCCAACGAGATAGACGTGGCCGTCGTCGGCCACACGGACCACGACGCGCTCCTGCCGGGCGGCGAGTACGTCAGCAACACCGACCTCGGCCTGGCCAGGGCCACCTACGTTCGCGAGATCCTCCGCACCACGTCGCGGATCCCCACGACCAGGTTCGCGCTGTCGTCCCTGGGCGGGGTCATGCCGCCGTACCGCGACGACGCTCGGAATCGTACGGTCACCCTGCGGATCTCCGGAGCCGCCGGATGAAGCTGGTGGGGCTGCGGCCGGACCTGTATCGGGAGAACGCCTTCCGGATCACGGGGCTCCCGGTGCGCGCGACGACACGCGACATCCGGAGGCACACAGAGAAACTGCGCCTCATGGAGAGCCTCGGCAGGTCCGGCGCGAGCGAGGGGATACTGCCGCCCGCGCAACCCCCTGACGAGGACGCGCGGCAACGGGCCGCACAGCGGCTCAGGGATCCGGTGTCCCGGCTGGTGGACGAGCTGTTCTGGCTGTGGCCGATGGCCAACGGCGAGATCGACGCCGCCATGGCCGCCCTGCTCAAGGGCGAGCCGTACGACGCGCTCCGCGTGTGGGAGCGCACGACGAAGCGGCCCGCCAAGGCCATCGCGGTGCACAACATCGCGGTGTTGTCACACGTTTGGGCGCTTGACGCGGACAGGCTGGACGCCGACGCCATACGGCTGTGGAAGCGGGCTTACAAGTGCTGGGCCGAGGTGATTGCCGACGACTCCTTCTGGGACCTGATGCGGGCACGGGCCAAGGAGCTCGACGATCCGCGGCTGACCGCGGGCACGGTCCGCCGGATACGCGAGGATCTGCCTGCTGCCCTGCTGGCAATCAACGCCCAACTGGCGGTCGCAGCCGCACGGGACGGGCAGCTCAAGGACTCACACGGGCACATCAGCGGCATGCGTGCGTCCGGATTCGCGTCCGAGCTGGTCGACGAGGCCCTGCACGGCGCGGTGGAGCACGAGAAGTCCAGGATCAAGATGCTGTGCGAGAACGCGGGGCAGGCCGTCAGAGCGGCCCCTGGACGTGGGGACGAGCTGGCCGAGCGGCTCCTCGATGAGGCCAAGCCCCTTCTCAGAGTGGTGGCCGGCGTGCTGCCCGACGATCACCGGGTGGTGCGGGACGCCGGTGACGACATGGCCCTGACAGTTCTCGGCTGCGTCGTGGCCTACGTCAACACGGCCAAGGGGTATCAGCGATCTCTGGACCTTCTCCAGCCTGCCCTCGCCCTGGCGAACACGGAATCGGTCCGTGACCGCGTGCAGGAGAACGTCGACATCATTCGCGACAACCTCTCCTATGCCTCCTGCTTCTTCTGCGGACAGGACGCCGACAAGGCGTGTGCGCTGAAACTGCCTATGCACGGTGACGTCAACCGTGAGACCGCGCACTACCAGACTCGGATAACCTGGCGGACGGTTACGGTCCACGTGCCGCGCTGCCGCCGGTGCAGGAGGAAGCGCGGCTGGAGAATCGCCGGGTCCGTGCTGATCGGACCCTTGGCCGCGGTTACGGTCGTCGCGTTCTTGATGGACGCGATCGCCCTAAGCACCGTCCTGATCGCGGTCGGAATCTTCGTGGCGAGCTGGCTGATCGCGGGTTCGCGCCGCGACCTCACCGAGTTCGGGCCGGTCAAGGAGCTGTACGCCAAGGGTTGGCGGCCCGGTGACCGTCCGTCGGAGGCCGGACGCTAGCCAACCATGCCGGTTACCTACGGGACAGAGCCGTTGACCTGGACACGCCCGCGCGGCGGGGTCGCCGAACTGCGCCGGGTGGCTGCCGACAGGTTCACGAATTCTGCGGAGTTTCATCCGAGGAGCGTTGATCGGGACCGATCAGAGCTTTGGCATGTCGAACAGCACGGTCGCTGCGGTGATAACGGGTTGGACGGCGTTGAGGATAGGGCTTGAGCTGCCATCTGCGGCGGCCGGTGGTCTCGTCGAGCAGGTAGGCGTAGGTCTGGACGATGTGGACTTGGCAGCCTGCGGGGTCGAAGTGGGAGACGTGGAGGCCGGCGATTTCACCCCGACGCAGGCCGGTGGCCATTTCAGTGACGATGAACAGCGCGGTGTCGGGTCGATGTCGTGGACGGCTGTGAGATGGATGCCCACCTCGGGACCGTAGAGGACGGCTGGAGTAGTTGCCGGTGCGGTCGGCAGACGAAGCCGGTGCAGGGCGAGGAAGTCAGCAGGGGAGGCTCGCCGTCCTCGCCTTGCTGCAGGGCTGCCTGGAAGATGAGGCGAGCCTGCTTCTCGCCACCGGCCGCAGCACGTGCGGGGAGATACGGCCGGTCTTCTTCACCGGGATGTTGTTCGCTCGTGCGACTTGTTCATCGGATAGTCCGGAGCGGCGCTGGTGTTGGTTACCGGCGGAGGGTTTGGTGAGCATCCATTCCACCCATTCGCGCAGCACGCGGCGAGTGACTTGGTCGAGGGGAAGGTGGCCGAAGCGGGGGAAGACGTGGCGCGTTGGGTGGGGGAGGCGCCGAGGCGGGTGGCGTAGTTGTGGCGGGCGTACACTACGAGCGAGTTTTGGCACGGGACACCCATGCGCCCGCTCCGGCCCAGGCGGCGACTTCGGCCGAGTGGTCAGACGTTCTGTTGTTCTGCGAGCCGGTCGCGCTGACGCTGGCCGTAGGCCGCTTTGCGAACGGTCCCGTCGTCCTCGAGCCCGGAGCCGAAGGCGCCGCCCACCATCGCGCTGGAGGTCAGGAACCAGGCCAGCGCCAGGTAGTCGGTGACGCCCCATCGATGGTTCAGCGTCTCCGAGAGCGGGGCGGGGACCAGCACAAGCGCGCCGACCCCGGTGAGAACCACGAACAGCACCGCGTAAAGGCAGAGCACGCCCAGTGTGATGGTGATCAGGGTGACGGTGTTGTAGAGGTGGGCACGGGCCTTGGGCACCCTGCCGCCGGGACGCTCCCACAACTCGTGGTCGACGATGATCCATGCGGCGAGAGCGAGGATGGACAGCACCATGATCAGCGACTGCCGCCAGGTGTCCAGCGCGATGGAGAGCTGCCAGGCGGTGTCGTTGATCACGCCGAACGCGGCGGTGGCGAACACGCCCGCCAGCGCCCGTGACAACGAGGTGAACAGCCGCCATGGGCGGTTGGCCCGCACCATGCCGGCGAGCAGGCGCACCCGCCCGCGCAGGCCGGGCATGCCGTAGCGATCGGGGACGACCCGGCCGGGCTCGGTGTCTCCTTCCACCCTACGGCCGATCGCGGGGAGGCGGTCACGGCCGGTGGGCGGGAGGACTAGCAGGCCGACGACGTTAACCACGGCCTCCAAGGTCCGACCGACCAGGTGAAAGGTGCCGAGGGCGGGCAACGACAGCAGGGCGACGCGGTCGCCGGTGCTGACCTCCGCGCTCACCGCGTCCAGGCCCAGCCGGCGAGGGAGGTCGGTGAGGAATATCCCGACGTCCCAGCCGGACTCGGGCAGGTGCGGGCGGACAGCGGTGAGCATGGCTGAGATGTCGACCTGCTCTTCCGCCGCCAGGGGAGCGGTGTACGCGCGCACCTGCCAGTCGAAGCCCGGGCCGAGCCGCTCCCGCAACCGGCCGGGTAGGTCGCGCGCCACCCTCACAGCCAGCTCGGTGGGCAGGTCAGGATCGGCGACCAGGGCGATACGCATGTCCAGGCCCTACCCCGAGCGGATCGCCCTGACCAGGAGTTACTGGCCCAGGCCGGTGACGAGATTGATGGCCACGGCCAGGATGCCGGTGCTGAAGAAGTAGGACAGCAGGGCGTGCGCGAGGGCTACCTTGCGGATATGCGTGCTGACCACACGGTTGTCGGTGACGCCGAAGGTCACGCCGATCGTGAACGCGAGGTAGGCGAAGTCGCTGTACGCCGGCGGATCCTCCTGCCCGAAGTCGATGCCGCCGTCCTCGTCCACGTAGTAGAGCCTGGCGTACTTGAAGGCGAACACCGTGTTCACCAGGCCCCACGACACGACGACCGTCACCATGCTCAGGATGACCAGGGCCGTCGTCAGCGGGGTGTGACTGGCGGTGCGGACCAGGGCGAGCGCGACCGCCCCCAGGCTGGCCACCGCGCCGATCAGCACGCCGGTGTCGGTGGAGCGAGCGTCGCCCTCCTCCTTGGCCAACCGCTTGGTGTCATGGTGATCCTTGGGCCAGCTGATCAGCCACACCCAGACCAGGCCCACCGTCGCGGCCACACCCCAGCCGAGCAGCGGCGACAACTCCGGGACCCCCAGCCGCCAGGCACCGGCCGCCATGACGACCCCGGCCCCCAGAGACGTCAGCACGCGCCTCACCGACATGACGCGCTTCCCCTCGCGTCCCCTGGACCCAGACCTCACCGCTCCAACATCCCAACGAGCCCCCGCAGCCAAGGTACCCCGGCCGATGTAGTCGCCAATCGGAGTTCAGGCCGGCGATCAGGGCAGGATCGAGGCCAAATCCTTCGGCATGGTGGACTTCACGTCCTCCCACTCGCCATCGGTAATGTGCTTCCTGAGCGCTTGCAAAACCTTCTTGACCAGGTCCTCCTCGCTCTCCTGGAGGTCGAAGGCCAGTTCGCCGCAGACGCGGTGGAGGAACTCCTCGCGATCGGCCTTGACCGGCACGGTGCTCGGCCGCCAGCCGTCGTAGTAGACCCCGCGGATCAGCAGCGGCAACTGGGCAGCGAGGTGGGCGCTCTCGTCCACGGTCAGCCGGTCGCGCAGGGCGTGCAGCACGGCGCGCAGGGCGGCGTAGGACTGGTTGCGGTGCTCGGGAGTCCAGCCGTGCGCCTCCTCGATCTCTCGCAGCACGCGGTTCGTTTTGTCGACCGTACGGTTGAACGGCGCATAACCGGTCTCCGCCATCTCCTTCACCCCTTCCTTACATCCTCGGGCAGGCCTCGGCTCAAGGCTCAGCGCGGCGGACGGGAGGTCACATCCCCCAGCCGGGTAGTGGTCCCCCGCGGGTGTGAAAGATCTTGGCGGGCTTGGGATTCACCGTTCCCCGTCGTGGCAGGCGGCCCATGGGGGGACAGCATGCGGGGACGCGATCGGGAGTGGCGTCACGTCGATGGCCTGCTGCGGGGCCTGCGGCGAGGTGGGGGCGGGACGCTGCTGGTGGACGGCGAGCCGGGGTCGGGGAAGAGCCGGCTGCTGGCCGAAGCCGTCGCCGAGGCGTCCGAACGCGGCATCGGGGTCGTCCACGGCAGGGTGGAGGAGCTGGGCGAGGTCGCCCCGTGCGGCATGTTGCTGGAGGCCCTCGATCTGCGCTCTGAGCCGGAATCGGGCGACGCCGCCGCCCGTTTCGGTCCGCCGGTCCTGGAGCGGCTGCGGGCAGGGTTCGAGCAGCTGGCCACATCACCGGTGCTGGCCGCGCTCGACGACCTGCAACGGGCGGACCCGGTGACGCTGAGGACGTTGCACTGCCTGCACGACCGGCTGGCCAACTGGCCCATCGGCTGGATGATGAGCCGCTCGACAGTGCCGGACGGGGGCCAGGCCGTGTCGCTGTTCGACATCCTGGAGCGGGAGGGGGCCGACAGGGTGACGCTCGCGCCGCTGTCACCGGACGCGGTCGCGGCGCTGACGCAGGACACGCTCGGGCGGTCGCCGGACCCGGCGACGCGGGCGCTGGCGGCGGCCGCCGGAGGCAATCCGCTGCTGATCACCGAGCTGTTCGCGGGGCTGCGCGAGGAAGGGCTGCTGGGGGACGCGGCGCGGGCCCGCGTGCCCGACCGGCTGCGGATGGTGGTGCGGCGCTGGATCGGCACGCTGAGCGCGGAGGCCAGGAGCCTGATGGAGACGATCGCAGTGCTGGGCCGTTCGTTGTCGCTGGAGCACGCCGCGTCGCTGCTGGACACCACGCCCGCCGCGCTGCTCCCGGTGACGGAGGAGGCCACGGCCGCGGGCATCCTCCTCGTGACCGAGCACGGCCTCACCTTCCGTCACGAACTCGTCGGGGGCGTCGTCGCCGCGGGCATCCCCGCATCGGTGCGGCAGACCCTGCTCGACCAGTCCGGCGTTCTCATGGGCTCTGAGCGGCCGGGGTCGGCCGGCCTGCTCACCGGCCCGGCCTCCTCCGACATAGACGCGGCGGTCGCCAGTGGCCGGCTGGACGAGGCCGAGCAGATGGTGCGTGGCCGCCTCGCCGAGCACGGCTCCGTGTACGGGGTGGCCGAACTGCGCTGCCTGCTCGCGGACACCATGTACCTGACGGGCCGGGGTGAGGAGGCGATCCGCGAGGCCGAGACGGTGCTGGCGGTGCCGGGCCTCCCCCGCCACGTACGCGAGCGGGCGACCCTCGTGCATCTGTACGCCACGGTGCGCCTGCGGGAGGACGCCGGCTCGCGGTCGTTCGCGCAGGAGGTCATCGACGGAACGGATCGATACGGTCCCGCGGCCAGGACCGCCGCGCTGGTCGCCCTGGCCACCGCCGAGCGGCACGAGGGCAGGCTCACGGCCGCGCTGGCCCTGGCGGAGAGCGCCGGACGGCTGGCCGCCGCCGACGCGCCCGAGGACCGCCGCTACGAGGCCTGCCTGGCCACCGTCGCCGTGCTCGTCGACATCCACCGGCTGGACGAGGCACGGACGATGCTCCGCCAGGCACGCAAGGACATGTTCGGCCACGGTCATCTGGCCTGGGCGGCGGACGCCTCGGCGCTGGAGGCCCGCCTGGAGCTGCTCGCGGGCCGTTTCGATGACGCGGTCACCCAGGCGAACAGGGCCCTGGACCTGGCCGGTGCGCTCATCACGCCGCTGTCGGCTGCGGCGGCCCGCGCCGTGCTCGCCGCAGTCGCGCTGCGGCGCGGCGACCTGCAGGGGGTGGCGCATCACGTCGCGGAACAGCCCGGGGGCACGGCCGAGGCTCGCTTCCGGCACGCCTTGCTGTCCGCGCAGCTCGCGGAGGCACGAGACGGGCCGCGCAGCGCCATGCCCCTGCTCGCAGAGCTGCCCCGCCCGCTGCTGCTCAGCATGGAGCCCGCCGCCGGCCCCTGGATGGTCCGGGTCGCCCTGGCCGCCGGCGACCGGGCGGCGGCCGAGCACGTGGTGGCCGCCGCCGAGGCCCTCGGCCGGGCCAACCATGAGTTTCCCACGCTTGCCGCCGCCGCGGCGCATGCCAGGGGCCTGCTCGACGGGGATCGCGACGAGCTGGCCCTGGCCGCCGGGCGGACCGAGGACGTGTGGGCGCGGGCCTCCGCCGAGGAGGATCTCGGCATGCTGCTCTCCGCCGCCGGGCAGCGCGTGGCGGCGGCCGAGAGCCTGGACCGCGCCTTGGGCCTGTATCACGACATCGGCGCCCTGCGGGACTCCGCGCGCATCCGCCAGAGACTGCGCGGAATGGGGGTACGCCACCGCCACTGGAGCTACGCCGAACGCCCGGTCTCCGGCTGGGACAGCCTGACAGAGACCGAGCACGCCATCTCGTTGCTTGCGGCGGACGGATGGACCAACCCGCAGATAGCCGAACAGATGTTCATCAGTGTGCACACGGTCGCGTTCCACCTGAGGCACGTCTTCCGCAAGCTGAGCATCAGATCCCGGGTCGAGCTCGCGCGGCTCGCGACGGAGCAGTCGAGGGACGCCTCGCCCGGCGGCGGCCGCGGCGCACGGGTCGCACGGAGTCGCGGCGATGACTACTCGGCTGGGGGATGTGCCCGCGAGACGCCTGGGCCAGGTTCGGAAATGTAGGTTGTTACATTTTTCGGCCTATTCAGGAGCCCCTCCAGGAGGTCCAGATGGCACTGCTCACAGTACGTCGCAGGGGCGGCGAGATGTTCCCCGCCCGCGAGATCGAAGACACCTACGACAGGCTCGGACAGCTCATGAACGCGGCTCTGGGCGAGGCTCTGGGCGCTCTTCCCGGCGATGGCGGCATGGGGGCTTGGGTGCCCATGGCGGACGTGTCGGAGACTGAAGACTCCTACGTCGTGGAGATCGATGTCCCCGGAGCGCGCAAGGACCAGATCGACGTTCAGTTGTCCGAGCGCGAGCTGATCGTCACCGGGCAGGTCGACGAGCAGGAGCGTCAGCGCCGGCACCGCAAGATGCGCAGGACCGGCCAGTTCGAGCTGCGCACGACGCTCCCGGGAGACGTCGACGCCGACCGCGTGGAGGCTCACCTGTCCGACGGTGTGCTGACCATCACCGTGCCCAAGGCGCAGGCCGCCAAGCCCAAGCACATCGAGGTTTCCGCCTGAGGCGGGGAGAGGAGGAGTCGTGCCCGTCGCGTCGTCAGGCCCCGCCACCACCAACCGGGAACCGATCGGGAGCTACCGCAGCTACGAGGAGGCGCAGAAAGTCGTCGACTACCTGGCCGACCATGGATTCCCCGTGCAGGGGACATTGATCGTCGGCGCCGGGCTGCGCTCGGTGGAGCGGGTCCTCGCGCGGATGACCCTTCTGCGCGCGGCCGCATGGGGCGCGGCCGCCGGAGCCTGGTTCGGGCTGCTCATCGGTCTGTTCCTGGCGATCTTCTCGGTCACGGCCGCGGCAGCGTTGCCTCTGGTGCTCTGGGGGCTGGTGTGGGGCGCGGTGGCGGGAGCGATCTTCGGGCTGGTCTCGCACGCCCTCCAGGGCGGCCGGCGGGACTTCGTCTCCGAGAGCACCCTCGTGGCCGACAAGTACGAGGTTCTCGTCGATTCGGAACACGCGGTCAGGGCCCATGAGCTGCTCCGGGCGATGAGTGGATAGCGGTACGAGGGAGCGAGTAATGGCGAAAGCAGTCGGCATCGATCTCGGCACCACGAACTCGGTGATCGCCGCCACGGTGGACGGCCATCCCACGGTGTTGCCCAACGCGGAGGGCTCGCGGACGACGCCGTCCGTGGTGGCCTTCACCGATCAGGGCGAACGGCTGGTAGGCCAGATGGCCCGCCGCCAGGCCATACTGAACCCGAAGGGAACGATCTATTCCTCGAAACGATTCATCGGCCGCCGCTTCGACGAGGTCAAGAGCGAGATCCACGCGGTCTCCTTCGACGTGGTCGAGGGACCCCAGGGAGCCGTGCGCTTCCAGGTCGGCGGCAAGCAGTACGCGCCGGAGGAGGTCTCCGGCCTCGTCCTGCGGAAGCTGGCCGCCGATGCGGCGAAATACCTCGGTGAGAAGGTGACCGAGGCGGTCATCACCGTTCCGGCGTACTTCAATGACGCCCAGCGCCAGGCGACCAAGGATGCGGGGCGGATCGCGGGGCTCGAGGTCCTGCGGATCATCAACGAGCCGACGGCGGCGGCGCTCGCGTACGGGCTGGACAAGAAGACGAACGAGACCGTGCTGGTGTTCGACCTGGGCGGCGGCACCTTCGACGTCAGCATCCTGGATATCGGCGAAGGCGTGGTCGAGGTCCGCGCGACCTCCGGCGATGGCCACCTCGGCGGCGACGACTTCGACCGCAGGATCGTCGACCACCTGGCCGACGAGTTCCAGCGGGACCAGGGCATCGACCTGCGCAACGACCCGCAGGCCCTGCAGCGACTCTTCGAGGCGGCCGAGAAGGCCAAGGTGGAGCTCTCGGAGGTCACCCAGACCACGATCAGCCTGCCGTTCATCACGGCGGACGCCTCGGGGCCGAAGCACCTCAACACCACGCTCATGCGCTCCACGTTCGAGCAGATCACCGCCGACCTGGTCGAGCGTTGCATCGCCCCCGTCAAGCAGGCGATGGAGGACGCGAAGCTCAGGCCCGCGGACGTCGACGAAGTGATCCTCGTCGGCGGGGCGACCCGGATGCCCGCCGTGCAGAATCTCGTGCGCCGGCTCACCGAGGGCAAGGAGCCCAATATGACGGTGAACCCGGACGAGGTCGTCGCGATCGGCGCGGCTGTCCAGGCGGGGATCATCAAGGGCGAGGTGCAGGATGTCGTCCTGCTCGACGTCACGCCTCTGTCGCTGGGCGTCGAGACGCTCGGCGGGCTCATGACCAAGGTGATCGAGCGCAACACGACCATTCCCGCGCGCCGTACCGAGGTCTTCAGCACGGCCGAGGACAACCAGAACGCCGTCGACATCGTCATCCTGCAGGGCGAGCGTGAGCGCGCCGCCGACAACCGGGTGCTCGGGCGCTTCCGGCTGGAGAACATCCGGCCCGCGCCGCGGGGGGTGCCGCAGATCGAGGTCACCTTCGACATCGACGCCAACGGCATACTCAACGTCTCGGCACGGGACAAGGACACCGGCGCCGAGCAGCGGATCACCATCAGCGAGAGCTCCAACCTGGACAAGTCGGAGATCGAGCGGATGGTCGCCGACGCCGAGCGGCACCGTGCGGAGGACGTCAGGCTCCGCGAGACCATCGACGCGCGCAACGAGCTGGACTCGGTCGCGTACCAGGTGGAGCGCCGGCTGGAGGAGCTGGGCGACGCGGTTCCCGTGCACGAGAAGGCGAGGGCCGGGCAGCTCGTGGAGGAGGCCCGGCAGGCGATCAAGGAAGAGGCGCCGATCGACCGGCTGCGCACACTCAGCGGCGAGCTGCAGCAGGTCTATCACAGCCTCGGAGCCGCCGCGGGCGGCGGGCCCAGCGTGCCGCCGCAGGACAGGACGGAAGGTGTCCCTGGCGGTGAGGAGGACGTGATCGACGCCGAGTTCACGACGTCGGAGCCCGAGTGACATGAACGATCACACACCCCGGGCCCAGGCCGGCGCGCAGGGTGAGGAAGCCATCTCGCCCGCGGAGACCGACGCGAAGCTCGCGGAGCTGGAGGATCGATGGCTGCGTGCCGTCGCCGACCTGGACAACCTGCGCAAGCGCATCGCCCGCGACGCCGAGCGGATCAGGGCGGAGGAACGGGCGAGGGTGGCGGCCGAGTGGCTGCCCATCCTGGACAACCTGGAGCTCGCGCTGAGCCACGCAGGCGACGGCGGCGCGGACGCGGTACTCGACGGGATACGGGCCGTGCGTGACCAGGCTGTCGCCCTCCTGGCCAAGCTCGGCTACCCCCGCCACGACGAGGTGGGCGTGCCCTTCGATCCCGCCCGCCACGAGGCGGTGGCCACCGTCGAGCGGGCCGATGCCGACCCGGGCACTGTGGTGGAGGTGCTCCGTCCCGGCTACGGCGATGCCGAGCGGCAGCTCAGGCCGGCGATCGTGGCCGTCGCGAAGAAGGTGGAGTGATGGCCCCACGGCGCGACTACTACGAGGTGCTCGGCGTGGACAGGAACGCCGACGCCGACGAGATCCAGCGGGCGTACCGCAAGCTCGTGCGCGCCTATCACCCTGATGTCAACAAGGATCCCGGCGCCGAGGACAAGTTCAAGGAGATCTCGGAGGCGTACTCCGTGCTCTCCGATCCCGAGACGCGCCGCCGCTACGACGCGTTCGGGCACGATTTCCGCCAGGTGCCGCCCGATGTGGACCCCGACGAGTGGGCCCGCGCCCGTGCGGGCGCCGGCGCGCGGGCCGGCGCGGGCGGCCAGTGGCGCCAGGCCCGGCCCGGGAACTTCGGCTTCGGCGAGGGAGTCGACCTGGAGGACCTGCTCGGCGGCATGTTCGGCGGCCGGGGCAGACGGCACTGGGGCCCCGTGCCCGGTGCCGACCAGGAGGCGGAGCTGACGCTTTCCGTTGAGGAGGCCTACCACGGCGGGCGGCGCACCATCACGCTACCCGGCGGGAGGCGACTGGAGGTCAACATCCCACCCGGTGTCACCAACGGTCAGCGGATCAGGCTGGCCGGCCAGGGCGGGCATGGAAGCGACGGAGCGCCGGCCGGCGACCTCCTCCTGATCACGCGAATCGCCCCCCATCCCCGCTACCGCGTGGAGGGCCGCGACATCCACGCCTCGCTGCCTCTCGCTCCGTGGGAGGCGGCGCTGGGCGCCACGGTCGCGGTGGACACCCCGGGCGGCGAGGCGAAGGTGAAGGTGCCGCCGGGCACGTCCTCGGGCCGCCGCCTGCGGTTGAAGGGCCGCGGTATGCCAAATCCGCGCGGAGCGCCCGGCGACTTCTTCGCCGAGGTCCGGATCATGGTGCCGGCCAGGCTCACGGACGAGGAGCGGCGCCTGTTCGAGCAGCTCGCCGCCGTCTCTCACTTCGACCCGAGGGGGCGTTCATGACGTACGCGATCGTCCGCCCGATCCGACTCGACCTGGACTCCTACGCGCGGGCCACGGGCCTGCACCCGCAGGCCGTGCGCCGGCTGGTGACGCTCGGCCTGCTGGAGCCGACCAGGAACGCCAGGGGGGAGTTGTGCTTCGCCCCCTCCCAGGTGGCAACCGCGGCCCGGATCCAGCGGCTGCACGAGGGACTGTCCATCAACTACGCCGCGATCGGCGTGGTGATCGATCTCCTCGACCGGGTCGAGGAGCTGGAGGCCGCCCTGCGCGGCCTCTCACGACGCTAGGGGGCTGGAGTGGACCCGAACAGGATGACGCAGAAGTCGCAGGAAGCCCTGCACGACGCCCAGACCAAGGCCCTGCGCTTCGGCCACACCGAGGTCGACGGCGAGCATCTCCTGATGGCCCTGCTCGACCAGCCAGAAGGTCTGGCACCCAGGCTGGTGGAGCAGGCCGGAGCCGATCCGCGGCGCCTGCACGCCGACCTGGAGGCCGAGTTGTCGCGGCGGCCCAAGGTCAGCGGGCCGGGCGCCGCGCCGGGCCAGGTGTTCGTCACCCAGCGCCTGTCGCGGCTGCTCGACGCCGCCGACCGGGAGGCGAGCCGGCTGAAGGACGAGTACATCTCTGTCGAGCACCTGCTGCTGGCCCTGATCGAGGAAGGACCCACGACCGTGTCCGGTCGGCTGCTGCACGAGCAGGGGCTGACCAGGGACCGGTTCCTGGAGGCGCTCACCTCCGTACGCGGTCACCAGCGCGTCACCTCGGCCATGCCCGAGGTCGCGTACGAGGCGCTGGAGAAGTACGGACGCGACCTGGTCGCCGATGCTCGGGCGGACAAGCTCGACCCGGTGATCGGCCGCGACACGGAGATCCGGCGGGTGATCCAGATCCTCTCCCGCAAGACCAAGAACAACCCGGTGCTGATCGGCGACCCCGGCGTCGGCAAGACGGCCGTCGTCGAAGGGCTCGCCCAGCGCATCGCCAACGGCGACGTCCCCGAGGGGCTGCACGACAAGACCGTCTTCAACCTGGACATGGGCGCGCTCGTGGCGGGCGCCAAGTACCGCGGGGAGTTCGAGGAACGCCTCAAGGCCGTGCTGAACGAGGTGAAGGCGGCGGAGGGCCGAATCCTGCTGTTCGTGGACGAGATGCACACGGTGGTGGGAGCCGGGGCGACCGAGGGAGCCATGGACGCGGGCAACATGCTCAAGCCGATGCTGGCCCGCGGCGAGCTGCACATGATCGGCGCGACCACGGTCGAGGAGTATCGCCTGCACATCGAGAAGGACGCCGCCCTGGAGCGCAGGTTCCAGCCGGTGCTGATCGACGAGCCCTCGGTCGAGGACACCATCTCGATCCTGCGCGGCCTGCGCGAGCGGCTGGAGGTCTTCCACGGCGTGAAGATCCAGGACAGCGCTCTCGTCGCCGCGGTGACGCTGAGCCACCGCTACATCTCCGACCGGTTCCTGCCCGACAAGGCGATCGACCTGGTCGACGAGGCGTGCGCGATGATCAGGACCGAGATCGACTCCATGCCGGCCGAGCTGGACGCCCTGACCAGGCGGGTGCGGCGGCTGGAGATCGAGGAGGCCGCCCTGGAGAAGGAGGAGGACCCGGCCAGCCGGGCCAGGCTCGCCGAGTTGCGCACGGAGCTGTCCGCCCTGCGTTCCGAGGCCGACGCGATGCGGGCGCAGTGGGAGGCCGAGCGCTCGGCCCTGCGCAAGGTCCAGAGCCTGCGGCAGGAGATCGAGCACGTACGGCGGGAGGCCGAGCAGGCCGAACGCGACTACGACCTCAACCGTGCCGCCGAGCTTCGCCACGGCAAGCTCCCCGAGCTGGAGCGCCGGCTGCGCGCCGAGGAGGAGCGGCTGAGCAGCCGGCAGCACGGGCAGCGGCTGCTGCGCGAGGTGGTGACCGAGAACGAGATCGCGGACATCGTCTCGCGCTGGACCGGCATTCCCGTGTCCCGGCTGCAGGAGGCCGAGCGGGACAAGCTGCTCAAGCTCGACCAGATCCTGCACGAGCGGGTCGTCGGGCAGGAGGAGGCGGTGCGACTGGTGGCCGACGCCATCATCCGCGCCCGCTCCGGCATCAAGGATCCCCGTCGCCCCATCGGGTCGTTCCTCTTCCTCGGGCCGACCGGGGTCGGCAAGACCGAGCTGGCCAGGTCACTCGCGGCGGCCCTGTTCGACACCGAGGACAACATGGTCCGCATCGACATGAGCGAGTACCAGGAACGCCACACGGTCAGCCGCCTCGTCGGCGCCCCTCCCGGCTACGTCGGCTACGAGGAGGGCGGGCAGCTCACGGAGGCGGTGCGGCGCAAGCCGTACTCGGTGGTGTTGTTCGACGAGATCGAGAAGGCCCACGCGGACGTCTTCAACACGCTGCTGCAGGTCCTCGACGACGGCCGGCTGACCGACGCGCAGGGCCGCACGGTCAACTTCCGCAACTCGGTGATCATCATGACCTCGAACATCGGCTCGCACCACCTGCTCGACGGGATCACCCCCGACGGCGAGATCAAGCCCGAGGCCCACGACGGGGTGATGGCGGAGCTGCGCCGGCACTTCCGCCCCGAGTTCCTCAACAGGATCGACGACGTCGTGCTGTTCAAGCCGCTGACCGAGGCGGAGATCGAGCGGATCGTCGAGCTGATGTTCAACGACATCAGGCAGCGCCTGGCCGAGCGGCGGCTCACGCTGGAGGTCACCGAGGACGCGCGCAAGCTCATCGCCAACCAGGGGTACGACCCCGTCTACGGCGCCAGGCCGCTGCGCCGCTTCATCGCCCGCGAGGTCGAGACCAGGATCGGCCGCGCCCTGCTGGCCGGCGACGTCCCCGACGGCTCGACCATCACGGTCGGCGCCGACAAGGGGGAACTCAACGTCACCTTCCACTCGCCGAGGAGCTGACATGAACACCGTCGTGACCTGCGTGAACTGCGGGAGGCAGAACAGGGTTCCGGCCGCAGCCGAGGGCCGGCCCCGCTGCGGGAACTGTCACCAGCCGCTGCCGTGGATCGCCGACGCCGGCGACGACACCTTCGCGGAGGTCGCGGAACGGGTGCACCTCCCCGTACTCGTCGACTTCTGGGCGCAGTGGTGCGCGCCGTGCCGGGCGGTCACGCCCGCGCTCGAACAGCTCGCCCACGAGATGGCCGGACGGGTGAAGCTCGTCAAGGTCGATGTGGACCGGGCCCCGGCCCTCTCGCAGCGCTTCACGATCACGGCCGTGCCGACGCTCATGATGCTCAACGAGGGCCGCGTCGTGGCTCAACGCGCCGGCGCGGCCCCGGCGCCCCAGCTGCGCGAATGGGTCGAGGACACGCTGAGTACGCCGTCATGACCCAGTCGCCGGACACCCTGGCCGAGACACCGGACCTGTACGGGGCCTATCCCCGGCTGGACGAGCGGCGCATCGCGGACCTGTCGCAGTGCGGCGAGCGCAGGCCCGTGTCGCCCGGCGAGGTCCTCTACCGGGAGGGCGAGCCGGTCGGCGAGTTCATCGTGATTCTGCGCGGCACGGTGGCCATGGTCGAGGGGTACGGCAGCGGGGAGGAACGCACGATCGCCGTCCACGGTCCCGGACGTTTCCTCGGCGAGCTGGGCCTGCTCACCGGCCAGGCCGGGTTCCTGACCGCGCTCGTGCGGGAGCCCGGCGAGATCCTGGCCGTCGGGGCCGGCCAGGTGCTTGCGCTGGTGGCCGGTGACCCGGCGTTCGGGGACCTCATCCTGCGGGCCTACCTGACCCGCCGTACTCTGCTGATCGGCATGGACGCCGGGTTCCGCATCATCGGCTCCCGCTACTCGCCCGACGCCCGCCGGCTGCGCGAGTTCGCCGCCCGCAACAGGCTCCCGCACCGGTGGATCGACCTGGAGGAGGACGAGGAGGCGGAGGCGCTGCTGCGCCGGCTCGGCATCTCCCCGCAGGACACGCCGATCGTGATCTGGCGCGGAGACCAGGTGCTGCGCAACCCGACCGCCGCCACGCTGGCCAAGACCATCGGCCTGCCCGCCCCGCGGCCCGGCGACGGCGTGTGCGACCTGATCGTCGTGGGCGCGGGCCCCGCCGGCCTGGCCGCGAGCGTGTACGGAGCCTCGGAGGGCCTGACCACGGTCGTGCTCGACGCGGTCGCCGCGGGCGGCCAGGCGAGCACCTCCTCCCGCATCGACAACTACCTCGGCTTCCCGTCGGGCATCTCGGGCGCCGAGCTCGCCGAACGCGCCGTCATCCAGGCGGCCAAGTTCGGAGCCCGACTGACCGTACCGGCCGAGGCGAGCGGGCTGGAGGCCGACGACGGCCACTACAGCGTGCTCATCGAGGGCGGGTCCGCCGTGCAGGGCCACGCCGTGCTCATCGCCACCGGCGCCCGCTACCGCAAACTCGACGTTCCCGACCTGGAGAAGTACGAAGGCTGCGGCGTCTACTACGCGGCGACGCCGTTCGAGCTGCGCATGTGCCGGCAGGCGCCGGTGGTCATCGTCGGCGGCGGCAACTCCGCGGGCCAGGCGGCACTATACCTAGCCAGGAACGCCGCGTCGGTGCGCATGCTCGTCCGCGGCGGCGACCTCAGCGAGAGCATGTCCCGCTACCTCACCGACGCGATCGGCCGGACGCCCAGCATCGAAATCATGTTCCATACCGAGGTGCGCGAACTCCTCGGCGACGGCTCTCTGCGGGTCGTCCGCGCCCAGAACAACCAGACGGGGCAGTTCATCGAGATCGAGACCAACGCGATGTTCGTGTTCATCGGCGCGGATCCGCACACCGGCTGGCTGGCGGGCGCCGTCGTGCTGGACGACCGGGGCTTCGTCATCACGGGGAAGGGCCGGGCGCCGAACTGGGAGGCCCTTCCTCTGGAGACCGGGCGGCCCGGCGTGTTCGCCGTGGGGGACGTCCGCAGCGGGTCGGTCAAACGGGTCGCATCCGCGGTCGGGGAGGGCGCCATGGCCGTACGCCTGATACACGAAAGGTTCACCAAGACAGGGAATCGACAGGAAAGACGGTGATCCGGATGCCAGTGATCGCGGTTTCCAGGTTCGAGCACTTCTTCCGCGCCGCCGCGGGACTAGATGTGGACAAATCCGATCTCAAGCGATACAGCGACTTCATCAACCGGAAGCTGTACGACATGCTCGTCGTCGCCGAGGCCGCCGCGAAGTCGAACCGGCGCGACATCATCCAGCCCTGGGATCTGCCCATCACCAAGGGACTGCAGGAGAGCATGCACGACTTCCGGGACCTGGACGAGGAACTGGACCTGGCATCGGTCCTGGCGGAGCTCGCGGCGCTGCCTCCGCTGGATCTGTCGCTCAGCGAAGAAGCCGAGGCGCGGCTACCGGCGGTGGCGGGTGGGCTCTCCGTGGCGCTGGCCAGGGCGATCAGAGCCATAGAGCCTGATCGCAAGAACCCGGCGAGCAAGGAGTGGACACGCACGATCCGTGTCTTCGACCTGCTGCTATGACGAGATTCGGCGCGTTGCTGGTGCCTCTGCTCGCCACGCGACCGGATGGTGGCTGCTCGGGCACCGGCAGGCCTGGGCCCCTGGCCACGATGGTCACCTGGCACCCGGCAACTGCCGTCGCCGGAGACCGGCCGGCTCTCCTCGACCTCGCACCCCATGATCGCCAACCCGTTCCGTGGCGGGGGCATCGGCACCCACCCACCGATCGCCGGCCGGATCGCACGGCTGGAGGCCATGGCCGGTTATCGCCGCTGATCTGGGCTCGGGGCCGACAGGTAGTTCCTCAGGTTGAGGGCAAGGTCAGCGACAGCGAGCGTGCGCTGGACCCGTACGTCGAGGGGGCGGAGATGGTCTGGCGGGTTTCGCCGGGCTGGCCGCGGTGCGAACGCCGGCCAAGGCGGGCGCGCTGGTCACGCTGATCGATTACAATCCGTACTCGACCTTTCAACCCCTGCTCTACCAGGTGGCTACGGCCGGGATGAGTACTTTCTCGTGCTGGCCACCGGTGTGACCACCAACGGATACAACGTGCCGGGCGCGCCGGAGAACGCACAGCCGCTTTATTCGCTCGACGACGCGGCAGCGTTGCGGCGGCGGCTCCAGCACAGTCTGGAGGACGCGGCGGCGGGTCGGCGCGAGAGCGTCCACGTCGTCAAGCGGCGCTTACCGGACGGACGCTGAGAGGGCCTCATGCCGGTCAGCGACATCGGCGCTCGATCCGCCGCTGTGTCGTCGAAGGGCCTGCTTAGGGCAAAATGCTGAGCGCCCGCTACCCAACGCGGGCAGCTTCACGGTAAGAGGTGGAAGACGACCGGAAGCCGCCAGGCGGGGCATCACGTCTGGGGGTGCGGTGATGGCATTGTCCGCCGCGAGGCGATGGCTGGACAGGTGGGGTGACCGAGTCCCCGGCTCAGGCCAATGGCGGCGGCGTGGGCTACGCCGCTGGGTGCGGCGTGAGAGGCAGTTGCTGATGCCTACGGTGACGGTCATCGTCGGGTGCCTGGTGGCTTGGTGGGTCTCCACCGAACTGATCGGCTCACCTCAGCCGGTGCTCGCTCCTACCGGCGTGCTGCTTTCGGTGACGGCGACCGCCTACAGCACCGTGGTTCATGCCATCCAGCAGACCGTCGCGGTGCTGGTCGGACTGGCGGCTGCTATCGGCTTCGTGCAGGTGTTCGGCACCAGCGCCGCCACCATGGCCGTCCTGGTCACGGTCGCGCTGGTGGTCAGCAGAACAGTCGGCATACCGTGGCAGAACACACAGGCGCCCATCACCGCCCTACTCGTGTTCGCCCTGGGCCGCGAGTACGGCATGGCGCGGCTGCTCGACATCGTCATCGGCGCGTTCGTCGGAGCCACGCTCACACTGATGATCCCGCCCCGTCACGTGGGCCGGGCCGCTAAGGAGCTGGCCGACCTGGCCGATGATCTCGCCGACCTTTGCTCCGACCTGGCGGAAGGCGTCAGGCAGCCCTGGACCGCGCACGAGGCGCAGAAATGGCTGGCCCGCGCCAGACGCATGTCCGTCAGGCTGCGTTCGGCCCACGAGAGCGCTGAACGAGCCACTGAGTCCCTGCGTTTCACCCTACGTCGGGCGCGAACCCGCCAGCGCCTACGCCGCATCATGCAGGCTGTCCTATGCCTGGAGCACGCCTGTCTTCAACTGCGCGGCGTCGCCCGTGCCCTCGCCGACCTGGCTGCCGGGGTTCGCGGCCTGCCAGGACAGCGCGAGACCGGCAGCTTTCCCCGGGTCTTCGCCGATCTGCTGGATGCGATCGGGAAGGCCTACGCCTGTTTCGAGCACCTGCTGGTCGCCCCTGGCAGCGGCGAGGATCTGATCCGCCTGCGCGCCGCCGTAGCGGAAGGCGAGCGCCTCGAACGCGCTGCCCGCAAGCAGATGGCAAAGATCGATCCGCATTCACCCCTCTGGACGTTGTACGGCGCGCTGCTCGACGACTGCGTCCAACTGCGACATGAGGTCGATCCCGACGACGGGCCACATCGCAAGGCCATCCCCCCACGCGCCCGTGACCAAGCGGCCCGGCTCTCGTCACGTCGGCGACACTGACCTTCCGCAGTCCAGCAGGTTCACCGGGGGTGTTGTCGGTCTGTACGCCGCGGCGCTTGACCTGAGCGATGGATCAAATGTGACAGGTGGTGGCGCTGATCCACGAACTGCCCGACCAGCACCAGATCGACGCCTGCGGCGTGCCGGCACGGCCGCGCTGACCACCATCGCCACGTGGTTGGTGCTCTCGCTGCTGGCGGCACTGATGGTGCAGATGGCGGCCGGCATGTTCGCGGTGCCGGGCAGCGTCCAGAAAGCCGGGCAACGGAACTTCCCCCTGGTTGGTGGACACGCTGATACTGGATCTTGCTTGATCCGGAGGAAGCGAGAAGACCGCCGATGGCCTTGAAGGACTACTCGGATGAGTTCAGGGCCGATGCCGTGGCCTTGTACGAGTCCACCCCCGGCGCGACCTACAAAGGCATCGCCGCCGACCTGGGCGTGAGCCGGGGTAGCCTGCGCGAGTGGGTGCTGCGAGCACGTGCCCGCCGTGGTGAGGAGCCGGCCGGGCCGACGACCAGCTCCGCTACCGGGCGCGCCCGACCGCCCACCGGGGCGAGTGACGAAGCCGCGCAGCGGATCGCTCAGCTGGAAGCCCGCGTGCGTGAGCTGGAGGTGATCGGCCTCAACCGGGCCGGCTACTACAAGTGGCGCGCCAGTGCTGGAAACCGGGCCGCCAGTCAGGCCGCCGACGCGGCGCTGGCCGAACAGATCCGCCTCGTACACGCCGACTTCGACGGCTGCCCGGTGCCAGAAACTGGCGCTGAGGGGCCTGACCTGGTCTTCTAGGCTCGTCTCTCGTGTTGTTCCGGCTTCTGCATCTGCTGGTGGTCAGGGTGTTCGGCTGGCTGGTGCTGCTCACTCGGGGCAGCGCTGCCAAAGAGGTGGGATCTTGGTGCTGCGGTATGAGGTCGCGGTGCTTCGCCGCCAGGTCGTCCAGCCCAGACTGGACTGGGCCGATCGAGCGCTGCTGGCCGCGCTGGCCAGGCTGTTACTTGCTCGCTGCCGACTGCATCGCATAGTGACGCCCGGCACGCTGCTCGCCTGGCACCGCAGGCTGGTCAAGAAGAAGTGGACCTACCCCACCAAGCAGGGGCGGCCCTCAGTTTCCGAAGACATCCGTGATCTGATCGTCCGGCTGGCGCGGGAGAATCCACGCTGGGGGCATCGGCGCATCAGGGGCGAGCTTCTTGGTCTTGGGTATCGGGTGGGGAGGAGACGGTCCGCAGAGTCCTGGCGGTGGCGGGGCTTGGGCCCGCGCCGCGTCGAGCTTCACCGACTTGGCGCCAGTTCCTCGCCACCCAGGCCTCCGGCATCCTGGTGTGCGACTTTCTCCACGTCGATACGGTGTTTCTCGAACGCTTGTGCGTGCTGTTTGTCATGGAGATCGAAACGCGGCGCGTGCATATCCTTGGTGTCACGGCTCATCCGACCGGTGTCTGGACGGCGCAGCAGGCGCGCAATCTGCTGATGGAACTGGGGGAGCGAGCGGCCGGGTTCCGATTCTTGATCCGGGACAGGGATGGCAAGGTCGGCGGAGGACTTGACGGGGTGCTCGCTGGGGCGGGCGTACGTGTCCTCAAGACGCCGCCGCGCTCGCCGCGGGCGAACGCGTCCGCCGAGCGGTTCGTCGGTACGCTCCGGCCGGTCGGTGAGGTTGTCCACCCGCTGCAACACCGTGACCAGCGCCAGCCGTCCCGGCGACCAGCCCGGTCTGCCCTCCTTGCCGAAGGCGCCCGCGAACGCCTCATCGGCGAACACCTCGCCTCATTCATCACGCACCCGCACAGGCAACGGCACCTGCCGCTTGCCCCGGTAGATCGCCCGGATCGCCGCAGCGACCTCGGGCGCCGGCTCCGGCCACGGCCGAGGCCGCAGCGGGGTCCCTTCCTAGTCCGCGCTGAGGTTAAGCGGCGTCGTGACGACCAGGGCCCATTTGCCGTTGAGCAGCGAGCCGTCGTCGTCGATCCAGGCGATCGTTGGTTTGCCCTCGCTGTTCGTGGTCATGGCCAGACCGTCGCCAGCGCCCCGCATCCTGGCCACCGCGGTGCTCACGCAGCGGCGGCCGGTGCAGGTGGCGAGCATGAGCCGCGTCCCGTCCCGGTTCTGGTACGCGACCAGCGGCTGTCCTGCCGGGTCCAAGACCAGCGCCGGAGTCGAGCGGTACGGGCCTCCGGCGTCCAGCGTGATCACGTCGGCCTGGGCGCAGTCAGGCGTGCGGCAGTCGAGCAGCTTGGTCGCGCGGTCGTTCATGTCCCGGTAGGCGATCACGGGGCGGCCGTCCGCCCGTACCGCCAGGGCCAGGCCGGTCTCGCGGCCCCGCCGGTCGTTGACGCCCGGCGGGTAGGGAGCGACGGGTCGGGTGACGCGCGGCTGCCTGCAGACGGCGTCCGCGCAGGAGATGACGTGGATCTGGCCGTTGGTCGTGTCGAACCGGGCGACGACAGGACGGCCGCCGGGCGCCATCGCAACGGCCAGGTTGTGCACATCGGGCAGGTACGCGCTCGCATCCAGGCGGGCAACCTGCCTCGGCTCCGGGCGCGAGCAGCTCACGTCGGCGCAGAAGATGACAGAGACGAGGTCCTTGGTCGGGCTGTCGTCACCTTTTACCCGCTCCTTGTCGGCGAAAGCGACGACCGGGCCGCCATTGTGCCGTACGGCCAGTGCCACCCCCGTGTATTGCGATGGGTAGTGCGCTCTCGCAATGTTCCAGCTGCCGGGGGTGGGTAGGCACTTGTTCGCCTCACATGTCAGCAGCCGGAGTGCCTGATGTGACCAGGTGGTCAGCAGAAGCCGCCCGTCAGGCAGGCGTGTGCTGACCGCGCCGGGAGCCGCGTCCGTGTTGGCGCTCGGCGGTTCCGCCCACGTGAAAGTCGTCTTCCGGCAAGAGATGTCCGAACAGGTCAGCAGGCTGGCGTAGTCCTCGAAGCCGTCGATGACCACGGTCAGGCCCGTGCCGCGGCCGGGGTGCACGTCCCGCAGGTCGAAGGGTCGTAACACGGGTGTGTTGCCGGAGGAGCCGGAGCGCTGCGTCGGCTGCCACGACTCCGTCACGTTCGTCTCGGTGACCTCCGGCCAGGCGAACGGGTTGACCAGCACGAGTCCGCTGAACAGCAGGCCGGGCAGCAGCGCCACCGCCAGGAGGATGGGCCGTACCTGGCGCGGCGGCGGGCCGTCGGGCAGGCCGTGCGCCAGGTCCGAGTCGTCCACCTCGGTGCGCCAGGCCATGCAATGGAGGAACTGCCGCGTGACCACGGCGGCCTGGAAAGGCGTTATGGCCAGCGCGAGCACGGTGCCGGCCAGGCCCCATCCGAGGGTCGCGAGCGGCCCGGGGAGCAGGCCCAGCCCTGACTCGAGAGCCCACGCCGCCGCGCCGGGAACGAGGACGACTCCGAAGGCCAGCGTCGACGCGGTCGGCAGGAAGCTCAGCTCGGTCAGGCGATAGGCACGGCGGATCGAGCCCAGCCCCGAGCAGCCGTGCAACAGGATGGCAGGCACGGCCAGGAGCCCCGGCATCGCCGCGTACGCGGCTGCCGCCAGCACCACGGTGGCCAGCCAATGCTGATCGGTCGCCATGAGTACGACGATCCCTGCGGCGCAGGCCAGCGCGGCTACCAGGAGCAGGACGAGCAGGGCCGGCAGCCGTCGTACCGTTGCTCGCAGCGCCTCGACGGGCGACACGTGCCGGTCGACCAGGTGCCCCGCAGCGATCATGACTGTTGCGGGGAACACCAGGATCTCCCCGGCCAGCGCGAGCGCCGACAGCACGAGCGTCCAGGTCAGCAGCGGGGCATCGGACGTTCCGATCAGCTCGAACCGCCCATTGACCACCGCAGCCGAGCCGCCGGTCGCCACTGTCAGCGCCGGCAGGGACAGGGTGGCGAGCGGCACGTGCACCAGCACCCCGGGCAGCGCGAGCCGCACCAGATGCCGCCCGGCGTCCAGATGGCTCCGGAACGCCACGCCGCCCTTGCGCAGCCGTTCGACGTGCTCCATCACGGGTCACCGGCTCCTTGCGTCATCGAAGGGTGAGCGGCGTGGTCACGACCAGGTCCCAGTCGTCCCCACCCCCGAAGTCCATCCAGGCGAGCACCGGTCGGCCGCGGCCGTCCAACGTCATGGCCAGGCCGCGGCCACCACCGCGCGGGATCGTCGTCACCGGAGTCCGCGTGCAGCGCGTCCCCGTACAGGTGGCGATGACGATCCGTTCGCGGTCGAGATCCTGGAAGGCCACCATGGCCCGCCCCGCCCGATCCAGCACCAGCGCCGGCCCCGCGTCACGGTCACCAGGTGCGGTCAGCGTGGCCGTGTCGGCCTGCGAGCACGCGCGGGTGCGGCAGTCGAGCAGCTTGATCGTGCCGTCGGCCATGTCCTGGTAGGCGATCAGCGGACGACCGTCAGCCCGGATGGCCATGGCGGCGTGGGGCCGGCCGCGGCGGTCGAACAAGTAGCCGGACGAATCATCCCCGACGGGCTGCTCCACGCGCGCCCGGGCGCAGGCGGGGTCGTCGCAGGAGACCACATGGATGGCACCGCTGTCCTGATCCAGGCGGAGCATGACGGGGCGATCGTCCGGGTCCACGCCGGCGATGAGATCGCGTCCGCCGCCCGTGTACGTGTTCACGGGGACCTTGGCGACCTCCTTCGTGCGTGGGCGGGCACACCCCGGATCGTCGCAGACGATGAGCGAGAGCACCTCCTTGTCGGCGTCGCTCTCTTCCGAGAGCCCGTGGAGTTGGGCGACCACCAGGCCGCCGCCCGGCCGCGCCGCCAGGGCGACCACCCTGTTCCGGCTGCCCCACGTTACCTCCGCGAGGATCTTGCCGCCGGGGGCCGGCACGCAGGCCATCGCGTCGCAGAGCAGCAGCCCGAGCCGAGCGCGCCAGTTCTCGTCGTACACCCATCGGTAGTGCTCCTCCACTGCCCAGGTCGTCACGACGAGGCGGCCGTCCGCGAGCAGAGCGCTGACCGCTGTTCGCTCGGCATCGACGGCGGCCGGCTCGGCCCAGGTGAGCCGAGGGCTGGCACAATTGCTGTCCGCGCACGTCAGCAGCTTCGCCTCGCGGGTGTCGTCCATGAGCATGACCATGCGCTCACCCTGCCCGGCGTACAGGGCCTGCAGTTCCGACCAATCGAGCCTCGGTTGCGGGCGTCCGTCTACCTCGGACGCCTCGTCGCCTGCGTTGCGGGGCAGGTTCTTCGTGACGGCCGTCTCGGAGACCTCCAGCCAGCCGAGCGGGTTGACCAGCACCGCGCCGCCGTACAGCAGGCCCGGCAGGAGGAGCGCCACGAGCACCGGCACGGGCCTGGCCGGGCGTGACGTGCTCCCGGGCAGGCCATCCGCGATCTCCTTGAACTCGGTGGTCATCCCCGCGATGGCCAGGCGGTGCAGGAACAGGCGCGCGATCACGGTCGCCTGGAACGGTACGGCCACCAGTGCCAGAACGCAGCCCACCCCGATCCGCACGATGGGTATTCCGGACGTGGCCACGTTCAGCGCCTGCTGAGCCAGCGCGGGAAAGATCACGAAGCCGAAGGCCAGCGTGAGCGCGGTCGCCCAGGGGGCGTCGGACGTCAGCCGGTAGGCAAGAGCGAGCGCACCCTTGGCGGACCGCCTCTTCAGAACCACGCCCGGCACGGCCAGCAGGCACGGCAGTGAGAACAGGACCAGGAATGCCATCACAGCGAACGCCGTGACCTGCGCCCCGGTCCACATGAGGAGGCCGAAACCAGCCGCCGCATCCGCCCCGATCACGACTGCGCCGACCAGGACCAATGCCAGCATCGCGGGCCAGCGCCGGGCCGCGGCCCACATCGCGCCGGAGACGGAGACGTTCTTGCCGGCCAGCCGTCCGGCGGCGAGTACCACCGTCGCGGGCAGCACCACCATCTGTCCGGTCACCGTGGCGACCAGCACCACCCCCGACCACGCCAGCACCGGCACGCCGGGTGAGCCGATGAGCTCGAAGCCGCCGTTGACCACCGCCGCCGACCCGTCCACGATCACGACCAGCGCTGACACGGCAATCAAGCCGAGCGGCAGGAACACCAGCAGGCCGGGCATCACCAGCCCGATCAGGTGCCGTGCCGCGAAGGCGTAGGCCAGCCAGACCACACCGTCGCGTCGCATCTCGGCCCAGGCGTCCGTGCGGCGGTCGTCTCGGACGGCGGGCCCCTCAGCGCTCAGCCGGCTCACAGTCTCTCCCGTCCTCGCAGGTGAAACCAGTCTTGGGCGGGCTCCGTGAGAAGTTGCGTCGCCCCCACGCCCGCCACCAGAAGACCCAGAGTGGACAACCCGAGAATCGCTGCCGTCTGCACGACCAGCACGATGATGACGGTGCCGGTGAGCTCGCCGGACCCCCACCGCACGTACTGGATCAGCGTCATCAGCGGCACGAGCAGGATCAGCGCCTGCACCCAGAGGCAGGCCCGCGCCAGCCTGACCGGTCTCGGCGCGGCGAACAGTTGATCAGGCCCGGACATGGAGGCCTCCAGCGGGACAGGGGGTGTGGCCAGGAGCCTAGATCCCGCGCTGTGCCGTGAAGGATGCCGAAGACCTCATCGGCATCGGATCGAACCCGTGACTGGACGCGCTCCGTACTCCACCGGCACGCATGTTCGCTGACCGAAACGTGAGCAGACCCGGGACTGGAGCGGCCCGAGCAACTGCGCGGCCTACTTCAACAACATCATGTTGTGAAGACGGGGGCGGAAGGCTGCGACGCCTGCCTCGTAGCGGACGGGACTACGTCGGGCCGACCTCGTCCTCAGGTGTTTTGTGCTGCGCTTGGTGTTGACTGGCGCTGCGCTGGGCGCAAGTCGTACGTGGCCCGGGAACACGGGGTTGGCGAACAGGTTGAGGCCGGCGACGTGGAACGTCGGCAGCAGGGTGAGGCAACGTGAGGTCGCGGTCACCTCGTGCGCGACCAGGATGCCCAGCGGGCTGCACAACGCCCCCCGATGGGTGATCTGCACCCCTTCGGCACCCCCGTGGTGCCCGAGGTGTAGATGATCGTCCACACTTCGTCCTCGGTGACAGGCAAGGTGCGCGGTCCAGTGCCCTGAGGGACCGGTCGGTGATGGAACGCGCACCGGGCCCACCGCGGGGTCCACGCGACGGGCCCGGAATGGACGCGGCTGGTGCCCAGCCGAGCCGGCCCTACTGGAAGTCGCATCCAGGGTTGGGGGCGTCGGTGGAGAGGGGCGTGCCGTGGGGCATGATGTAGGCGACATCGAGAACGACGGGCTTCTTGCCGAGGTTGCGACCGATGTGCACGTATTTCGCGCCGCCCGGCTCCGTGATGGTGCTGCCCTTCTTGTAGCCACCATCCGACTTGCACGAGGCGTCGAAGTGGCTGAGCGTGCCGTTCTGGACGACGCCGAAGATGGTGTACTGGTGGTAGTGCCAGCCAGTGGTCTGCCCCGGGGGCAGAGTGATCCGCCGGATGATGTAGTCCATGCCGTTCACAGTCCTCTGCGAGATCACCACGGCGGTGACTCCCGAGCCGCCCGGGGTCGCGGAGGCGGGGCTGGCGATGAGAGATGCACCGGCGATCACGCCTGCGGTCAACCCCCAATGAAGCAACTTACGCACGTGTCTCACCTTTCCTTGATTTTTTGGCAGCACTGTTCTGCCGTGATGTCCTTGTTCGGCTGGAAGCTGGTGGTGGCCGCACCCGCCCGGCGCCTTCCGCGCTGATGGCGGCGATCTGGGCTGCCGCGAGCGACGCGCGATGGACCCGTCTCCATCTCCAGCGAAACTCAGCGCTGTGGATCGCAACTCTGGGATCACCGGGGACAAGACGCCCGTCCCGAGCTCGTCCGTCACCCCGCCCAACCCCCGTTGAAGAACAGGGCGGCATGGAGCAGCATCAAGGGCCCGAGGAGCAGCGTGTAGAGCGCCATCACCCATGGCCTCCTGGTGGTGACCTTGGCGACCAGGACCCACAGCGGGAAGCAGAGCAGCAGCGAGCGCGGGATCGACAGGTAGTACGCCGACGTCAGCAGCGCGGCGCCCTGCGCCCCCACGTAGAGGACCTCGCTCCACCTGCGCAGCACAAGCAGCCAGACCAGCGCGCAGACGGTCACCATTGCCCCGACGATCTCCATGCGGAACCCCACCGCGAAGTCGCCGGAGCCCATGGCCGAGCGCCAAGACGTCTCCCATGCCTCCCACGGCCAGGCGAACGTGCGGCCCCAACCGGCTTCCTGCGCGTGCTGCCAGGCCAGCCAGTCGCCCGACCTGCTGTAGTGGTAGGCGGAGTAGGCGACCAGTGGGGCCGGTGGCAGCAGAAGCCAGCCGGCGCGACGCGGCGACTGCCTCCGGAGACTGAACTCCACGATGAGCGCGACCGCCAGGAACAGCCCCGTGATGCGTACGCAGGAGCCCCCCGCGGCCAGTATGGCGGCCCGTGGCCAGTGCCCTTGCCGAGCGGCCAGCCAGGCGGGGATCGCGAAAGCGAGGAAGAGCGACTCGCTGTAGCCTGCCGTCAGAAATACCGCCGTCGGGAAGAGCAGCAGCGCCAGCACGGCCATCCAGCCGTTGGCGCCCTCCATCTCGGCCAGCCGGGCCAGCGTCACCATCGCCACCGCCCCGGAGATCAGCGAGATCAGCAGCCCGGCCGCCGTCCAGTCGGGAACGACGAGGTGGACCAGCCGCATCAGGAGCGGCAACCCGGGAAAGAAGGCGGGCAGCCCAGGATCGTGGGGCTTGCCGGGATCGCCGTCGTAGCCGTGCTCGGCGATGGTGGTGAACAACACGACGTCCCACTGGCGCCACTTGTCCACATACTCGCCGAGCGCCACGCCGAGCAGCGTGGAGACCAGGATGCCCGCCCGCGAGCCGAACCAGAGCAGCAGCGCGTCCCAGCGGGCAGAGCGAGTGATCGTCGACGTACGGAAGCCGGCGGGAGCCGGGTCAGGGGTGCCCCGGGGGAGGTCTGCCCCGCTGCCGGTAGGTGCTTCCGTGGGCGGGATAACCGAGACTTCGCCTGGGCCGGTCCTCATGCCTTCCCTTGGGGGATGGCAGGTTCGGTGGCGCGGACCGGTCGCGCCTGATCGGGTGCCGCGGCCTCGGCACGGCGCTGCCCGACGCGCTTGTGGGTGACTTCCTCGCTTGGACTGAGCCGTAATTGGGCATCGATGCGCGGTGAGCCGTACCTGCCGCGGGAGTCGGCATATATCTGACGGATCAGTTGCGTGGATTCTTTGTTGTGGAGCTCGCGCGGAGCCTGGGCCCGCATGAGCCAGTCGTGATATCCAGATGTCGGCACGTGGAGCACTCGGCAGGGTCGCGCGACCGGGATGTTGTCGTCGGCGAGCTCCGCGATCTTCATCTTGGTCTCGCTGGTCAACCGGCTGCCCTCGCCGGCGAGCCGAAGGAGCGGTTCGTCGCCTCGGCGCGACCGTTCGATGGCGCGCCGGAGGGTAAGGGAGAGCATGAAAGACGTTCTTTCCTGTTGATCGGAAGCGACTTCACGTCACGTATCCGGAGAACGCGGAGGAGCCCGCGATCGCTGAACTCACTGAAAAAGGTGAAAGTCGTGATCAGCGGTTGAAAACGTGGACGCCACGTAACCGGAGGCAGGACACGATGCACTTGACGCCGCGTTTCAGTGCAGTGAGATCGCGCCATTCTCGCGCGGCTTCGCGATCACATTGGCCGATCGGCGGCGCGGGGCTGCCAGGTCCAGGTTGCCCGTGTGTACAGGGGCTGAAGGCCGGCTCTCATCATGTTGTTCAGCGACGGGTTGGATTGGCCCTGCGCCGGTTTCCCGGTCTCGGCGACGGGCCAGCGGCAACCGGCGTTCGCGGCCTCCTTGGCACGGGCCGCCGGCAGGGCCGACTGCGCGCCGCGGTTGCGATATTCGGGAAGAGTCGAGCCTGTGTTCAGGGAGCCGACCTCGCCGTGGAGGAACAGGTTCGCACCGGTCACCATGCGGTCGTCGTCCCAAACCGCGAAAGGCCGGAAGCCAGGGTGCTCCACGGCAGCCGCCGGCATCTCCGCGACGCCCCTTTCCAACATGCCGAAGCCGCGAAGGACGCCCGAAGCCCACTCCAGGGCCTCATGGGGGCCGACGCGGCCGACGCGCAGGTCGGTCGCGCCGGGACTGAAGGAGTTGATCGGGCACCACAGTTTTACCATGTGCTCTTCCTCCCGCAGATCGTGTGTAACGCAGAGGTCTTCCCAATCCGGCGGCAGAACAGACGGAGCGAGTTGCAACGCCGCGCCCTTCGATCTCCGGCTCCATCAAGGTGCGGAACAGCCGGACCTGGTGAATGCGGCCTGATTCCAGGCGGTTCACCCGGACGACGGTGGGCGGGCAGTGAAAAGGAGCGTCGATGAGCTCGTTCTCTCAGATGACCGCGTCGCGGCCGGCCACGACGTTGGCTCAGCGTGACGTGGGGGAGCCGGTCAACAACATGTTTTCTGGCTCGGCGTCAGGTAGTTGTCATCAACGAGGATCACTGGACAGTGGCTATCTACCAGTGGTTGGCGCTGTGGAGCTGGCCGCGGACAGCACCGTCGGGGAACTCGCCCGTGTGCAGGTTGGCGTACCAGTTCTTCGGCTTGGCTTTGATGTCTCTGAGCAGGCTGCTTTTGACACGAACCGAACCGGAGGCGATGTTGCCGCGAATGTCGCCGTTGGACAGCAAATTGATGACGACAGGGCCGTTCACGCCGGCTTTTCCCCGGTGGATGTGAAAGGCAGTGGGCCTACCGGTCTTGGCGAACCGCACAGCGTAGTAGAGACGTGTGCCCTCGATGCGGAACCTGGCGACGGCCACACCATTCGGATCGTTGACCTTCTTACCCGGCTCACGCACTTCGTTCCTGCCGGAAAGCTCGGCGGTGAAGTAGTACTTCCTGCCGCTGGTCGTCATGGCATGGCTGGCGGCGGCCGGAACCGTGACCGATCCCGCAGGGTGGTCAGACGCTCGCCACGGAGCGGCGGCCGCGGGAACAACCGCCATCGTGCTCAAGGCCGCCGCCGCGACCACTCCTGCCGCCGACGCGCCCCCGACCACGCGTCGCCACGAGATCCGCCCGTTGTTCGGCCGCTCAAATATGTTCATCTTGATCCTTCTGGCTGGAGAGATTTCGTGCATCGCAGACCGTACGCGAGGCAACAATGATCGTTCTGCGCAAGATTGCACACAGGGCATGGCGGCAACGTCTTATCCGGGACGCGTCGCTCCCTGCTCGACGAACGCTGTCAGAAAATGGTGGATTTTCAGTTGATGCGGCTCCGGGTCAAGGTACGGCCGGGTGACCGCGCCGAATTCAACGCCCCGCGGCAGCAGGTGAGCCAGCCGTGGGGACGTCGGATGTCGACCGTCGTAGCGGCATTCAGCGCGAAGCCGGCCAACGACGGGACCCGGATCCCCTTGATCGGCGCGGGCGAGATGGCTACAGCCGTCACCGCCTGACCGCGGGCGATAAGCTTCTGCGCGACCCGCAGACCATGGATGAAGACGACGTTCCTTTTCAGCGCTGACCAAATGTGTGCGGAGGGGCGGTCGCTGTCTCGCGACGCTGAGCCGGGCCCTGTTGACGACGAGTGCATGACGAGTGAACCGAGGTGGTCAGCGATCGGACGCCGGCACGTCCAATCAGGTGAAGACGCAGGAACGGACGAAGTCAAGGAGGCTCGTCTCGATGATCCGTTCGGTTTCTTTGGCGGCTCCGGCTGGATCGTCGCCGGTGGTCGCCCCTGCCCAGCACCGCGCGAGCCGCTGGTAAGTGCCGAGGAAGGCATAGGAGAGAGCGGGGTCGACGGCGATGCCTCGCTCCGCCGCGCGCACCCGCGCGTCGCCGCGCCGGGTCTCAGGCATCTGGCCAGCGCCGGAAGCTCGCCGCCTGGCCCACGAGCCGATCGCCGTCCACCAGGTTCCACATCGTCACATCCTCGATCCAGAACCGGCGGCCGGACTTGGCGATGCGTTGTCCCCGATAGCCTGCCGCGAACCCGTCGCGGTGCACGGTGCCCAGAAGCCGCTGGCGGTCCTCCTGCCGGTCAGGCTCGGCCGAGAGTTTGGAGGGCAGACCTACGAACTCCGCCCAGCCGTACTCGAAGCATCGCTGTGCGGTGAGGTTCGCGTAGGTGAAGCGGGGCTCGTTCGCCGCGTCGTGCGCCAGTACGCCGAAGGGCGCGTCCTCGTACAGCCAGCGCGCGGTGGCTCCGGGGCCGGCCAGAGGAGTGCCGACGAAGCGCAGGTGGCATCCCGCCAGCAGATCGAAAAAATCGGTGTTCACCTAGCAGCTCGTTCTCCATCTTCACTTTCGACCGGAGCAGGCCCAGGGGTGACTCGCATGTCGGCTGAGGCATGTGATCAGCCATGCCAGGACGGGGTGCGTCGCAGGTTCGCCGCACCGCGTCCGGGCATGACCGGCCGGCCTGTCGCCGGGCCTGAGCGACCCGGTCATGCGCCAGGTGCCGGCGATTTACCAGTGATTGCCATGACGGAGCTGGCCGCGGACCGCGCCGTCAGGGAACTCGGCGGTGTGCAGGTTGGCGTACCAGTTCTTGGGGTTCTTCCTGATGTCCTTGAGCAGGCTGCTCTTGACGTGAACGGAGCCGAAGCTGACGTTGCCGCGAATGTCGCCGTTGGACAGCAGGTCGATGACGACAGGACCGTTCGTGCCCGCCTTGCCCCTGTGGATGTGGAAGGCGGTGGGCCTGCCGGTCTTCCTCCATTCGACGGAGTAGTAGAGACGGGTGCCGCTGATGCGGAACTTGGCGACCGCCGCGCCGTTCGGGTCATTGACCTTCTTGCCGCGTTCGCGCACCTCGTTCCTGCCGAGCAGCCCGGCGGCCAAGTAGTACTTCATGGCCGAACCGCTCGTGTGAGCGTGGTCGTGCTCGGTGGTGGCCGTGACCGCCGAGGCGGGCTGGGACGCGGCGGCCGCAGGGGTGGCCATCACCGTGCCGGCGCCCACCATGGCGAGCGCTCCCGTCACGGCCGCGCCCCTGAGGAAGCGCTGCCACGCGATTCGTCCATCACTCATCGCCTTATACATGTTCATCGCCACTCTTCTTTCCTGACATTTCTTGTGACATGTCCTGCCGCTCGCAGACAGTAAGGCCGACGATAGCCGGTGTTCTGCGCAAAAATTCACTTAAGGCTTGTGATCAACGTCATAAGGCTTTGTGGATGATTTCGGTGCATTGCGTTGCCACTGCAGGTCGCAGGCTGGTTCGAGTGAATGCATCGCCCGATACACGGCATTGTCCGAGGGGAATCCAGTGAATTTTCAGTATTAATCAACCGGCCCCAGCATGGATTTATGGCTCAGATGCGCCGGTTCGATGACGCGGACCGCCCAGGAACGCCGGGGACAGTTTGTGGCCGCGGGAGTTCGTCATGACGACTTCGGAGATCGTGCATCGCGTCAGTTCGGCGGATCTCGTTGCGGCGTTGGCCGCGCGTACGCCCAGGGTCGGCGGCAACGACGGGGGCCGGCCCGGGCTGAGGCTCTACCGCTTCATCGAGCCGGCGGCGAGCACTCATCCCCGCTGTCTCAGGCTCGCAGGGCGCGTACAAGAATCTCCTGGCCGTTGCCCACGGTGCCGGCGAAGCCCTCCGACAGCACGCTCATCAGGGTCAGGGAGATCGCGAGGGTCTCGTGCGTGATGAATTCCTGGTGGCTGGAGATCGCCGCTGAGACGTTCGCAGGCGCCGCGATCGACAGCGTGATCCGGTCGGTGACGACAAGATCGGCCTCCCGGCGGGCCTGTTGCACGATGCGTACGACGTCGCGGGCGATGCCCTCGCTCCGCAGCTCCGGGGTGATCTTGGTGTCCAGCGCGATCGTCACCCCGTTCTGGGACTCCACCACCCAGCCGGTCCGCGGTACCTCGCTTACCAGGATGTCGTCCGGGCCCACTGCCACCTGCTCGCCCTCAACCGGCAAGTAGAAGACTCCGTCCTCCCGGACGCCGTCGACCAGCTTGCGAGGATCGGCGGCCGTGACGGCCTGGGCGACGCGCTGGGTCTGCGCGGTGAACCGTCGGCCGAGCGTGCGGAAGTTCGGCTTGACCGCGACGTCGATGATCTTGTTGTTCGCATCGAGCGGCTCCAGTGCCTTGACGTTCAGCTCGTCGCCGATGTCGTCCAGCAGCGCCTGCGGGAGCATGATGCCGGCCGGCAAGCCGACGAGCGCACGGCTCAGCGGCTGTCGGATCCGCAGGCTGCTCGCGGTGCGCGCCGCTCGGCCCGCCTCGGCCAGGGCGCGTGCCGTGGCGACCTGGGCCGAAAGCTCAGAGCTGATCAGGCTGGTGTCCGGCGTGGGCCAGGTCGCCAGGTGCACCGACTCCGGGGCCGACTCGTCACCGCGGCGTATGAGCTGCTGCCACACCTCCTCGGTGAGGAACGGGATGAACGGAGCCAGCAGCCGCGTCAAGATCTCGAGACACTCGTACAGGGTGGCCAGCGCGTCCTGGTCGCCCTCCCAGACCCGCTGGCGGGTCCGTCGCACGTACCAGTTCGAAAGGTCGTCGATGAAGGCGGCGAGCAACCGGCCGGCGCGAGCCGTGTCATAGCTCTGCATCCGCTCGTCGACGGCAGCGGCGAGCGCGTGGACCTCGCCGAGGATCCACCGGTCCAGGATCGGCCGTTCACCGACCGGCCGGACGGCCTGCGGTGGCCACGTCGCGTGCGTCGCGTAGAGCGAGAAGAACGACGCGGTGTTCCAGTAGGTCATCAGCACCTTGCGGACGATCTCCTCGAGCGGGCCGGGACCGACCCGGCGCTGCGACCAAGGCGAGCCCGAGCAGGCCATGAACCAGCGCACAGCATCGGCTCCGTGCGCGTCCATCAGCGGGATCGGCAGCAGGATGTTGCCGAGGTGCTTGCTCATCTTGCGGCCGTCCTCGGCCAGGATGTGCCCGAGGCACACCACGTTCTCGTACGGGGACCGGTCGAAGACGAGAGTGCCTACCGCCATGAGCGTGTAGAACCATCCCCGAGTCTGGTCGATGGCCTCGCAGATGTATTGGGCCGGGTACGTCTTCTCGAACGCCTCCTTGCTGCCCGGCACATGTGGGTAGCCCAGCGAGGCGAACGGCATGGCGCCGGAGTCGTACCAGGCGTCGATCACCTCGGGGACGCGGGTTGCGGTCTCGTCGCACTCCGGGCACGCGAAGGTGATCGTGTCGATGTACGGCCGGTGCGGGTCCAGGTCGGACAGATCGGCGCCGGCCAGCACTCCGAGCTCCTTACGGGATCCGATCGCGGTGACGTGGCTGTTCGCGCAGCGCCACAGCGGTAGCGGGGTGCCCCAGTACCGCGCCCGGGACACGGCCCAGTCGATGTTGTTCTCGAGCCAGTCGCCGTATCGCCCGTGCTTTATGTGCTCGGGGTACCAGTTCGTCTTCTCGTTCTCCCGCAGCAGCGCGTCGCGGACGGCGGTGGTCCGTATGTACCAGGACGGCTGGGCGTAGTACATGAGCGGAGTGTGGCATCGCCAGCAGTGCGGGTACGCGTGCTGGAACGGCTCGTGCCGGTACAGCTTGCCGTACTCCCTGAGCCGGTCGATGAGCAGCGCGTCGGCGTCCTTGAAGAACATGCCACCGACCAGGTCGATCCCGTTCAGGAAACGTCCGTTCGAGGCGACCGGGTTGACCAGCGGAAGATCGTAGGCCCGGCTGACGGCGAGGTCGTCCGCGCCGAAGGCAGGCGCCAGGTGGACCAGGCCGGTGCCGTCTTCTGTCGTGGGGTGGTCCGCGAGCACCACCCGGTGAGCGTCCGGAATGTCCACCAGGTCGAAAGGCCGCTCGTAGTGCAGCCCCTCAAGCGCGGATCCGGGCAGGGACGCCAGGATCTCGGCGGCCTCGCCGAGGACTCGCCGGACCAAGGGTTCGGCGACCACGAATGTGCCCTGGTCGGTGCGGGCGACTACGTAGGTCACGTCCGGGTGCGCCGCCACCGCGGTGTTGGAGACCAGTGTCCATGGCGTGGTCGTCCAGATGAGCAGGTCTGCGCCGGTGTGCCCGGCCACCGCGTCGCACAGCGGGAACCGTACGTAGACCGAGGGGTCGGTGACTGTCTCGTATCCTTGCGCGACCTCGTGGTCGGACAGAGTCGTGCCGTCGCGCGGACAGTAAGGAGCCACCCGGAAGTCCTCGACGAGACATCCGTCACTGTGGATCCGCTTGAGCGACCACCAGACGCTGTCCACGTATTCGGGGGACATCGTCTGGTACGGATGCGCGAGGTCGATCCAGTAGCCCATACGCTCGCTGAGCTGCATGAACTCGTCCACGTGTCGCAACACCGAGGCGCGGCAGCGGGCGTTGAACCCGGCGATGCCGATTTTCTGTTCGATGTCGGGCTTTCCGCTCAGCCCCAGTTCCTTCTTCACGGCCAGCTCGACCGGCAGGCCGTGGCAGTCCCAGCCGGCACGCCGAGGCACCGAGAAACCGCGCATCGTCCGGTATCGGGGGAAGAGGTCCTTGAAGACCCGCGCCTCGATGTGGTGAGTGCCCGGGGTGCCGTTGGCGGTCGGTGGACCCTCGTAGAACACCCACGGAGTCCCGCCGGCCGTGCGCTCCAGACTCCGAGCGAACACATCGTTGGCCTGCCACCACTCGATGACCTTACGGTCCATCCGATCGAAGTCGATCCTGGTGGGCAGTGGCACGAACGGCGACTCCACCGGCTGACCGCCGATCGCCATCAGGGCTTCAGCCCGTGACCATCGAGCCAGGCGAGCGTGTCATCGGCGAGTTCGCGCCAGCCGTGGTCGAACGGAGCGCTGTGACCCCGGTCCTCGTAGGTGCGAAGGTCGGCGGGTGCGCCGCTGCGGGCGTACAGCCGGTGCGCCCCTCGGACGACGACGGCCGGCACGGTGTGGTCCGTGCCGGTAGCGATCAGCAGCAAGGGCCCGCGGTCGCTACGACGGGTGTCGACCGCGGTCGGCGAGCTCCTTCGGAAGTTCGCGGTGGAAGCCTCGAAGAGCGGACGTCCCGGGGATGGGATCGTGAGATCGCGGTACAGCTCCTCGGACCCTTCCGGCGAGATCGCGTTGCCGAAGGAGTAGACGAACTGACGCGCCGTCAGTGAGACTGCCTTCCGCTTGTTGGCGGGGCTCCTGAGCACCGGAAGGCTCGAGCGCAGCAGGCTCAGCGGCACGGCCCGGACGCCCTTGATCGGAGCAGGTGAGATGCATACGGCGGCGGCGGCGGCCAGACCGCGGTCCCGCAGCTTCTGCGCGATCAGGCCTCCGAAGGAGTGGCCGACCACGATCGGAGCCTCGGGCAGGTTCTCGACGGCCCGTGCGTAGGAGTCGGTGACCGCGTCGACGCCGACGTCGGCGAGTCGTACGGGATCGGCGCGTGTCGCGGCGACGGTGCTTTCGTCGCCAGGCCAACCGGGCGCGAGGGTGCGGTAGCCCCGCTTGTCGAAGAGTTCTTGCCAGAGCTGCCACGAGACGGAGTGGACCCACAGGCCATGGATGAAGACAACGGACGTGGGCATCGTGTCGACCTCGCTCACTGAGGGGGGACGCGGCTCGGGTCCGGCGCCGCCGCGCTCGGGACGAGAATCTAGGGGTGCCCGGTGGACGAAGTGTGAAGGAATCCTGGACCGCCGCTGCCCATGGGCGTCTAGCCGCCCAACCCGGCAAGGAACCGGTCGGCGCGCTGCACGAAGAGATGTGCCCCCTGCCGAAGCGCCAGGCTGCGGGCCTGGTTGACCAGACGTACGGCGCCGCGGTCGTCGCCGGAGGCGTGCTCCAGCTGCGCGCGGACGAGGATGACCAGCGCCTCTGCGGAACGTTGGCCGTAGCGCTCGAGGTACTCCTTGGCGCTGTCGAGCGCTGCCGCGGCCTTGTCCAGCGAGCCCGCGGCGATGCGCATCTCACCCAGCAGTGCGTACCAGGTGGAGACGCAGGTACGGGCGGGGCTGGCGAGGTTGGTGCGGATGAGCCGTTCGGCCTCCTCCGCGGCGGCCGCGGGGTCCTGTCCGGTCGTCGCCAGCGCCCAGCACCGGGCCAGGCGCAGGTAGGTGCCGAGGGAGGCGAAGGAGAAGTGCGGGTCGGCGGCGATCCCGCGCTCTGCTGCACGCAGAGCCCAGTCGGGGTCGCCGACCACCGAGGCGGTCCGGGCCTCGAAGGAGGTCGCGGCGGTGACTGCGTAGGGGTCATCACCTGCCGCCTTCGCCAGGGTGTCGAGCACTGCGCGCGCCTTGGCCGTCTGTCCGTGGTAGCCCGCGATCTCAGCGAACATCCCAGCGGCCATCAACTGCACGCCGTCCCGCACGGAATCGCCGTGTTCTTCATCGTGGTCGGAGAGGACGTCGGGGCCCAGCGTGCTCAGCCGCTGGAACGACCCATCGATGTTCCCCAGGCACCACTCGTGGATGCCCGCCGCGGCCCTGCCGTAGCACCGGACAACCGGGTCCTCGGAGGTCCTGCCCAGCTCCTCGAGCCGACGGGCGAGAGGACTGCTGCGGTCCAGGTCGAGGGCCTGGCCGTGTGCGGTCCAGCGGGAGAACAGAAACCCGGCCGCCTCGCGATCTCGCCCGAGGCGCTGCGCGACCTGCTCTGCTCGCTCCAGCAGGCTGACGGAGGCCGTGCCGTACATCGAGCGCATCCCGACGACCGCGATCAGCTGCGAGAGCGCCCCGAGCTCCAGCTCGAGAAGCGACGCCCTGCGCGCCAGCTCTACCGCCGACCCGAGGTGGCGCTCAGCTGCCGCCAACGCCGTCTTCGCCTTGGCTCGAGCGCCGGCGCGGACCAGGGCCGCAACCGTACGAGCCGGGTCTGCCAAGGGCCCCGCAGTCCACAGGTGGTGTGCCACCCGCTCGGCGAGGGACTCGTCGCTCAGCCCGACCTCCTCGATGGCGTCCGCGATGGAGCCGTGCAGCGCGGCCGCGCGACCTAGCGGGACCGCCTCCGACACAGCTTGGCGCACTAGGTCGTGGGTGAAGCGATAGGAGAACGGGTCGCCGGGCGTCGGGCCGATCAGACCGAGGCTGCGGACGGGTTCCAAGCGCTCGAGGCAGGAGCCCACGTCGAGGGACGCCGTCCGGGCGAGCAGGGCGAGTTCGACGCTCTGGCCGACAAGGGCTGCGATCTCCAGCAGTTCCTGTGCATCGCTGTCGAGCGCGGCGAGGCGGTTGCGTACGACGTCGCGCACTGTCACCGGGACGGTGCTGCGCAGCACCGTCTCCGTGGTGAGCTCGCTGCCGACGCCCCACAGCCGGCCCAGTTCCTGGACGAAGAACGGGTTGCCGGCCGTGCGGGTGTGCACTGATGTGGCCACATCAGGGGCGAGCCGGACGCCGGTCTGGAGGTGAATGAGTTCGGCCACCTCAGCGGGGCTCAAGGGGCCGACCAGGAGCCGCCGGTGACCGGTCGCGCGACTGGCAGCGGCGAGCGTCCGGACCAGCTCCAAGCCGGGTGAAGGGCCCCGGTTGCGAAGCGCGCCGACGACAGCTGTGCCGGCAGGAAGGCGGGAGATGACATGCTCCAGGAGCTGTAGCGAGCTCGTGTCGGCCCACTGCAGATCGTCGAGCATCATCACGACCGGTCGCTCGCGGGCCACTTCGGCGATCAGGTCGGCGACCTGTTCCTGCAGGCGGAACCGGGCGTTGCCGTCCGGGATCGTCGGCGCCTTCGACATCTCCACACGGGAACCGACAAGGTGACCGAGATCGCGAGCCGACCACTGTTCGCACCGTGCCTGTGGCAGGACGTCGAGCAGGCTGGACACTGTCTCGACCCACGGCCACATCGTCGGCGTGCCCTCGCCCTCGAGGCAGTGACCCCACACCACGAGGGCGCCACGATCCTCGGCGTGGACGGCGATCTCCTCCATGAGCCGGCTCTTCCCGGCCCCGGGCTCGCCCTCGAGCAGCACGACTGCCGTGCCGTTCTCCAGGGCCGGCTCGACGGCACGTCGCAGCACCGCGACCTCGTCCGACCGGCCGACAAGTCGGTAGATGTCGCCCGACGCGGGCGTGGGCGAGGTCGGCGGCAGAGACGGTGCCGGCGCGCCCGAGAACGCGGCGACCGGGGCCTCGGCGGTTGGCGCCTGGTTCGCGGGGGTCTGGGTGAGCACCCGCTGGTAGGCGGCCTTGAGGACCTCCCCGGGGTCGATTCCGAGATCCTCGGCGAGGCCTCTGCGCACCGCGTCGAACACGGCCAGGGCTTCCGCCTGCTGACCCGCGCCGCCCAGCAGAGTGATGAGGCTGGCCTGCACCGGTTCGTGCAGGGGGGCCATCGCGGCGGCCAGGTGCAGGGCCGGCAGCACTCGCGCGGTCTGCCCGAGCATCAGCGCGACGGCGGCCGCCTCGATGCAGGCCTGGAAGTACTCGTCGTTGAGGCCGGCGAAGATCGGTGCGGCTGCAGGTCCGTGCACCCACATGTCGCCGGCTGGTCCACTCCACAGACGGAGTGCGTCGAGGTAGTGATCCAGCGCCGCTGCATGGTGCCCCGCCGCCCGCGCTGCGCGGGCGGCGCCGGACTGCTGCCGGAACCTCGCGAGGTCGAGAAGATCTGCTCCGGCTGCGCACAGGTAGCCGTTGCCCCGCCTCAGCAGGTAGGCGCCCGTTCCTCGAGGGGGCAAGTCGGGCTCCAGCAGGCGTCGTAGTGAGCCGACGTACTTGTGGATCACGTTCAGGGCGCTGGCGGGCACGTCCTCACCCCAGATCATGTCGATCAGCTCGCCGGTGCCGGTCGGTCGGTCTACGCGAGCGAGGAGCAGCGCCAGCAGGTACGCCTGCTGGCGTGGCCCGGCATCGAGCTCGCTCTCGCCCCGCCACACCCGCAACGGGCCGAGAATCTGCAGGCGCAGGGGGCCCTCGAACGGAAGTCCTCTCATCGCGTCGGTGCTTTCGGGAGTGACGAGCGTTGCTGTCATGTCCGACCCCTTCGGTGATCCGGCCCCAGTCCTGCCGCTCGCTTTGCGCCGGGTCGGAGGTGCGCTAGCGTGAGTGCATGCACACTCTAAACGCTGGAGTGTCACTCCAGCCAGACGTGAATTTCCGCCCAGGAGAGGCACGGTGACGGACGGACAGCACCTCCGCGTGACGTTTCGGCAAGGCGATACCGCCGCCGTGAGCCGGATGGCGGACGCGGAGGTCGCGCGCTCCCGTGCGGCGGGCGACCCGGCCGGCGAGGTGGAGGGGTTGTACGCTCTGGCCCGGGTCGCGCTGCGCGACGAGGACCTGAACCAGGCCACCGACCTGGCGCAGCGTGCCCTCGTCGTCGCGCAGCGCGCGGGTGAGCGTCGCCTCGAGGAGCGGCCGCGCCACGTGCTCGCCGCCGTGGCCCGGCTAGCGGGCGACCACGCGCGGGCGCGGGACCTCTACGCGGCCAGCATCGAGCTCAACCGGGCCCTAGGGCAGGACGAGCACGTGCACTCCGAGTACCACAACTTGGCCCTCGTCGAGCTGCACCTCGGCAACGTGGAGCACGCACGTCAGCTGATCGCGGAGAGCCGTGAGCGCGTCTTCCGAGCCGGCTACCGAGATTTCCTGCCCTACTTGGGACTCGCCGGTGCCGCCCTCGCGTCGGCGGACGGGGACGTGCGACTGGCCGCACGGCTGATCGGGTTCACCGACCATGCCTTCGCGGTCCTCGGCCAGGTGCCCGACCCCGACGACGCACGCGAGCTGGACGCGATCCGGACCCGCGTCTCGGCCGTTCTGGGGCGCGACGCGTTCGAGTCCGAGTGCGTGACCGGTGCCGCCTGGACCTCCATGAGAGCATTCGGCCGCACCTGGTCCGGCGACATAGGCCGCCACGGGGATGGAGAGTGAGACGTTGCCGGACCAAGCACCAAGCCGCCGCGAAGAGCACGCCGAATTGACTCGGCAAGAGGTCATCAAGGCCGCGCGGAAGCTGTACGCCGTGCCTGGCTACGCACAGACCACGGTCGACAAGATCGCACGCGAGGCGTGTGTCTCCCCTGCCACTGTCTACGCCCAGTGTGGAGGCAAGGAGGGCCTCCTCCGGGCCTTGATGGACATATGGACGGCGAGCCCGACGATGGGACGGATCATCACCGACTCGGCGGCCGCACCCACAGGCCGGACCAAGTTGGAGGTCCTGGCTGCGGGTTACGCCACGCACGCCGCGGAGGCCGGCGACATCACGCGCATCGTCGAGCGCGCCGCACCCAGCTCCCCGGCCGCCCAGGCATTCCTCGACGTCGCCGACCAACGCCAGATCGAGGCGCTGGAGATGATCGCCGAGGGCATCGCCAGCAACGGCGACCTGGCCGAGGGGCTCTCGGTCGAGGACGCAGCGAAGATCATCTACTTCCACTTCCGCAACCCTCAACTCGTCCTCGCCGTGGAGTCGTTCGGGTGGGGCGTCGACCGGGCGACACAGTGGCTCGTGGATCGGGTCGCGGCCGCAATCCTCAAGAGCTGACAGGGGTGCACGCGTCACTCTGTCGCGACTTCACCATGCGTCCACAGCGCGTCCATACGTTTCGGTGAGCACCTTTAAGACAACGCCGGGCCGAGGGATCGGCCCACCCTGGTGCTTCTTCATGGCTTCCCCGCCAGCTCTCTGATGTTCCGGCACCTCCTCTCACGGCTCACCGATATCACGGGAGCTCTTCTTGCTCAGCTCGGCATCGAGCGGTACTGCCTGTTCGTCCACGACCACGGTGCGCCGATCGGGTGGAGGCTTGCCCTGAGGGCGCCGAATGCGGTCACGGGCGATCATCACCCCGAGCGGCAACGCGTACGCCGCGACCCGATCTTCGGACCCGCCGGGGTGCTCTGACCTGGGCAAGTACCTCTGACTCGCCCACTCCGGTCGGCGCGGTCCACAGATCGGTCACTAGTCGTCCACCGCGCCTCCCTAACGTCGAAAGCGATGGCAGGAGCTCCCGGGGAGCAACCGACATCTCATGGACGCGCCGGACGGCGCGCTCCCACTACCGTCACCGGCGGTTCACCGAAGGAGAAGCCATGTCCAACATGCCCACCGTGGTCCTGGTCCACGGAGCTTTCGCCGATGCGTCCAGCTTCGCCCGCGTCGTCACCGAGCTGCTCGCCGACGGCACCCAGGTGCTGGTTCCCGCCGTACCCAACCGCAGCCTCGCCGGCGACGCGGCGTACGTCGCCTCCGTCGTCCGGCAGATCGAGGGACCCGTTCTCCTTGTCGGTCACTCCTACGGCGGCGCGGTGATCACCGTCGCCGGTCGTGAGGACAATGTGGTGGGGTTGGTGTACCTGGCCGCCTACGTCCTCGACGAGGGCGAGAGCCTCGGGGAACTGCAGGGCCGCTTCCCCGACTCGCCGCTGGCCGGGGCGCTCGTCTACACGCCCTTCCCCGTCGAGGGCTCCGACGAGCCGGGCACCGATGTGTCAGTGGACATCTCCAGGTTCCCGGAGATCTTCGCCGCCGATGTGGAAACCGCCCTCACGCGCACCCTGGCCGTTTCACAGCGACCGCTCGCCGGGGCCGCCTTCGGCGAGCCGGCCAGCACGGCCGCCTGGAAGGACCGGCCCACGTGGGGGATCGTCGCGTCCTCCGACCAGGCCATCAACCCCGACGTCCAGCGGTTCGGCTACGAGCGCGCCCAGGCCAAGGTCACCGAGGTCGACTCCTCGCACCTGGTGATGCACGCCCACCCGACGGAGGTCGTCCAGGTGATCCGCGAGGCACTCGTTTCCGTGACCGTGTAACAACGCCGGCACCCGATCGAGCATCACCCACCATGAGGAGCTCATGGCAGCGTCGCAGGCCCAACCCGTCATGCCGATCCACGACAGGTGGCTCCACGCCAAGGCGCCGGCCCCGTGGATACGGCTCCTTGGCGAGCACGAGCAAGCCACGGTCGCACCCGGTCGGCCTGGCGAGCAGCAGAGTGTGAGCGAGACATAGGAACACATCTGGTCTGGTCAGCGCCCACCAGCCGCCGGACTCGTGGACCTGGTCGACCACTTCGCCGCGGTCGCTCGGTCGTTCTGCCGTCCCCGGTGATCGTCGGCCACGGCTTCGGGGCGCTTGTTGCGGAGCTCCTCCTGGCTCGGGGTGTTGCCCGGGCCGTGGCGGCGGCTCACCGCAGGAGGTGCTCGAGCGCACGCCGGCCTTCCGGGAGTACGTCGGCGACTACCAGCGCCGGCTGTTCCTTGCCGACCATGCCGACCATGCCGACCTGCCGCTGAAGACGGTGCTCGAGCAGCTGGACCTGCTCGGTGAGCTGCTGCCGGACCTGCGCGCCGCCTTCACCGAGGGCCGACCGGCGCACGTGCCTGATGCGCCGACCCACGCCTCCCTCGTGGCGGCCGCCACGATACGACTCTCCACGCCGTCGACAAGGTGACCGGCACGAGGGACCGCGATGAGGTCTCGGCATGACCTCGGTCGTCGTCTCGGCCGGGCTCTCGAACCCGTCCTCGACGCGGTCAACGGGTCATGCGGAAGAACGTCAGTCTCTTCCTTTGGGCTTCCTGAACATACCGCTTGATCCCATCAACTCCTCAGGAGTGACAGTGAAGATCTTCCGAGCACGGCGGCTGCACACGGTCAGCCTTCTCACCCTCATCGGAATGCTGGCCCTGACCAGCACCTCTGCATCCCAAGCCGCCGGCAACGCGGACAGTCGACGGTCCGCGACGAGCACGCCGCCGTCAAGTGAGGCGAAGCCCAAGCCCACGGTGGTGCTCGTCCACGGGGCCTGGGCGGACTCCTCGGGATGGGCGAAGGTCACCCGTGGCCTGCAAGCCCAGGGCTACCAGGTCCTCGCGCCACCGACCCCGCTGCGTGGGCTACGCGAAGACTCGGAGTACCTCGCCGCTTTCCTCCGTGACCGAACCACCGGCCCGGTCGTCCTGGTCGGCCACTCGTACGGAGGAGCCGTCATCACCAACGCCGGCACATCGGATAAGGACGTCGAGGCCCTCGTCTATATCAACGCGTTCGTTCCCGACGCAGGTGACAGCATCCTTGGGTTGCTGGACCCGAACCACGAGCTCAACCCGGCTGATCTCTTCGACTTCGTGCAGTACCCGGGCGCTCCGGACGGCGACCACGACCTCTACCTGAAGCAGAGTGTCTTCCCGGACGCCATCGCGAACGGGATCCCGGCACGGGCCGCGGCTGCGATGGCTGCGGCCCAGCGGCCCGTCACCCTCAGCGCGCTCACGGCTGAGTCCGCCGCGCCGGCCTGGAAGTCGCTGCCGAGCTTCTACCTGCTAGGGACCCAGGACCACATCGTTCCCGCCGCCTTGCAGAGCGCGATGGCCAAGCACGCAGGGGCAAAGATCACCACAGTCAAGGCGGGGCACCTCCCGATGATCACCAACCCGCACACCGTAGAGGCACTGATCGTCGAGGCCGATCGGTCGACGCCGACCAGGTAACAACCCCTGAGCGGTCATCGGACTTCTCATCCATGGCGCTGCCGGCTCGGCGCAACGATGCACGGGGTCTTCACTCTTCCTCCACTGCACCCACATAGCTTCGGCGACCGGCCGCCCAATCGCGGCTTTTCCTGCATCGCAACGGACCAAACAGACCTCGAGCACGAGGCTCGCTCCGACGAGGAGGACAGATGAGCCGCAACTATCATTCGATCGCCTTCACCGAGCCGGTCCTGGACGCGCAGGACCGGTACGGAAGCCGGACCGCTCTCGATCGCACGGACCGGCACTTCTCCGGCCCGAGGCCTTCGGGCATCGGGGCGGCAGAAGTGATGGGCTCAGCTCCGAACACCGGGGCTGCGGAGACTGATGGACTCGATCAGATCAAGGATCCCTTGGGCCGCACTGAACGAGACTTCATCGCCGAGCGGGACGGCTTCTATCTGGCGACGGTCGCCACCAGCGGTTGGCCGTACGTCCAGTTCCGCGGCGGCCCACCAGGATTCGTGACAGCCCCCGACGAGCACACCCTGGCCTGGGCCGACTTCCGAGGCAATCGTCAGTACATCAGCACCGGCAACGTGGCGCACGACCCGCGCATATCCATCATCTTCGTGGACTACGCCCGCCGGCTGCGCCTCAAGATCTTCGGAGTCGCGACCATCAGCGACGTACGCCACCAAGGACCGTCATCCACCGCGTCCGCGGTCCCGGGGTACCGGGCGATCGTCGAACGTGAGGTGCGCGTCGAGGTCAAAGCGTTCGACTGGAACTGCCCTCAGCACATCACTCCGCGCTACACAGCCGAGGAAGTGGCGCCCGTGCTGCAACCGCTTCGGCACCGCATTGACGCCCTCGAGGCCGAGAACGACCTTCTTCGCGTCCGGGTCGCATCACTCCTGTCGGACCTCGAGACACGTCTATCCCCGTCACAACAACCGGGGGAGGACCGGTGAACGACGACAACATCCTGGACCGGATCACCGCACTGGTCGAGCGTGAGCACAAGTTGCGCAGTCATCGGGCAGACGGCTCCCTGGACGAACAAACCGAACACCACGAGCTGCACGCAGTCGAGGCGGAACTCGATCAGTGCTGGGACCTTCTCCGGCAACGTCGCGCGAAGCGGGACTTCGGCGGAGACCCTGATGAGGCCGTCCCCAGGTCCGCTTCAGTAGTCGAGCGCTACCTGCAGTAGGTCGGGGGCAGGGCTCGAACCGGGCCCTGCTGCCTGCAAGCAGCCGAAGGCGACGAGCCTGCGACTCTCGCGAAGCAGGCGCCCATGACCGCACCAAACGTCCACAGCCGCCGCGATTCGAGCGGACGGCCGGAGACGTCCGGTCGATGATCAGTGCCGTCCCGGCGAGGGTCGCTCAGCCTCTCGCAGGGAGATTCCGGAGTTCCGAGCCACCTTTCGAGGACCCGCCTCGGTTTCCGGCTTTCCCGTCGCGCGTCGACAACAGCCAGGTGGCGGCGGTCTCAACCGCGCAGCGCATCAGCGTCACGGATCGGGGAATTTGGGGACCTGGTACGACTGGTCGGTGCGGCGGGCCCGGATGACAAAGCTGAACTCTATGGTCGGCTCGGGAAGCTCACGTACCACCCAGAAGGCAAGCCCACTCAACGAGTTCAGGTCTTACTGCGCCGTGCACCCCATCCCGGGGAAATCCAGCAACCGCCCGTCCGGAATCTTCAGCAGGCGATTTGCCCTGACCGCGGCCTGCGACCCAGCAACCTGACCGCACCAGGAGCCAGTCCAGTTGCGGGCCCGGCTCTTCTTACCCGGGTCCTCCTCAGCACCGGCCTGCCTGCTCGCCTATCAGCCGGACGTACAGTGGCACATCGTGGGCGGCTTTCTTCGGGCCCTTGCCTTGGATTGATCGGACTTGTCAAAGGCTTCGCTCACGCCAGATCAGAGGGCAATTCCAGGTGAGCTTGACCGCTCCCCATCGCAAGGTCACCGCATCCGGTCTACTGGGGCGACGAGCGGACAGCCGCCGACGGCCAGAGCCGTAGCCGCGATGATGGCCAATTTACGTGACCGCATGAGGATCCTTTCCAGTCGAGCCGTTCTTTCCTGTCAGCGGATGCAGTAGGAGATGTGCGGTCGTTGAAGGTGTTGTCCTCGTTGTAGATCCGCACATAATCGAGTCGGTCGGCCGGCGCATTCGACCACACATTGACGTGGTTGCCGCGCCCGTTGGCGGCAGGATGTTGTAGCAGCCGGGGGCGAGTCGGGCCACCTCACCCTTGGAGCCGTGGTCCTTGAAGAGGCAGGCGGTGCCGACGGGGCAGCCGTAAGGCGCCGCGTTCGCCCGGGGTCGCGGCTACGTTCTCATCTGAGATGCGTCGCTCCCTGCTCAACGAATCCTGTCAGGAGGCAGTGGATTTCCAGTTGATGCGGCTCCAGGGTCAAGGTGTGGCCGGGTGACCGCGTCGAGCCTAAAGTCCCCGGCGGGCGAGCCAGTCGAGGGTGGCATCGGCGAGAGTGCGCCAGCCTCGGTCGAACGGGGCGCTGTGGCCGCGTTCCGGGTACTCGACGAGCTCGGTGTCCGCGTTTGAAGCGGCGTAGAGCTTGTGGGCGGCCTTGACGACGACGGCGGGCACGGTGTGGTCCTTGGCGGCGGCGATCAGTAGCAGGGGCCCTCGGTTGCAGCGGCGGGTGTCGACCGTCGTGGGGGCGTTCGGCCGGAAATTGGCCGACGATGCCTCGAACAGTGGGCGGCCTGGACCCGGGATGGCGAAGCGCTCGTAGAGCTGGGCGGACTCGGCCGGTGGCAGCGCATTGCCGAAGGAATAGGCGAACTGCTTCTCGGTCAGAGCGACGGCTCTGCGCCTGTTCCGCGCGTTTGACAGCACCGGGAAGCTGGAGCGCAGCAGGCTCAGTGGCAGGACGCGGATCCCCTTGATCGGCGCGGGCGAGATGGCCACAGCCGCCGCGGCCTGACCGAGGACCAGGAGCTTTTGCGCGATGAGCCCGCCGAAAGAGTGCCCGATGACGATGGGCGGCGCGCCCAGGCCCGCGAGGAGTTCAGTGTAGGAGTCGGTGATCGCGTCGATGCCGACACCGGCCATCCCGGAGGGGTCGGCGCGGGTCGCCGCCGCCGTCTCCGCGTCTCCGGGCCATCCCGGCGCGAGGGTGACATACCGCTCCTTCTCGAAGTGCTCCTGCCACGGTTTCCAGGACGTGGAATGGATCCACAAGCCGTGAATGAAGACGACGGGCCTTTTCATCGCTGACCTCAAGTGTGCGAGGGGGACAGCCGGTGTCCGCGACGCTAGGCAGGCGTTGTTGACTACGAGTGGACCAGGAGTGGATCCGGCAGGTCAGCGACCGGACGGCGCCACGTCCAGCTGTGCCAGGAACGTGTCGGCGCGTTGGACGAACAGGTGCGCCTCGCGCTCGGCCGACAGCCTTCGCGCCCGCTCCGCTGCGGCTCGCACCTTGGCTCTCGGTTCCCTCCGCGCCTGCAGCAGCCGGGCGCGCAGGAGAAGCAGCAGGCCTTCCGAGTAGCGCTGGCCGTAGGTGCGGAGGTAGTGATCCGCTCGGTCCAGGGCTGCCGCTGCCTGCTGTGGCTGCCCGGCCGCAAGCCGCATTTCGCCCAGAAGCGCGTACCAGGTGGAGACGCAGGAGCGGACGGGGTTGAGGAGGTGCGTCTCGATGATGCGTTCGGCCTCCGTGGCGGCACCGGCCGGATCATCGCCGGTGATCGCCCGCGCCCAGCACCGCGCAATCCGCTGATAGGTGCCCAGGAAGACATAGGAGAAATCGGGATCGACGGCGATTCCTCGCTCTGCCGCACGTAGCGCCGAGACCGGATCGCCGACGATGGCCGCGATCCGCGCGCCGAAGGTGGCCCAGACCGTGACGGCGTAGCGGTCGTCGCCGGCGGCCTCCAGCCTGTCGAGAAGTGTGTATGCCCCGGCCACGTCGCCGTGCAGCGCCGTGATCTCGGCCAGCATCCCGATCATGAGCAGCTGAAGGTCGTGCTGGACGGGGGCGTCCTCACGCTCCGCGGAGCCGGCGAGGAGGGTTCGTCCCGAGCGGCTGAGGTGGCGGTAGGCCTCTCCGATGTCGCCGATGTCCCACTTGTGGATGCCCCAGGCTTGCAGGCCGTACACCTGCACGATCGGGTGCGGGGACGACTCTCCCTGCTTGAGCAGCTGCCGCGCCAGCGGGCCGCTGCGGTCGAGCTCGATGCCCTGGGCGAGGGCCGCCCACCGGGAGTAGAGGATCCCGGCGGCCTCCACCTCCCGGCCCAGACCCCGGGCCAGGCGCTCCGCGCGCTCCAGCAGGGGTAGCTCCGCGCCCGCGTACATCGAACGCATGCCGATGACCGCAGTGAGCTGGGACAGGGCCGCGAGCTCAGATTCCGCGAGGCCCGCGCTCCGTGCCACCTGTGCGGCCAGCCGCAGCTGCTGCTCGGCCGCCTCCAGGGCGGATCTGGCCGCAGCCCGGCGGCCCGAGCGCACCAGAGCCGCCGCCGTGCGTGCCGGCTCGGCCAGCGGTCCAGCCGCCCATAGATGGTGCGCCACCCGCTCAGGTACGAACTCGCCGTCAGGGACGGTCTGCTCCAGCGCGTTCGCGACCCTCAGGTGCAGGCGGGTCGCGTGCCGAGGCGACGTCGTCTCCGAGACCGACTCCCGCACCAGGTCGTGCACGAAGCGGAACGAGTACGGGTCCTCTGGCGCGGGCGCGAGAAGCCCGAGGGCTTCGACGGGTTCCAGGCGGGCGAGACAGGAAGCGCTGTCGAGGTCGGCGACCCGGGCGAGCAGGCTCAGATCCACGTCCGGGCCGATCAGCGCGGCGATTTCGAGCAGGTCCTTGGCGTCGTTGTCCAAAGCGGCCATCCGGTCGCGCACGACGCCTCGCACAGTCGAAGGGACACCGGCACGGGCCGCGGCATCTTCGGTAAGTGGGCCGCCACCGTCGAGAAGCCGGGCCAGCTCCCGGACGAAGAACGGGTTGCCGGCGGTCCGGGCATGGATGGTCCGGGCGACGTCCAGGCCGGGGACCCGCCCGATTTCTCGGCGGACGAGCTCTGCCACCTCCGGCGGGCCGAGCGGGCCGAGCCCGAGGCGGCGGTGACCCGATGACCGGCTCGCCTCCGCGAGCATCCGCGCCAGCTCTGATCCGGGCACCGGCGCTCGGTCACGGAGCGCACCGAGCAGTACGGTGCCGGCCGGTGAGCGGCAGATCAGATGACCGAACAGGTGAAGCGACGCGACGTCCGCCCACTGAAGGTCGTCGACCACTACCATGACCGGCTGTTGTGACGAGACATGGGCGATCAGGCTGGCGACCTTCTCGAACAGGTGGAACTGGCCGCTGCCGCCCGGCAGCACCTGCCCGGTGAGGGTGTCGTCGTGCGGTTGCAGGAGATGGCCGAGCGCACCCTTGAGCCAGCTTCCCCGTTCCGGAGCGGCCACGCCGTCCAGGACGGTACGGACCACCTGCAGCCACGGCCACAGCGGCGGCGCGCCCCCGTCCTCGATGCAGCGGCCCCAGGCGACGAGCACGTCCCGGTCATCGGCCTCGCGGGCGACCTCCTCCATCAGGCGGGTCTTACCCACCCCGGGCTCGCCTTCGATGATGACGAGCCCGGTCCCGCCGTCCACGGCGCGCCGCATCGCCTCCCGCAGAATCGCAAGCTCCTCGGATCGCCCCACCAGGCCGTCGGCGGTCGCACCCGGCGCCCGCGATGCGGTCTCGGAAGACGGCCGGAGATTTTCGTCGCGGCTCTTCACGACCATGGTCGTGGCCGTGAGTTCCTGCCGCAACACCCTCTGATAAGCCTGCTCGAGCACGGGGCCCGGAGCGATGCCCAGGTCCTCCGCGAGCCGCGAACGGGCGGTGCGGAACGCCGACAGCGCCTCGGCCTGCCGACCGGCGGCTCCCAGGACGGTGATGAGATCGGCTTGCACCGGCTCGTGTAACGGCCCCATCAAGGCGGCCAGCTGTAACGGTGAGAGCACACGCTCGGGTCGGCCCAGGGACACGGCGAGTCCGGCGGCGGCCGAGCATGCTTGGAAGAATTCAGCGTTCAGTCCTGCGAAGATGGGCAGAGCCTGGGGCTCAAGGGCCAGCCCGTCGCCTGCGGAGCCACGCCAGAGCTGAAGCGCCTGCTCGTAGTGGTCCAGCGCCTCCTCGTGCAGATTCTGATCGAGGAAGCCTTCCGCAGCCGCGACCAGTTTCCTGAAGGCCGACAGGTCCAGCGTTTCGGCACCGGCCGTGCACAGATAGCCGTTGCCCCGGCCCACCAGGTACGAGCTGCTTCCCCGGGTGGGCAGTTCGGGCTCCAGCAGACGCCGCAGTGCGCCGATGTACTTGTGGATGGCGTTGACCGCGCTGTCCGGGGCCTCCTCCCCCCAGATCAGGCCGATCAGCTCGGGCTTGCTGATCGGCAGGCCTTCGTGGGCCAGGAGCAGGGCGAGCAGGTAGGCCTGCTGACGAGGTCCGGCGTCCAGTTCGACGCCGCCGCGCCACAGCCGCAACGGACCGAGGATCTGCATGCGCAGCGCAGTGCCAGGCACCGGGCAAGCCCCCGCGTCCGCGGTGATGGACAATGTGGAAACGGCCATTTCCATCAACACCCCCAATCGAGCTGACCGATGTTCCCTACGCGACGAGCGTTGCGCGATTTACCCGCTACCGAGTACCTATAGTCATACTCTAAACCCTGGAGTGCGACTCCAGCGGGACCAGGCAACCTCTATCGAAGGGTGAACGCGTTAGTGGCAGGCCACGCACAACCTCCGACCCGACGCGACCAGTACGCCGAGATGACCCGGCAAGACGTCGTCAAGGCAGCACGGCGGCTGTTCGCGGAGCACGGCTACACCCGCACGACCGTCGGCAAGATAGCCCAGGCCGCTCGCGTCTCGCCCGCCACCGTGTACGCACAGTGCGGTGGCAAGGAGGGTCTGCTCGGCACGCTCATGGACATGTGGACCGCCGGGCAACTGGTGCTGGACATCATCGCCGCGTGCGAAGCCGCCGGCTCGGGGCGAGCGAAGATGGAAGTGCTGGCCGAGGGATATGTGACCATCTACGAGCAGTTTGGCGACATCATCCGCATCGTGACGAGGGCGGCCGCGAGCACGCCGGTGGCCGAAGACTATCTCAGGACGGCCGAGCAACGGCATCAGGATGCCCTGCGCCAGATCGTCAAGCAGATTCATGACGTAGGCGACCTCGCGAACGGGCTGTCCCTCGACGACGCGGCGAAGATCATTTTCTTCTACTTCAGGCACGACCAGTTCGTTCTCGCCTCCGACACATTCGGCTGGGGCGTCGACCGCACCGTCCAATGGATCACCGAGCGCATCGAGTCGGCCATCCTGGAAGCCTGACCGGCCGGCGCAGCCATCGCTCCTACGAGTGTCCCAACTCGAAGAGCGACTTCGTCCTCATCGCCCTTGAGAGGGGTTTCACGCAGCTGTCAGAAAAGCCGTAAAGATCTTGGGCAACGGGAATGGCGCTACTGCTCCTATGACCTCGAACTGAACGTCGTCCTACAGGTGTCCGGAGCCGGGTGGCTCGACTTGGTGGGAAGAGCAAAAGTCACGGCCTTGCTCGGGCAGCCGGTGGCGGAGGATCTGGTTGAGCAGGCGACGCAGCGGGCGCCTGAGAGCTGGTGGACCAGGAGAAGCCCCCGGCCGCTCTTCTGGAACGACGTGGTGAGCGGGTCGGCAGCAGTCAGATCGCGAACAATCTTTGCGACACGGGTGAAGCATGGATCGCCGTCAACGATCTTGCGCCCGCCGACAATTACATCCGCCCAGGTCATGACTCTGCGAGGGCTTTACGTAGCGTACGCGAGCTCCGGTCCCCGGAGACGGGAGCGCGTACGGCAGGATGATCCGCCGTGCTCCTTCGCTTGGCCTATCTGGATCTGGACGATGCGGGCTGTCGGGCGCGCTTTTTGCTCCGGGACCGAGATGGGAAGTCCCGGCCCTCATGGACGAGGTCCTCACCGAGGGCGGCATCAAGACGGTGCTCACCGGTATTCAGATGCCGCGGATGAACTCGATCATGGAGCGGTGGGTGCAGACGTGCCGTCACGAGCTTGTCGACCGCTGCCTGATCTGGAACGAACGACATCTTCGGCACGCCCTGCGCGAGTACGAACACTTCTACAACCAGCACCGAGCCCACCAAGCCCTGAACCAAGCAGCCCCTCCGCGCACCGTCCCCGATCCGATAACGGATCCAGAGCGAATCATCGACCTGAATGTACGCCGACGAGACCGGCTCGGCGGCGTCCTCGACGAATACTCGCACGCCGCTTGACCTGCACGGATGGAATTCTCGGCAGGCACAGTCCTGGCCGCGCACCGGACGCCCGAGTGAGATCGGTGTGGCGGGCCGGACGGCCGCTCAGGCCCGGGCGAGCGCGACCGCGTCCGCGAGTGCGGCGGCGGCGGCCAGGGCAGGGAGCCGGCGCCGCCCCGTCGGCATCCACCACTCGCGCCGCCGTTGTGGCTGTGCCGACGCGGTGACAGGCAAGCGGCTGGGAAGTCGCTGCGCCCGGCTGGTGGATCCTGTCCATGGCAGTTGGTATTTCGCCGTCCAGGTGACGGACGTATCCGGGCGGAGGCAGCGACTGCGCCGTGGCGGCTTCCCCACGGCCGAAGCGGCGCTGCAGGCCGCCCGCGATCTCACTCAGTCGCTGGAGGCGGCGCCCGTAACC
>NZ_JBEXMW010000028.1:0-161844 GCF_040610775.1 Nonomuraea sp. NPDC003709 | reverse complement strand
CTAGTTCTAATCGAATTAGCTAGGCTCCCGAGGGCACTATCCTCCGCAATCAATCAATCACACCGTGAGAAGGCGATTCGCGTGACTTTGAGAACGGATCCGCAAGAGGATGGAGCGGGTGCGGACAGTGTACCCAGGCCCAGTGACGATTGGCCTGGGCTCGGCGACCTGGTCAGAGATGGCATTGACGTCGATCGCAGGGCGCTGCGGGAGACGGCCGAGCAGCTCGTGGTCGATCTCAATGATGTCGAAATCCCCGACTGGTGGGGCGGGAAGAGCTTCAATGCCGGAGATTGGGGCAGGGCCGACGACGTCTCGAGGATCTTCCGATCTTTCACGGATGACTTGTACTGCATTACCAGTGATGCGGTGGTCGAGTGCGTCGTGGCCGCGTGCGGCATTGCCACCGCCGGCCAGAATTACAATATCGCCGAAGAGAACAGTTGGCTCAACAGGCAGTCCTTCTGGAACAGATATCATGACTCCACCTCCACGGTGAGTCCTTATTCGGACACGCCGAGAAGCAGCTGGAGCAGTGTCGAAAAAGGCTATGCCGTCAGCGACCAATATCCGTCGGGATACATCGTCGTCGACTGGAACGGCATCGAGCTGCGTCATGACTACGACAGCCTTGACAAGGAACAGATCAGGGAGCTGTTGATGACCGGCGACGAGCAGTCGATGAGAAACTTTTCCAGTTCCATGACGGCGATCTCCGACGACCTGGGGACGATCGCCGGCAGGCTGCGGTTTCATGCGAATGACGTCAGCTACCATTGGGCCGGTGCTGCGGCAGAGAAGGCGCAGCGGGCGCTGAAGGCGATCCACGACACCGTCCGCCCGCTGGCCGAGATCTACAGCACCATCGGTTCGCTCGCCCGCACGTGCGCGGATGACATCGTGGCACCCGCCAAGGCACGCTTCGATCACGCGGTGGCCGACGAAAACTGGTTCACCGACATCTTTCAGGACGACGACGACGTGTCCGCTCGCAACTACCTGAAAAAAATCGACCAACAATTCTGCGACGAAGTGATTCCACGCTTCCCACAGTCCGCCCAGCTCGGCCTTCCAGGCCTGATCCGCTCAGAGGACCGGCTCATATACTTCACCTAGCACGGCGGCCGCCCATTCGTTGGCTGCCGAAGCGTTCTCATGTTGTGACGCCGAGTAGCTGAAGGCCGTCGGCGGGGTGGCTGCGGCAGTGGTCGGTGGCGGCGGCAATGTTGGTCCAGCCGATCAGGCGGGCCGGTCCGATGGCCGGGTTGCGGAGGCCGGCCATGATCCGGGGTGCGGTGCCGGTCCGGACTCGGCAGGCGTCCTCGCGGTAGGTGACGTCGCGGACGTGGTGCAGGGCCTCGACGCGCCAGTGGCCGCGGATCAGGGCGGCGAGCCGGGCGTGTGTGATTCGTCCCGATGGGAGGCTGGTGACCGCGTGGATCGTGACAATGGTGACGTGCTCCAGGTGCCCCCCAGCCACCCAGCCACGTCATGCCCGCAGGCGCCCACCGGCCGAGAACGCTTCGGCCCTGCCTGCCGCGCCCTTCGGGATATCGAGCCTCGGTGGGGTAGTCGGGGTCGCGTCCGAGGGGTGCGGGGACCGGCAGGTCCCCGCCTGGGGTGTGAGGGCTTGCCCCCACAGGGCGCTGCCCGAGTGCTCCATCGCGCGTAGCGCGTCTCAGTGCGAGGACCGAGCTGTTCCCCCTGGGCCCCCGGGCGTCCCGGCGCTCCCCGGGGGCGCCGAGTTCTCCTGGAGGGCTGTCCCGAGGGTTAGGCGCGGCGGCGGGCGCGGTAGGCGGCCACGTGCATGCGGTTGCCGCACGTGCGGCTGTCGCAGTAGACGCGGGACCGGTTGCGGGACTCGTCGACGAAGACGCGGTCGCAGTCCGGGGCCGAGCAGGTGCGCAGGCGTTCGACCTCGCCCTCCACCAGCAGGTGGGCCAGGGCGACGCCGCAATCGGCCGCCACGTGCTCCGCCAGGGTGGAGTCCGCGGCGAAATAGTGCATGTGCAGCGGGTGGCCGTCGTGCTCGGTCAGCCGGGGGGTGATGCGCGTCTCGGCGAGCAGGACGTTCAGGGTGCGGACCGCCGTGGGCTGGTCCGGGGAGATGAAGACGCGGTAGAACACCTCTCGTACCATCCGCACCTGGCCCAGGTCGCGGGGCGTCAGCTTGGTGACGCCGCTGATCTGGCGGGACTCCACGAACGCCTGCAATTCGACCAGGCCCGCCAGGCCCTCGTCGCCCCCGGTGGAGGGCGAGGTGTTGACCAGCTCGACAACGGTGGCCAAAGAATGCACCATGTCATGGCCAAACGGCATGTTGACTCCTGTCCGCGCCGGGTTCTAGCGTGGTCGCACTGTATCTCCTGCATGGCCGTACGGGGGTTTCTATGAGTGCACATCGCCGTATCGTGCTGATCGCGATCGTCGGTGCGCTGATCATCTCCACCTCCGCCCCCTTGGTTCGGCTCTCAGGTGTATCGCCTGCCACGTCCGCGTTGTTCCGTTGCGCGTACGCCGTGCCGCCCATGATCGTGCTGGCCTGGCTGGAGCGGCGCAGGCTGGGGCCGCTGCCGTGGAAAGGGGTGGTGCTGGCCTGGCTGGCGGGCGTGGTGTTCGCGCTCGACCTGCTGTTCTGGCATCACGCGATCGACTACGTGGGCGCGGGGCTGGCCACGGTGCTGGGGAATCTGCAGGTGTTCCTGGTGGCGTTCGCGGCCTGGGCGCTGTTCGGGGAGCGGCCGTCCTCCCGGTTGATGGTCGCGACGCCGATCGTGTTCGCGGGGGTGGTGCTCATCTCCGGGGTGTTCGACAGCGCCGCCTACGGGCGCGATCCGATCATGGGGGTGCTGGCCGGGGTCGCCACGTCCATCTCGTACGCGGCGTTCCTGCTGCTCATGAAGGCCGGGCCGGCGCGGGCCGTGGGGCCGCTGGCACACGCCACGGTGGTCGCCACCGTGGCGATCGCCCTGCTGAGCCCGCTCTTCGGGGGTGCCGATCTCATGCCGAGCTGGCCGGCGCACGGGTGGCTGCTGCTGCTCGCGCTGGGGCCGCAGGTGCTGGGGTGGTCGCTGATCACGTTCTCGCTGCCGCGCCAGCCGGCCGCGCTCACCGCGTTGCTGCTGCTGGTGCAGCCCATGACGACCGTCGCGCTGTCCGCGGTGGTGCTGGGCGAGCGGCCGTCGGCGCTGCAGCTCGCCGGGTGCGCGGTGATCGTCCTCGGAGTCCTGTACGGCTCCCGCACCCGCACCCGCTCGCCGCAGCCCGGCGAGACGCGCCGGAAAGAGCCGCGCGAGCAGCAGGTGCCGAAGGCCGGCTGACGCCGGTCAGCCCTTGGAGCAGGCGGCGCAGGTGCCGAAGACCTCGACCGTGTGGGTGATCTCGGTGAAGCCGTGCTCGCCGCCCACCGCCTCGGCCCACCGCTCGACCGCGGGACCGGCCACCTCCACCGTGTGGCCGCAGCGGCGGCAGACCAGGTGGTGGTGATGGACGTCGCTGGCGCACGCCCGGTAGACGGACTCGCCCTCGTCCGTACGCAGCACGTCGACCTGCCCGCCGTCGGCCAGCGCCTGAAGGGCGCGGTAGACGGTGGTCAGGCCGATCTTCGCCCCGTGCAGGCGCATCTCGGCATAGACGTCCTGCGCGCTGCGGAACCCCTCGCTCCTGCGGAGGGTGTCGTGCACGGCGTCGCGTCTCGTCGTCATGCGACCTCCTCCACGCGCATCTTCGGTCGCTCGCTCACTGTCGACTCCTGGGTACGGCCTCGGCGTACGAATTTACCGACACCGAGGGCCAGGACGAAGCCTGCGAGAGCAAGAAGCACGATCGCCGCGCCGGGAGGCACCTTGGCCGAGTAGGTGGAGGCGAGCAGGCCGCCCACCGAGGCGAGCACCCCGAACAGCATGGCCAGCCCCATCGTCGTGCGGAAACCCCGGGTGAGCTGCTGGCTGGTGGCCACCGGGATCACCATCAGCGCGCTGACCAGCAGCAGACCCACCACGCGCATCGCGATCACGACGGTGAGCGCGGCGGTGACCGCGATGAGCAGGCTGAGGAAGCGGACCGGCAGGCCGCTCGCCCTGGCCATCTCCTCGTCCTGGCAGAGCACGAACAACTCCCTGCCGAAGACCACGACCACGCCGATCACGGCCACGGCCAGCGCGGCGATGACCCAGATGTCCTGGACCGTGACGCTGGCGATGGCGCCGAACAGGTAGGAGTTCAGCTTGGCGTTGCTGCCGCCCGGCGCGATGCCCATGAGCATGACGCCGCCCGCGATCCCGCCGTAGAACAGAAGTGCCAGCGCCACGTCGCCGCTGGTCCGCCCGCGCGCCCTGACCAGCTCGATGGCCACCGCCCCGACGACGGAGACGATCACGGCGGTGAGCACGGGTGTGGTGCCGGTCAGGAAGCCGAGGGCGACGCCGGTCAGCGCCACGTGGCCGATGCCGTCACCCAGCAGCGCCAGCCTGCGCTGCACGATGAACGTCCCCACGGCGGGCGCGCACAGGCCCACCAGCAGCGCGGCCACCAGGGCGAGCTGGAAGAGCTGCTCCTGGAGCAAATCCATGATCATCGCGGTTCCCTCCGTCGGCCGCCGTTCACGGCGCCTCCCCCTGCCAGCCGGTCAACGGCCCCGCGGCCGGCGTGGCCGCGTGCGGGTGCTGATGTTCGTGGCCCGGCCGGGCGCAGTCGCCCTCCGGGCGCGGCGGCCTGCCGTCGTGCGCGACGCGGCCCTCGCGGATCACCACGCCGCGCGTGATGATCGGCTCCAGCGGCCCCAGCTCGTGCGCGACCAGCACCACCGTCTTGCCGTCGCGCACCAGCCCGGCCAGCGTGTCGGCCAGCAACTGCTGCGTGTCGGCGTCTACGCCCGCCGTCGGCTCGTCCATCACGTACGTGTCCGGCTCCCCGGCCAGCGCCCGGGCGATGAGCACCCGCTGCTGCTGGCCGCCGGACAGCGACTGGACGGGGTCGTTCGCGCGGTCGGCCAGCCGGACGGCCTCCAGCGCGCCGGCCACGGCGGCCTTGTCGGCCGGGCTGGTCCTGCGCAGCCGGCTCTGCCTGGCGATCCGGCCCGAGGCCACGACCTCGCGTACGGTGGCGGGCACGCCGCCCCCGACCTGGAGCCGCTGCGGCACGTAGCCGATGCGCCACCAGTCGCGGAACCTGCCCGGCGGGGACCCGTACATCAGCGTCGAGCCGCCGGTGAGCGGCGTGAGGCCGAGCAGTGCGCGGACCAGCGTCGACTTGCCCGAGCCGTTGGCCCCCAGGAGGGCGACGACCTCCCCTGGGCAGACGGTCAGGTCGATCCCCCGGAGGACGGGCTTGCCATCGAAGGAGACCCGGCCGTCGGTCATCGCGAAGGCCGTTTCGCTCATGCCGTACACCCCAGTGCTGTTTGTAGGGTTTTGAGGTTATCGCGCATGGCAGACAGGTAATCGCCGGAGGGCCGGCTCTCCAGCGGGTCGAGCACGGCGGTCTTCGCGCCCACCTCGTTCGCGAGCACCTCGGCCACCTTGGGGCTGACCAGGGACTCGGTGAAGATCGTGGTCACACCCTCGGCCTTGGCCAGCTTGGCCACCTCGGAGATGCGCGCGGGCGACGGCTCGGTCTCGGGGTCGAGCGTGATGCCGACCTGCTTGAGTTTGTAACGGTCCGCCAGGTAGCCGAACGCCTCGTGCGCCGTGACCAGGGACTTGGTCCTGCACGTGCTCAGGCCCTTGGCGAACTCCTGGTCGAGCGTTCCAAGCGCGCCCGCCGTCTTGGCGGCGCGGTCCTTGTACGCCTGCGCGTGCGCCGGGTCGGCGGCGGCCAGGCGCTCGCCGAGCTTGGCGGCGATGGTGGCCAGGCGGGTGGGGTCCAGCCAGAGGTGCGGGTCGTACGAGACCTCGTGGCCGTGCTCCTCCTCGCCCTCCTCGTGCCCGCTCGCGGGCAGGGTCGTGACGGCCGTGGCGGCGTCGAAGCTCTTGTCGGCGTCGACCGCGTCGTCCACGGCGGGCTGGACGCCCTTGATGTAGACCGTGAGCGCCGCCTTCTGGATCTCGGTCACCTGCTGGATGCTGAGCTCGAGGTCGTGCGGCTCGACGCCGGGGGCGGTCAGGACGGTCACGTGCGCGTCGGATCCTCCCACCTGCTCGGTCAGCCATTGGAGCGGATAGAACGCGGCGACCACCTCCGGCCTGCCCCCTGCGGCGGTCTCGGCGGAGCCGGATCCGCAGGCGGCGGTGGTGAGGAGGGTGGCCCCGGCCAGCAATCCGACGGCGTACGACCGGGAAAATCCTGACATCATGTGAGTCAGTATGCGCCAAAATGAAAATGGTTGTCAAAATCCCCTGGCGCGCAGGGAGGGGATGCCGACGGCACGCTGGGGGCCAGGGGTGCCGTGCGGCATCCCGCCATCACCCCGGTGAGTGTGCGCCGGCCGAGCCATAGCCGGCGCTCGGGGTGATGCTCAGGCGGCGCTCGCCCGTATAGACGTTCATCGAGTCCCCGCGCAGGAACCCGATGAGCGTCAGCCCCTCCTCCGCGGCCAGTTCGACCGCGAGCGACGACGGCGCCGAGACAGCGGCGAGCACCGGGATGCCCCCCATGACCGCTTTCTGCACCAGCTCGAACGAGGCCCGGCCCGACACCATCAGGACGGTCCCGCGCAAAGGGAGCCGGTCGTTGCGCAGGGCCCAGCCGAGCAGCTTGTCCACCGCGTTGTGCCGGCCCACGTCCTCGCGCACGCACAGCGGCTCGCCGTCGGACGTGAACAGGCCGGCCGCGTGCAGGCCCCCGGTCCGGTCGAACACCCGCTGGGCCGCGCGCAGCCGGTCCGGCAGGGCGGCGACGGTCGGCTGTGCCAGCTCGACCGGGTCGTCTCCGGCGCTCCAGCGAGCCACCGTGCGTACCGCCTCCAGCGACGCCTTGCCGCAGACGCCGCAGGAGGACGTGGTGTAGAAGTTGCGCGGCGCGGGCGCCGTCACGCCGGGCGCCAGTCGCACGTCGAGCACGTTGTACGTGTTCCCGCCGTCCACCGTCGCGCCCGCGCAGTAGCGGATCGTGGCGATGTCGTCGGCCGCGCCCACGGCCCCCTCGCTGACCAGGAACCCGGCGGCCAGGTCGAAGTCGTCGCCGGGCGTGCGCATGGTGACCGTCAGCGGCGTCCCGTCGAGGCGGATCTCCAGCGGCTCCTCGGCGGCCAGCGAGTCGACCTTGGGGATGCGGGCGGTGTCCTTGACCCGCAGGATCCGTCGTTTCACCGCGACCCTAGACACGAGCGCTCCCCTCGGCCCGGATGAGCGCCCTAGACATAGCCGTACCCGAAGCGGCCCTTGACGCAGAGGTTGCCCTTGGTCACCGGGTTGTCGTGCGGCGAGCTCACCTTGACGATCTTGTTGTCCTGCACGTGCAGGGTCAGGTTGCAGCCGACCCCGCAGTAGCTGCAGACCGTCGTGGTCTCGCTCTGCCGCGACTCGTCCCAGGTGCCCTCGGCCCGCATGTCGAACTCGGTCTTGAACGACAGCGCGCCCGTCGGGCACACCTCCACGCAGTTGCCGCAGTAGACGCAGGCCGAGTCGGTGAGCGGCGCCTCGAACTCCGTGGAGATCGTCGCGTCGAACCCGCGGCCCGCGACGGCGATGGCGAAGGTGTTCTGCCACTGGTCGCCGCAGGCGTCCACGCACTTGTAGCACAGGATGCACTTGCTGTAGTCGCGCACGTAGAGGTCGTTGTCCACCTTGGCGGGCTGCTCGACCGTGGCCGCGTCGTCGCCGAACCGCGTGGGGTCGGCGCCGTACTCCTCGGCCCACTCGGCGGCCCGAGGGGTGGTCGACAGGTCCACGGAGGAGCCGAGCAGCTCCAGCACCACCTTGCGGCTCTGCCGGGCCCGGTCGGTGTCGGTGCCGACCTTCATGCCGGCCTCGGCCTTGCGGGAGCAGGCGGGGGCCAGCGTCCTGGCGCCCTCCACCTCCACGACGCAGACGCGGCAGGCGTTCTTCGGGGTCAGCGTGTCGCCGTAGCAGAGGGTGGGGATGTCCTTGCCCGCCGCGTGGCAGGCGTCGAGGATCGTCGAGCCCTCCGGCACCCGTACGTCCTCGCCGTCGATCTGGACGTCGATGAGCCGCCGGGGCGGCTGGAGCGGGATCATTTGAACACTCCCAGACGGTCGATGGCCGATTCGACGGCGTTCCAGGCGGTCTGTCCGAGGCCGCAGATCGAGGCGTCCCGCATGGTCTGGCCGACCTCGCGCAGCAGCACGAGATCGGGGTCGTCGTCCCGGCGCGGGAGGCTCGGGGAGACCCGGCGCGACAGCCGGTGCAGGGCCTCCTCCTGCCGTACGGTGCCGACCCGGCAGGGCACGCACTGGCCGCAGGACTCGTCGCGGAAGAACTCCGCGATGCGCAGCAGCAGCCGTTTCATGTCCACGGTGTCGTCGATGACGAGCACCACGCCGGAGCCGAGCGTCGCCCCCGCGTTCCTGGTGCCCTCGAAGGTGAGCGGGATGTCCAGGTCGGTGACGAACGCGCCGGCCGCGCCGCCGAGCAGCACCGCTCTCGTCGTGCCGGTGGTGCCGGTCATGTCCAGCAGCTCGCGCAACGTCGTCCCGAACGTGAGCTCGTACACGCCGGGCCGCTCGACCGCGCCCGAGACGCAGAACAGCTTGGGCTCGGCCGCCGTGTACGCCTGGGGGCCGCGCTCCAGGATCGGCAGCACGTTGACCAGCGTCTCGACGTTGTTGACCACGGTCGGTTTGCCGAACAGCCCCTTCTCCACGGGGAACGGCGGCTTGCTGCGCGGCTCGCCCCGCTGCCCCTCGATGGAGTTGAAGATCGCGGTCTCCTCGCCGCAGATGTACGCGCCCGCGCCCCTGCGCAGCTCGATGTCGAACGACAGGCCCTTGCCGAGGATGTCGTCGCCGAGCAGGCCCCGCGCGCGGGCGGTCGCGATGGCGTGCTGGAGCCGCGCGGTCGCCCTGGGGTATTCGCCTCTGATGTAGAGGTATCCCTTGGCGCAGCCGGTGGCGTAGGCGGCGATCGTCATCGCCTCCACCAGCGCGTACGGGTCGCCCTCCATGATCACGCGATCCTTGAACGTGCCCGGCTCGCTCTCGTCGGCGTTGCAGACCAGGTAGTGCGGGTGGTCGGGCTGGCGTGCGGTGGCGTCCCACTTGCGGCCGGTCGGGAACGCGGCGCCGCCCCTGCCGACCAGCCCCGACTCCAGGACCTCCCGGATGACCCCGGCGGGCCCCAGCTCGAACGCCCTCCTGAGCGCGCTGTAGCCGCCGGCCGCCCGGTAGTCGTCCAGGCTCGCGGGATCGGTCGTGCCGACCCTCCTGAGCAGGGTCAGCCCGTCCTGCCCGGACTGCGGCACGGCCGCCGCCACCGGGGCGTCGCCGGCGACGTCGAGGCTGGGGGTGGTGCCGTTGGGGGTGGGGGAGTCCAGGGTCAGGGAGGCGTTCGCGGGCGCGTACACCTGGGCCTTGGGAGGCGTGCCCGCCTCCAGGGCGAGCGCGGCGGGGGCCCGCTCGCACAGGCCCAGGCAGGGGCTCTCGTGCCACGCCTTGCCGGGCGGGCCGAGCCGCTCCTCCACCCGCCTGCGTACGTCCTCGCCACCCTTGGCCTGGCAGGCCAGGTCGGTGCAGACGTGCAGCACCCGCTTCGGCCGCGGCTCCATGGAGAACAGTGAGTAGAACGTCGCCACCCCGTACGCCTCGGCGGGCGGCACGGTCAGGCGGCGGCAGATGTAGTCGAGCGCGCCCTCGCTGATCCACCCGACCCGGTCGTTGACCGCGTGCAGCGCGGGCAGCAGCATGTCGCGCTGCGACTCGGCGCGGGCGGCCACCCGCAGGTCGGCCTCGGTCCTCCCGCCGCCGTCCCACGCCGACGCGGGCGGCCCGAGCAGCGCGTCGACGGCCGCGCGCTCCTCGTCGGACGGCTCTGCGCCACGGAACCTCAGATCCATCTGATCACCCGGCCTTCACGAGCTTCTCGACGCGTACGGCCGCCGCCTTGAACTCGGCGGTGCCCGCGATCGGGCAGGTGGCCTCGATGGTGAGCGAGTTGGTGTCCACCTCGTCCGGGAAGTGCATGGTCATGAACACCAGCCCCGGCCGCAGGGCGGGGTCGATGAACACCGGCGCGACCACCGACGCGCGCCGCGAGCTGATCCGCACCTCCTCGCCCGCGACGACGCCGAGCCGGTCGGCGTCCTCGGGGCAGAGCTCCACCGTCTCGCCCCGGCGCAGGGGAGAGGCGAACCCGGAGGACTGCACGCCCGTGTTGTACGAGTCGAGCCGTCGCCCGGTCGTCAGCCGCAGCGGATACTCCTCGTCCAGCAGGTCCACCGGCGGCGAGTGGCGCAGCACCGCGAACGGCGCCGGCACGCCCCGCCTGACCGGGTCGCTCTCCCACAGCCTGCCGTGCAGGTAGGGCGGCTCCAGCGAGTCCTCCGACGGGCAGGGCCACTGAATGCCCTGCAGGTCGGCCAGCCGCTGGTAGGTCATGCCGTGGTGCTGGGGCGAGATGGCGCGCAGCTCGTTCCAGACCTCTTCGGCGCCGTCGTAGTGCCAGTCGTGGCCCAGCCTGCGGGCCAGCTCGCACATGATCCAGATGTCGTCGCGCGCCTCGCCCGGCGGATCGAGGGCCTTGCGGACCCGCTGGACCCGGCGCTCGCTGTTGGTGAACGTGCCGTCCGCCTCGCACCAGGCGGCGCTCGCGGGCAGCACGACGTCGGCCATCTGGGCGGTCTTGGTGAGGAAGATGTCCTGCACGACCAGGTGGTCGAGCATGGACAGGCGCTTGATGCAGGCCAGGGAGTCGGCCTCGGACTGCACGGGGTTCTCACCGATGAGATAGCAGGTGGTCACCTCGCCGTCGGCCATGGCCTCCAGCATCTGGGTGAGGTTGAGGCCGTAGCGGGGCTGGATCTCCCTGCCCCACGCGCTCTCGAAACGCGCCCGGATGCCGGGGTCGAGGATGTCCTGGAAGCCGGGCAGCCGGTTGGGGATGGCGCCCATGTCGCCGCCGCCCTGCACGTTGTTCTGGCCGCGCAGCGGCGACAGGCCGGAGCCGTAGCGGCCGACGTGGCCGGTGAGCAGGGACAGGTTGATCAGGGCCCGTACGTTGTCCGTCGCGTTGTGGTGCTCGGTGATGCCGAGCGTCCAGCACAGCTGGGCGCGGTCGGCGCGGGCGTAGGCGTGGGCCAGCTCGCGGATGGCGTGCGCGGGCACACCGGTGACCTGCTCGGCGGTGGTGAGCGTCCAGGGCTCGACCGACTCCTTGAACTCCTCGAACCCGATCGTGGCCCGCTCGATGAACGCCTCGTTGTGCAGCCCGGCGTGGATGATCTCCCTGGCCACCGCGTGGGCGAGGGGGATGTCCGTGCCCACGTTCAGCCCCAGCCACAGGTCGGCCCACTGGGCGGTGCCGGTGCGGCGCGGGTCCACCGCGAACATCCGCGCGCCGTTGTGGATGCCCTTCAGCACGTGCTGGAAGAAGATGGGGTGGGCGTTACGCGCCGCCGAACCCCACATCACGATCACATCGGTGTCCTCCACCTCCTGGTAGGAGGACGTGCCGCCACCACTGCCGAACACCGCCGACAGCCCCGCCACGCTCGGCGCGTGGCAGGTGCGGTTGCAGGAGTCCACGTTGTTGGTGCCGATCACCACGCGGGTGAACTTCTGCCCGACGTAGTTCATCTCGTTGGTGGAACGGGCGCACGACAACATGGCGAAGCAGTCGGGCCCATGCGCGGCGAGGTTGCGGCGGAAGCCCTCCGCCGCCCGCTCCAGGGCCTCCTCCCAGGTCGCCCTGCGCAGCACGCCGTTCTCACGCACCAGTGGATGGGTCAGGCGGTCATAGCTCATGATCCCTCCATTCTGTATACAGGCTACGGTATTCCCCGTTAGACCGCGCGGACAAGGTTGGCGTTGAGGAGGTCGCTCACCGCGTGGATGGCACGCAGCGTCGGCACCTCGGCGCCGGTGAGGTCGGCCAGCTCGACCACCGCCGCGAGCAGCACGTCGAGCTCCAGCGGCTTGCCCTTCTCCAGGTCCTGCAGCGTGGAGGTCTTGTGCTCGCCCGCCTTCTCCGCCCCCTTCAGGCGGCGCTCGATGGAGATCCCCGGGTCGCAGCCGACCCGCCCGGCCACCTCGACGGTCTCCCGCATCATGGCCACGACCAGCTCCCTGGCGCCGTCGTGGCGGCAGATCCCGGCCATCGTCGCCCTGGCCAGCGCGCTGATCGGGTTGAAGGCGATGTTGCCCATGAGCTTGACCCACACGTCTTTGCGCAGGTCGCGCTCCACCGGGCACTTGAGCCCGCCGGCTATCGCGGCCTGGCTGAAGGCGGCGCACCGCTCGGTCAGCTCGCCGTCCGGCTCGCCGATGGAGAAGCGGGTGCCCTCAAGATGGCGGATCACGCCGGGTCGCTCGATCTCGGTGGCGGCGTACACGACGCAGCCGACGGCACGGTGCAGGGGCAGCGCGGTCGTGACCGCGCCGCCCGGGTCGACGCTCTCGATGCGGTAGCCCTCGTAGGGGCCCTTGAGCCCGTGGAAGTACCACCACGGGATGCCGTTCTGCGCGGCGATGATGCTCGTGGCCTCGTGCAGGAGCGGCCTGATCATGGGGCCCGCGGAGGCGTAGCTGTTCGCCTTGAGGCCCAGGAAGACGTGGTCCACCGGGCCGACCTGGGTGGTGTCGTCGGTGGCATGGGGATGGGCGGTGAAGTCGCCTCTGGGGGTGAGCACCCGCACACCGGCGCGCCGGATCGCCTGCAGGTGCTCGCCTCTCGCGATGAGGTGCACCTCGACTCCCGCCCGGTGGAGGGCGGCCCCCACGTATGCGCCGATGGCGCCGGCGCCAAGAACAGCGACCTTCATGCTGCGCTCCGTTCTCGCGTCGGATTTGCATTCGGTATACAGTATGGAAAAACGTGGGTCAAGGAGCATGCCTGTGACCGTTCTTCGGCATGATCTAGTGGTGGAATCGACGACCTGGGTGACCGCGCGGGCCCTCGCGAAGGGGGCCGCGACGCCCCTCGAACCCGCGTCCGTGCTGCTCGCCGACGCTCTCGGCGGCCGCCTCGCCGCGCCGTTGACGGCGCTGGTGGCGGTGCCCGGGGTGGACGTTTCGGCGATGGACGGCTACGCGGTGGCCGGTGCCGGTCCGTGGCGGGTGGTCGGCCGGGTTCTGGCCGGTGGCGCCTGCTACGGGGAGGAGCTGCGGCCGGGGGAGGCGGTCGAGATCGCCACCGGCGCTCCGACGCCCGCGGGGGCGTCGGCGGTGCTGCCGTACGAGCAGGCCGCGGTGGACGGGGCGCGGGTGAACGGCGCCGCCGAGCTCGGGCGGCACATCCGGCGGCGGGGCGAGGACATCGCCGAGGGCGCGGTCGTGCTGGGCGCGGGCGCGGTGGTGACCCCGGTGGCGCTCGGGCTGGCCGCCGCGCTGGGCCACGACGAGCTGCCGGTACGGCCCCGCCCGCGGGTCGCGGTGCTGATCACCGGGGACGAGGTCGTGCACGAGGGCCTGCCCGCGCCGGGCCGGGTGCGCGACGCCATCGGCCCGTTCCTGCCGGGGCTGGTGGCGTGGGCCGGCGGCCGGGTGGCGAGCACCGACGTGCTGCCCGACGGCCGGGAAGCGCTCCGCGTCGCACTGAAGACCGGGGCGGCGGACGTCCTCGTCGTGTGCGGCGCGTCGTCCAAGGGGCCCGCCGACCACCTCCGGGCCGTGCTCGGCGACCTCGGCGCCGACGTGATCGTCGACGGTGTCGCCGTCCGGCCCGGGCACCCGCAACTCCTGGCCCGGCTGCCGGGAGGGGCGCTGGTCGTCGGCCTGCCGGGAAACCCGTTCGCGGCCCTCGGCGCGGCCCTCACGCTGCTCGCGCCCATCCTGCGCGAGCTGGCCGGGATCCCCGTCCGCACGGAGACGTCGGCGCTGGCCGGAGCGGTGCGGGCGCACCCGCGCGACACGCGGCTCGTGCCGGTCCTGAGGTCGGGCCGGGGCGCGGTGCCGGTGGGGCACGACCGGCCGGGTTCGCTGTGGGGGGCGGCGCTGGCCGACGCGCTGGCCGTGGTCCCTCCGGGGTGGGCCGGTGAGCAGGTCGAGCTGATCGAGTTGCCCCCGGGGGGCTAGACAGGCCGAACGGGAGGGAGTAACCATTGCGGTCATACGGTATGCAGTATGCGGAAGACAGCCGACGCCGGAAAGGGTGGCATGATGTCGGAAACGATCTCTGGTGGTCATCTCGTAGCCAAGGCACTCAAGGCCGAGGGTGTGGACGTGATCTACACGCTCTGCGGCGGCCACATCATCGATATCTATGACGGCTGCGTCGATGAGGGCATCGAGGTCATCGACGTACGCCACGAGCAGGTGGCGGCACACGCGGCCGACGGGTACGCGCGCATCACCGGCAAGCCCGGCTGCGCGGTGGTCACCGCCGGGCCGGGCACGACCGACGCGGTCACCGGCGTGGCCAACGCCTTCCGCGCGGAGAGCCCCATGTTGCTCATCGGCGGCCAGGGAGCGCTGAGCCAGCACAAGATGGGCTCGCTGCAGGACCTGCCGCACGTGGACATGATGAGCCCGATCACCAAGTTCGCGGCCACGGTGCCGAGCACGGAGCGGGTGGCGGACATCGTGTCGATGGCCTTCCGCGAGTGCTACCACGGCGCTCCGGGCCCGTCGTTCCTGGAGATCCCGCGCGACGTGCTCGACGCGAAGGTCCCCTTGGAGAAGGCGCGCATCCCCAAGGCCGGGCACTACCGGGCCTCGACCCGCCAGCAGGGCGACCCCGAGGCGATCGAGCGGCTGGCCGACATGCTGGCGCACGCGGAGAAGCCGTGCATCCTGCTCGGGAGCCAGGTGTGGACGTGCCGGGCCACGGACGCCGCGATCGACTTCGTCCGGGCCCTGAACGTGCCCGCGTACATGAACGGCTCGGGCCGCGGCACGCTCCCGCCCGGCGACCCGCACCACTTCCAGCTCAGCCGCAGGTACGCCTTCACCAACGCCGACCTGATCATCATCGTCGGCACCCCGTTCGACTTCCGGATGGGCTACGGCAAACGCCTTTCGCCGACCGCCGCCGTGGTCCAGATCGACCTCGACTACCGCACGGTCGGCAAGAACCGCGACATCGACCTGGGGATCGTCGGCGACGCCGGCCTCGTCCTCGCGGCGGCGGCCCAGGCCGCCAGCGGCCGCATCGAGAACGCGGTCACCAAGCGCAAGGAGTGGATGGACGAGCTGCGCGCGGTCGAGACCCAGGCGTACGAGAAGCGTCTGCCCCGCCAGCTCTCCGGCGCCCAGCCCATCGACCCCTACCGCCTGGTCCACGAGATCAACGAGTTCCTCACCGAGGACACGATCTACATCGGCGACGGCGGCGACATCGTCACCTTCTCGGGCCAGGTCGTGCAGCCCAAGTCGCCCGGCCACTGGATGGACCCGGGACCGCTCGGCACGCTCGGCGTCGGCATGGCGTTCGCGATGGCGGCCAAGCAGGCGCGGCGCGACAAGGAGGTGCTCTGCCTGTTCGGCGACGGCGCCTTCAGCCTGACCGGCTGGGACTTCGAGACCATGGTCCGCTTCGACCTGCCGTTCATCGGGGTCATCGGCAACAACTCGTCCATGAACCAGATCAGGTACGGCCAGGCCGCCAAGTACGGCGAGGACCGCGCCCGCGTCGGCAACACCCTCGGCGACATCCGCTACGGCGACTTCGCCAAGCTGCTCGGCGGCCACGGCGAGGAGGTGCGCGACCCGGCCGAGATCCGCCCCGCGCTGGAGCGGGCCAGGGAGTCGGGCAAGCCGTCGCTGATCAACGTGTGGGTCGATCCAGAGGTCTACGCCCCCGGAACCATGAACCAGACGATGTACAAGTAGGGGAGCGCCAACATGAAGGCTCTCGAAGGTGTCCGCGTCCTCGACATGACCCACGTCCAGTCGGGCCCGTCCTGCACCCAGCTGCTCGCCTGGCTGGGCGCGGACGTCGTCAAGCTGGAGGCCCCGACCGGCGACATCACCCGGCAGCAGCTCCGCGATCTCCCGGACGTCGACAGCCTCTATTTCACGATGCTCAACTGCAACAAGCGCAGCATCACCCTCAACATGAAGAGCGAGCGCGGCAAGGAGATCTTCACCGACCTGGTGAGGAGCGCCGACATCCTGGTCGAGAACTTCGGCCCGGGCGCCGTCGACCGCATGGGCTTCACCTGGGACCGTCTCCAGGAGCTCAACCCGCGCCTGATCTACGCCTCGATCAAGGGCTTCGGCACCGGCAGGTACGCCAAGTTCAAGGCGTACGAGGTGATCGCCCAGGCCATGGGCGGCTCGATGACCTCCACCGGCTTCGAGGAGGGCCCGCCGCTGGCCACCGGGGCGCAGATCGGCGACTCGGGCACCGGCATCCACGCGGTTGCCGGCATCCTGGCCGCCCTCTACCAGCGCCAGCAGACCGGCCGCGGGCAGCGCGTACAGGTGGCCATGCAGCACGCCGTGCTGAACCTGTGCCGCGTCAAGCTCCGCGACCAGCAGCGCCTGGCGCACGGCCCGCTGCGCGAGTACCCGAACAAGACGTTCGGCGACGAGGTGCCCCGCTCGGGCAACGCCAGCGGCGGCGGCCAGCCCGGCTGGGCGGTGCGCTGCGCGCCCGGCGGACCCAACGACTACATCTACGTGATCGTGCAGCCGGTCGGCTGGAAGCCCATCTCGAACATCATCGGCCGCCCCGAGCTGGCCGAGGACCCCGAGTGGGCGACGCCCGAGGCGCGGCTGCCGAAGCTGGACAAGATGTTCCAGCTCATCGAGGAGTGGACGATCCGCCACGACAAGTGGACGGTCCTCGACCGGCTCAACGCCGAGAACATCCCGTGCGGGCCGATCCTGTCCACCAAGGAGCTGGTCCAGGACGAGAGCCTGCGCGAGGAGGGCATCGTCGTCACGGTCGACCACCCGGAGCGCGGCGAGTTCGTGACCGTCGGCAGCCCGCTGCAGCTGTCGGACTCCCCGGTCGACGTCCGCACCCCGCCCCTGCTCGGCGAGCACAACCAGGAGATCTACGGCGAGCTCGGCGTCAGCGCGGACGAGCTGGCCCAACTGAAGACGAACGGAGTCATCTAGTGGAGCGGCGAGTAGGGTCCGACAGCGGCAGCTTGCGTAACCAGGGAGGACCCGTAGGGAGCGCGACCATGGGCGCAGTCAGGGAAGTCATCGAGAAGGCGCTCGCCGAGGGCCGCACGGCCCTGACCGCCCCCGAGGGGCGCAAGATCTGCGAGGAGTACGGCATCGCCACCCCGGGCGAGGGCCTGGCCACCTCGGCCGACGAGGCGGTCTCCGTCGCCGAGCGCATCGGCCTCCCGGTCGTCCTGAAGATCGTCTCCCCCGACATCCTGCACAAGACGGACGCGGGCGGCGTGCTGGTCGGCCTGAAGAGCGCGGAGGAGGTCCGCGCGGGCTACGACACGATCCTCGCCAACGCCCGCGCGTACAACGCCGACGCCGCCATCGACGGCGTCCAGGTGCAGCAGCTCGTCGGCGGCGGCCACGAGGTCATCGTCGGCGCCGTCACCGATCCCACGTTCGGCAAGGTCATCGCGTTCGGGCTGGGCGGCGTCCTGGTGGAGGTGCTCAAGGATGTGACCTTCCGGCTCGCCCCCGTCTCGGGAGAAGATGCGCTTGGGATGCTGGACGACATCAGGGCGGCAGAAGTGCTCCGTGGTGCCCGGGGGGCCGAGCCCGCCGACCGCCAGGCGCTGGCGGAGCTGATCGAGCGTGTCGGCCGGCTGGTCTCCGACTTTCCCGAGATCGTCGAGGTGGATCTCAACCCCGTCTTCGCCGACGCCAACGGCGCGGTCGCCGCCGACGTGCGCATCCTCATCGGCGACAAGCCCGCCGAGGTCGCCCGCCTGTCGCGGGAGGAGATCCTCCGGCAGATGACGCGGATCTTCAAGCCGCGCTCGGTGGCCGTGATCGGCGCCTCCGCCGAGACCGGCAAGATCGGCAACTCGGTCATGCGCAACCTCATCAACGGCGGCTACCAGGGGCAGATCTTCCCGATCAACCCCAAGGCCGACGAGATCATGGGGCTGACCGCGTACAAGAGCATCTCGGACGTGCCCGGCGACGTGGACGTGGCCGTGTTCGCGATCCCCGCCAAGTTCGTGGCGCCGGCGCTGGAGGAGACCGGGCGCAAGGGCGTGGCGGGCGCGATCATGATCCCGTCGGGGTTCGCCGAGACGGGGAACGTCGAGGGGCAGAAGGAGATCGTCGAGATCGCGCGCAGGCACGGCGTGCGCATGCTCGGACCCAACATCTACGGCTACTACTACACGCCGGAGAACCTCTGCGCGACGTTCTGCACCCCGTACGACGTCAAGGGCAGCGTGGCGCTGACCTCGCAGAGCGGCGGCATCGGCATGGCCATTCTGGGCTTCAGCCGCACCACCAAGATGGGCGTCTCGGCCATCGTCGGCGTCGGCAACAAGGCCGACGTGGACGAGGACGACCTGCTGACCTTCTTCGAGCAGGACGACAACACCAAGGCCGTCGCCATGCACCTGGAGGACCTCAAGGACGGCCGCGGCTTCGTCGAGGCCGCGCGCCGGGTCGTCAGGCAGAAGCCGGTCATCGTGCTCAAGGCCGGCCGCACCGCGATGGGCGCGCGGGCGGCGGGCTCGCACACGGGCGCGCTGGCGGGCGACGACAAGGTCTACGACGACATCCTGCGGCAGGCCGGGGTCGTGCGCGCGCCGGGCCTCAACGACATGCTCGAATACGCCCGCGCGCTGCCGATCCTGCCCGCGCCCAAGGGCGAGAACGTCGTCATCATCACCGGGGCGGGCGGCTCCGGCGTGCTGCTGTCGGACGCCATCGTGGACGCCGGCCTGACGCTCATGGACATCCCGCCCGACCTGGACGCGGCCTTCCGCGCCTACATCCCGCCGTTCGGCGCGGCGGGCAACCCCATCGACATCACCGGCGGCGAACCCCCCTCGACCTACGAGAACACGGTCCGCCTCGGCCTGGCCGACGAGCGCATCCACGCGCTCGTCCTGGGCTACTGGCACACGATCGTGACGCCGCCGATGGTCTTCGCCGAGCTCATCGCCCGCGTCGTGGCGGAGGAGCGGGCGAAGGGCAACGTCAAGCCGGTCGTCGCGTCGCTCGCCGGCGACACCGAGGTAGAGGAGGCCAGCGAGTACCTGTACGAGCACGGCGTGGTCGCGTACCCGTACACGACGGAGAAGCCCGTGGCGGTCCTCGGCGCGAAATACCGCTGGGCCAGGGCTGCCGGCTTGTTGCGCTAAGAGCCGAGCGCAACAAGCCGGGTGAGGGGGCTAATCGGGGCGCACGAGGAAGCAACAACCCCCCAGGAGGTCCGTAGGTGGACACATCGAAAACACCACCGGCGACGGCCACGCCGCCGGTCGAGGACGAACGAGTATGGAAAGCGGGCCGGCTCGCGCCGATGCCCATCAGGAAGCTGCCCGACGCGCCTCCGTCGGTGCACATTCTCGGGCCGACGGTCTTCCTCGTCGCGCTGGGCGTGGGCATGGGCGAGTCGTACATGTGGCCCAGGCTGGTGCTGCTGTTCGGGCCCGAGATCAGGTGGCTGTTCCTGATCGGCGTCACGCTGCAGGCCTTCGTGATGCTGGAGATGGCACGCTACGCCATGGCGACGGGGGAGAGCATCTTCTCCGGCGCGGCCCGGGTGTTCAAGCCGCTGATGTGGTTCTTCTTCATCGTGGCCATCGCCGTCTACATCTGGCCGGGACACCTGTCGGCGGGAGCGGCGGCGTTCGAGGAGATCACCGGCATTCCATGGATGGTGACCGCCATCATCGGGCTCATCCTGGTCGGCGTGGTGTTCAGCCTGGCCAAGGTGATCTACAACGTGCTGGAGAACGTGCTGTCGCTGCTCATCGGCGTACTCGTGATCGGCACGGCGGTGGTCGCGGCCATGGTCGGCTCCTGGGGCGACGTGGCCTCCACGCTCTCGGGCATGTTCTCCTTCGGCTACTTCCCGTCGGAGGCCATGTCGGCGGCCTGGTTCCCCGTCATCGTGGGGGCGTGCGCCTTCGCCGGACCCTCCGGCATGCAGCAGATGTGGTACACGCTGCACCTGCGTGACTCCGGGGCCGGCATGGGCGCGCACATCCCGCAGATCCGCGGGCTGCGGCACGCGGGGCAGCAAGAGGAGATGCCCGCGCGCGGGTTCATGTTCGACACCGAGGACCCGGCCGAGATGGCCAAGTGGAAGGGGTGGCGGCGCTGGGTCACGTTCGACGCGCTGCTGCTGTTCTGGGGCGTCACCATGCTGGTGACGATCTCGTTCACGGTGATCGCGCAGTCCGCCGTGCGGCTCAACCCGGGCGTGCGGGCCGTCATCCAGGGCGACGACCGCGAGGTGGCGCTCACCGCGATGGCCAACGCCGTCTCCCACGCGGGCAGCTCGGTGCTCGGGACGGTCTTCCTCGGGTTCATCGCGCTGATCGGCCTGAACGCCACCCTGGGGCTGTTCGACTCCTTCTCCCGGGGCCAGGCTGACATGACGTACCACTTCGTGCCCGGGGCGAAGAAGTTGGGCATGTCGCGCCTGTACGGGGTCTTCCTCTGGGGCGTGATCATTTTCGGCATCCTGATCCTGCTGTTCGGACCGGCCGACGGGCCGAGCGGGATCCTGGACACGCTGGCGTTCCTGTCGACGTTCGCGATGGGGGCGTACTGCGTGACCCTGCTCCTGGTGAACAACCGCATGCTGCCCAAACCGATCAGGCCCAAGTGGTGGACGAACGTCATCATCGGCTTCGGCGCGGTGTTCTACCTGGGGATGCTGTTCTACAGTCTGTTCGCCTTCGGCGTGGTCGTGGGCTGATGGACGGACGGCACAGCCTCGAACTCGCCCTGCCAGGGGCGTCGATCGGAGCCGTCGCCGGAGCCATGGCCGGTGGGCTGACCCTGTTCGCGGGGCAGCCCACCGGGATGGCCGCGCTGTCGGCCCTGTCGCTCGCCATGCCGCTCGCCCTCTTCGGCGGCCTGTACGGCGTGCTGCTCGGCCACGGCGTGTTCCGTCCGGGGACCTTCGGGCCGGTCGGCCTGTACTGGGTGGCGGCCTTCCCCGTGTCCCGGCTCGCGCAGGAGAGCCTGGTCGGGATCGGCCTGGCCGACGGAGTGCTGCCGTTCCTGGCGTACCAGGCGATGGTGAGCCTCGGCTTCGCGATCGGCTTCGTCTGGCTGCACGAGCGGATCATGCCGTACTGGCTGATCCGCCGCGCCGCCGCCAACCCGCTGGCCAAGGACCTGCTCGGCCTCTACGTCCGGCACGCCGGGATGTTGCGCGCACGGAAGGGGGCCCGCCGGTGAACCTGCCGCCCTGGATCTGGCTGGCCACGATCGCCGGCTTCGCGGTCGTGCTCGCCGTGGACTTCTGGCTCGTCGCCAGGAGGCCGCACGAGCCGTCCATGAAGGAGTGCGTGGCCTGGGTCTCGTTCTACGTCGCCCTGGCCGCGGCCTTCGGCGTCGGACTCCTGCTGCTGTCGGGCCCCGCGCACGGCGGGGAATTCTTCGCCGGCTGGATCACCGAGTACTCGCTCAGCGTGGACAACCTCTTCGTCTTCCTACTGATCATGAGCCGCTTCCAGGTGCCGCGTGAGTACCGCCAGAAGGTGCTGCTCATCGGCATCATCCTGGCGCTGGGGATGCGCGGCGCGTTCATCGCGGCCGGCGCGGGCGCGGTGGCCAGGTTCGACTGGCTCTTCTACGTCTTCGGCGCCTTCCTCGTCTACACGGCGTGGAAGCTCATGGGCGGCGAGGACGACGAGGCGGAGTTCTCCGAGAACGTCGCCCTGCGCGCGGTGCGCCGGGTGCTCCCGACCACGGACACCTATCACGGCGCCCGGCTCACCGTGCACCTCGGCCGCAGGATGGTCACCCCGATGCTGATCGTCATGGTCGCCATCGGGACCACCGACCTGCTCTTCGCGCTCGACTCCATCCCGGCCATCTTCGGCCTCACCAAGGAGCCGTACCTGGTCTTCACCGCCAACGCCTTCGCCCTCATGGGGCTGCGCCAGCTCTTCTTCCTCATCGGCGGGCTGCTCGACCGGCTCGTCTACCTGAGCAAGGGGCTGTCGGTGGTGCTGGCCTTCATCGGCGTGAAGCTGATCCTCGAGGCCCTGCACCACGACGGCGTGTCGTGGGCGCCGGAGATCCCGATCCTGGCCTCCCTCGGCGTCATCGTCGGCACCCTCGCCGTCACCACGGTGCTGAGCCTCATCAAGTCGGCCCGCGATGCGAGGGCGTCCGCCGCGGCCTCGGAGGGGGTGGAGCCCGAACCCGTGGAACGCTGACCACGCCGCGGCATCGGGGCGATCGTCCCTGCCGCGGCTCCTCAGTGACGCGGACAGTTGGGTACGTCGTGCTCCGCGGCCGCCCACTCGCGCAGGTAGCGGTCCGCTTCGTCGGCGGAGTAGTGCTTTTTGAGAGCTGTGCTCAGACCCAGGCCGATCACCCGGCCGTCCGCTGTCTGGCCCGCGGGATCACCGAGGAGAAAGCGGATGAACGCCTTCATGGTCACGCACCTCCATTCGTCCGGCTCCATCCTCTACCCGAGGTGTTTCGGAGCATGCGGTCTCTTGTGAACGGCAGATCAACCCGGCTGCCGCGTCCGGCGCCGCCGCACCGGCTTGGGCGCCGGCTGGACGGGCTCCTGCTCGCGCTGAGCCATGTACGAGGCGCGGGTGTGCTCGGTGTGCTCGCGCATGATCTTGGCCGCCCGCCGCTCGTCGCCCGCCTCGATGGCGTCGATCAGCGAGGTGTGCTCCTCCCACGAGGCCATGCCGCGCTGGCGGGCCACCGGCGTGTGGTACCACCGCACCCGCCTGGCGACCTGGCTGGCCAGCTCGGAGAGGACCTTGTTGCCCGACAGGGCGGTCACCAGGGCGTGCAGCTCGGAGTTGGTCGCCACGGCGGAGTCGACGTCGTCGGCCTCCACCGCCGCGATGCCCCGCGCGCACAGGGCGCGCAGCCGCTTGACGCCGTCCTCGCCCGCCTGCTTGGCGGCGAGCCTGGCGGACTCGGTCTCCAGCAGCGTGCGCACGGCCAGCAGCTGGTCGGCCTCCTCCACGGTCGGGACGTGCACGAACGCGCCCTGGCCGGGGAACAGGTCGACCCAGCCCTCGCCGCTGAGCTGCTGCAGCGCCTCGCGGACCGGCTGCCTGGACACGCCGAGCAGCTCGGCCAGCTCGCTCTCCACGAGGTGCTGGCCCGGCTTGAGCTGCCCGGAGACGATGAGCTCCTGGATAGCCTCGATAACGCTCTCGCGGAGCGTGGCTGGGCGGGGAATCTTGGTGGCCGCCGCCTGACCGGCCTGATCCGACAGCAACATGGTCACGTCTCCAGGGCTGCGTTACGGTTTTTCGTCGACTGCCTACAGCATACCGTCCAAGGATCTCTCCTGGCCGTGAGCCTCATCACAGGCGCCCCGGCGATGGAGGGCGGCGCCCGTGACCGGCGGGGCGGGTGGGTGTCACAAGGGGATGGTGGCAGGGAGGCCGGGGATGCGGAGGCGGGGGATGGCCAGGGCCGGAAGGGCGGCGAGAGCGGCGGCGACGGCGAGTGCGGGCACAGGCGTGCTCAGGGCGAGCAGGGCCAGGGCGGCGGCCCCCGCTCCGGCCAGGGCCTTGGCGCTGTAGACGACGGCGTGGATCTCGCCCGCCCGCTCGACCCCGAAGAACTCCCGCACCAGGCTGGCGAGCAGCGGGTAGAACGCCCCGCCGCCGAGCCCGGCCGCCACGGCCCCGAACCACAACAGCGGCCCTCCGGCCGGCACGGGACCGGCGCCGGGTGGCGTGGTGGCGAGGGCGGTGGCGAGGAGCACCTGGCCGGTGGCGAGTGCGGTCAGGACGGCGGCGAGCACGCGGCGCCGCCCGTACAGCTCCGAGCAGCGCATCGCCACCGACCGGCTGGCCCCGTTCAGCGCCACCAGGACGGCCAGCGCGCCCCACGACCCGGTCCCCGCGATCACGATCACGTCGAAGACCGACACCGCGCCCGCGCACGTCAGGATCAGGGCCAGCGCCGGCAGCGTACGCGTGCGCAGCGCCTGCGCCGGCCCGAACTGCCGGGCCGCCTCCGGCGTCGTGCGCAGCCGCGCCGCGTCGAGCGCGTGCGAGCGCGGGTCCACGTCCGCGGGCCACCACAGCGCGGGAGGCAGCCGCAGGTGCCGGGCCGCGGTCCCGATGACCGCCAGCGCGACGACCGACGCGACCAGGAACGCGGTGGACGTGGCGGCCGGCGCGATCCCGGCCCAGACGAGCAGGGGCACCGCGCCGTAGCCGAAGGCGCCGGTGATCAGCCCGACCCGGGCGGCGGGCCGTTCCGGATACCAGGAGGAGACGACCTCGCCGCAGACCCCGTAGACCAGGCCCGCGCCCAGCCCGCCGAGAAGTGCATACCCCACGAAGGCGCCCGGGGTGCTCGGCGGGAGCGCCGCCGCGGCGAGGCCGGCGAAGCTCAGGGCGGCTCCCGCGGCCAGGCTGGTACGGACGCCGAGGCGGCCCCGCCGTACCAGGTGGAGCGCGGGCAGGGCGCCCGCGGCCTGGCAGGCGATCCAGACGGCCAGGAGGGTGAGCCCGGTGGCCTCCTTGGCGAGGAGGGCGGCGTAGCCGTACTGGAGCGGGCTGATCGCCGCCATGGCCCCCCAGGCCAGCCAGAACATGCGTGTGCGGTCGGCGGGGACGGGTCCGGGGAGGTACGAACGCCCGCGCCAGTCTCTTACTGCATTCTCCATACTGTATGGAATATCCAGTAGACGAGAGACTGTCGAGACCCTAGACGAGGGTTTTTCCATACGGTATACCGTCTACAAAGGAGGCTCGAATGGACCTGTACGAGTATCAGGCGAAGGAGCTCTTCGGGCGTCACGGGATCCCGGTCCCGGCCGGCAGGATCGCGGCCACCCCGGCGGAGGCCCGCGCGATAGCGGCCGAGCTGAACGCGCCCGTCGTCATCAAGGCCCAGGTGAAGACCGGCGGACGCGGCAAGGCGGGCGGGATCAGGACCGCGGCCGGGCCGGTCACCGCCGAGGCGGAGGCCGAGCACGTGATCGGGATGGACATCAAGGGGCACGTCGCGCGCAGCGTGCTGGTCGAGGCGGCGACCGTGCCGTTCGAGGAGTACTACGCGGCTTTCCTTGTCGACCGGGCTGAGGGCGGTTTCCTGGCGATGGTGTCCGGCCGGGGAGGCATGGAGATCGAGGAGCTGGCCGCCACCGACCCCGACGCCCTGGTGCGGCTGCCGGTCGACCCGGTGACGGGCGTGGACGCGGACGCCGCGCGCCTGCTGGCGGCCAAGGCGGGGCTGCCCGAGCAGGCGGCCGAGGTGCTGGAGAAGCTGTGGCGGGTCCTGGTCGCGGAGGACGCCCTGCTGGTCGAGGTGAACCCGCTGATCTGCACCACCGACCAGCGCATCGTGGCCCTCGACGGCAAGGTCACCCTGGACGACAACTCCGCGTTCCGGCACGCCTGGGAGTACGGGGAGGCCACCGGCAGCCTGGAGGACCGCGCCCGGGCCAAGGGCCTGAACTACGTCAAGCTCGACGGCCGGGTGGGCGTGATCGGCAACGGCGCCGGGCTGGTCATGAGCACGCTCGACGTGGTCGCCGGGGCCGGGGCCGCCCCCGCGAACTTCCTGGACATCGGCGGAGGCGCGTCTGCCAAGATCATGGCCGACGGCCTGGAGATCATCCTGGCCGACCCCGACGTGCGCTCGGTGCTGGTCAACGTCTTCGGCGGCATCACCGCCTGCGACGCGGTGGCCAGCGGCATCGTCACCGCGCTCGAGCTCCTCGGCGAGCGCGGCCTGGCCAGGCCCATCGTCGTACGCCTGGACGGCAACAACGCCGAGGTGGGCCGGCGCATCCTGAGCGACGCCCGGCACCCGGCGGTCCGGCAGGTCTCCACCATGGACGGCGCCGCCGAGATGGCGGCCAGACTCGCGGCAGGTGCGTGATGGCGATCTTTCTGACCAAGGACAGCCGGGTGCTCGTGCAGGGCATGACCGGCGCGGAGGGCACCAGGCACACGGCCCGCATGCTGGCCGCGGGCACCGACGTCGTGGCCGGGGTGACACCCGGCAAGGGCGGCCGGTCCGTGGACTTCGGCGAGCGCTCGGTGCCCGTGTTCGGATCCGTGGCCGAGGCTATGGGGGAGACCGGGGCCGACGTCTCCGTGGTGTTCGTGCCGCCGCGCTTCACCGGCCCGGCCGTGGAGGAGGCGGTCGAGGCCGGGATGCCCCTGTGCGTGGTGATCACCGAGGGCGTCCCCGTGCACGACGCAGTGCGCTTCCGCGCACTCGCGCACGGCCGCACCAGGATCATCGGGCCCAACTGCCCGGGACTCATCAGCCCGGGGCAGTCCTCGGCCGGGATCATCCCCGCCGACATCACCTCCGCCGGGCGCATCGGGCTGGTGTCGAAGTCGGGCACGCTGACCTACCAGCTCATGTACGAGCTGCGTGACCTCGGCTTCTCCACCGCCGTCGGCATCGGCGGCGACCCGGTCGTCGGGACCACCCACATCGACTGCCTCCAGGCGTTCCAGGACGACCCCGGCACGGACGCCATCGTCATGATCGGCGAGATCGGCGGCGACGCCGAGGAGCGGGCCGCCGCCTACATCGCCGCGAACGTCAGCAAGCCCGTGGTCGCCTACGTGGCCGGGTTCACCGCGCCGGAGGGCAAGACGATGGGGCACGCGGGCGCGATCGTGTCCGGCTCGTCCGGGACCGCCCAGGCCAAGAAGGAGGCGCTGGAGGCGGCCGGGGTCCGCGTCGGCCGCACCCCGTCGGAGACCGCCCGCCTCATGCGCTCAGCCCTGAGCCGGCGGGGTGCGGCGTGAGATTCGCCGTCAACCTGTCCATCCTCTTCACGGACCTGCCGCTGCTGGAGCGGCCCGCGGCGGCGGCCAAGGCCGGGTTCGACGCGGTCGAGCTGTGGTGGCCGTTCGGCGTCCCCGACCCCGCGGGCGTCGAGGTGGCGGCGCTGCGGCAGGCGATCGAGGACGCCGGGGTGCGCCTGACCGGCCTCAACTTCGACGCGGGCGACATGGCCGCCGGCGAGCGCGGCCTGCTGGCCAGGCCGGACGGCTCCGCCCGGTTCCAGGCCAACATCGACGTGGCGGTCCGGCTGGCGGGCGAGCTCGGCTGCGGCGTGCTCAACGCCCTGTACGGCAACGATCCCGGCACCGACCGGGCCCTGGCCGTGGCGAACCTGCGCAGGGCGGCCGACGCGGCGGCCTCGATCGGCGCGACCGTGGTGGTCGAAGCCCTCAACTCCCACGAGAACCCGAAATATCCGATCACGTCGTCGCAGGCGGCGTTCGAGCTGATCGACGAGGTGGACCGGGAGAACGTGGCCTTCCTGGCCGACCTCTACCACCTGCACCGGATGGGCGAGGACGTGCTGGAGCTCATCGACCGGCACAGCGCCAGGTTCGGCCACGTGCAGATCGCCGACGACCCCGGCAGGGGACACCCCGGCAGCGGCCGCATGCCGTACGACGAGATCTTCGTCCGGCTGGCGGCGGCGGGCTACCGAGGCCACGTCGGCCTGGAGTACCGGCACCAGGGGCCGGGCGCGTTCGACTGGAGGCAGGCGTGAACATCGGGTTCGTCGGCTTGGGGATCATGGGCAGCCCGATGGCGGCCAATCTCCTCAAAGCCGGACATGTCGTGACCGGTTATGACGTGAGCGCCGAGCGGGTCGAACAGCTCGTCGGCCTGGGCGGCAAGGGCGCCTCCGGCGTGGTCGACGCGGTCGGCGGCGCCGAGGTGGTGATCACGATGCTGCCCGACTCGCCGCAGGTGGAGGAGGTCGCTCCGCTGATCGTCGAGTACGGCCGCCCGAACCTGCTCTACATCGACATGAGCACCATCAAGCCCGAGACCTCCCGCTGGGTCGCCGGGCAGGCGGCGGCCGCCGGCGTACGGGCGGTGGACGCCCCCGTCAGCGGCGGCGAGCGCGGCGCGATCGACGGCACCCTGTCGATCATGGTGGGCGGGGCGGCCGAGGACGTCGAGGCGGCCCGGCCCGTCCTGGGCACCCTGGGCACGACCGTCGTGCACGTCGGCCCGGCCGGCGCGGGACAGACCGTCAAGGCGGCCAACCAGCTCGTCGTCGGCGGCATCTACGGGCTCGTGGCGGAGGCGATCGTGCTGCTCGAAGCCTCCGGCGTGGACCCCCTGGCGGGGCTGGACGTGCTCGCGGGCGGCCTGGCGGGCTCCAGGATCCTGGAGCTCAAGCGGCACACCATGGTCGGGCGGGAGTTCAACCCCGGCTTCCGGATCGACCTGCACCACAAGGACATGGGCATCGCCGTCGCCGCTGCCCGCGAGGCCGGGGTCAGCCTGCCGCTCACCGGGCAGGTCGCCCAGCTCGTGGCCGCGGCCAGGGCGCAGGGCCACGGCTCGCTCGACCACTCCGCCCTCCTCAAGGTCGTGGAAAGGCTGAATGGATGAAGAGGATTCCGTGCATGGAGGCCGTGGTGGCGGTGCTGGAGTCGGAGGGGGTGGACACCGTCTTCGGCATCCCGGGCGCGGCCATCCTGCCGCTCTACGCCGCGCTCCAGCACAGCTCGATCAGGCACGTCACCGTACGCCACGAGGAGGGCGGCACCCACGCGGCCGACGGCTGGTCCAGGGTGACCGGGAACGTCGGCGTCTGCATCGGCACCTCCGGCCCCGCCGGCACGAACATGATCACCGGCCTCTACACCGCCCTGGCCGACTCGATCCCCATGATCTGCGTCACCGGCCAGGCGGTCTCCTCCAAGCTGCACCAGGAGGCGTTCCAGGCGGTGGACATCGTGGAGATCGCCCGGCCGGTGACCAAGTGGGCGGTGCAGCTCAAGGAGCCGGCGCAGGCGCCGTGGGTGTTCAGGGAGGCGTTCAGGATCGCGCGGTCGGGGCGGCCCGGCCCGGTGCTCATCGACCTGCCGGTGGACGTGCAGCGCGGGACCTGCCTGTACGACCGGGAGCTGGACGCGCCGCTGCCCGTCGAGGAGCACGCGCCGCTGCCAAGAGCCGTGCGCAAGGCCGTGGACCTGCTGGCCGAGGCCAGGCGGCCGATCATCCTGGCCGGCGGCGGCGTGATCATCGCGGACGCGACCGACCAGCTGCGCGCGCTGGCCGAGCACCTCCAGGTGCCCGTGCAGGTGACGCTCATGGGCAAGGGCGCCTTCCCCGAGGACCACCCGCTGTTCGCGGGCATGGCGGGCATCCAGACCCAGACGCGGTGGGGCAACGCCGCGTTCCTGGAGAGCGACCTGGTGCTGGCCATCGGGGCCCGGTTCGGCGACCGGCACACCGGCGACCTCGACGTCTATCGCCGGGGCCGCACGTTCGTGCACGTGGACATCGAGCCCACGCAGATCGGCCGGGTCTTCGAGCCCGACCTCGGGATCGTCGGGCACGCCCGGCCGGTGCTCGGGGAGCTGCTGCACGAGGCGCGCCGCCGTGGCGGGCCGCGTCAGCCGGGCAAGTGGGTGCGGAAGGTCGCCGACCTGCGCAGGACGATGGCCCGCCGTGACGACTTCGACGACGTGCCGATCAAGCCGCCCAGGGTGTTCAGGGAGATCAACGAGTATTTCGGCAGGGACACCACGTTCGTCACCGCCATCGGGCTCTACCAGATCTGGTCGGGCCAGTTCCAGACGACCTACCTGCCGCGCCGCTACCTGGTGTGCGGACAGGCCGGGCCGCTGGGCTGGGAGGTGCCCGCCGCGATGGGCGTCAAGTGCGCGCATCCGGAGCGGCAGGTCGTGGCGGTGGTGGGCGACTACTCCTTCCAGTTCCTCATGGAGGAGGTGGCGGTGGCCGCCCAGTACCGGATCCCGTTCGTCATCGTCATGATCAACAACGAGTACCTGGGCCTCATCCGGCAGGCCGAGATCCCGTACGACATGAACTACGCCGTGGACCTGCACTACGGAGAAGGCGGCATCGACCATGTCAAGGCCATGGAGGCGTTCGGCTGCCCGGCCCGCCGGGTGGAGCTGCCGGGCGACATCCGGGACGCGCTGGCCTGGGCGACGGCGGAGTCGGCGCGGGAGCGGCTGCCGGTGCTGGTGGAGGTGATGGTGGAGCGCGAGGCCAACGCCGCCATGGGTCCGTCGCTGGAGGCGATCAAGGAGTTCGAGCCGCTGCCCGAGCTCATCACCGCCGACTGGTCCGACTGAGGAGGAACGCATGCGGATCAAGCCGGGTACGGCCTGGCGGGACGCCTACGAACGGTGCTGTTCGGCGGCCCCCGAGGCATTCCACGACGACCGGGTGCTCAACCACTGGGGCGGCATCTGGCACCGCGACGGGCGCCCCGTGCCCGGCTTCTCGCCGCTGGACGGCACCGCCATCGCGGGCCTGCCCCGGATCGACCGGGCGGGCGCGGGACGGGCGGTGGCGGGCGCGGTGGAGGAGCACCGGCGCTGGCGGCACCTGCCGCTCGCCGAGCGCAAGGCGATGGTGTCGGCCGCCGTCGAGTCGATGGCCGCCCACCGCGACCTGCTGGCCCTGCTGCTGGTCTGGGAGATCGGCAAGCCGTGGAAGACGGCCTGCGCGGACGTGGACCGCTGCCTGGACGGCGTGCGCTGGTACGTGGCCGAGATCGACCGCATGGTCGCCGGCCGGATGCCGCTGCCCGGGCCCGTCAGCAACATCGCGAGCTGGAACTACCCGATGAGCGTGCTCATGCACGCCATGCTCGTGCAGGCGCTGGCCGGCAACGCGGTGATCGCCAAGACCCCCACGGACGGCGGCCTGTGCTGCCTGACGCTCGCCTGCGCGCTGGCGGTGCGCGAGGGGCTGCCGTTCACGCTGGTGAGCGGGGGAGGGGCGGAGCTGTCGCCGGTGCTGGCCGGCGGGCGGGCGCTGGGCAGCGTGTCGTTCGTGGGCGGCCGGGACGCGGGGGCCAAGGTGGCGACCTCGCTGGCCGACCTCGGGCGGCGGCACGTGCTGGAGCAGGAGGGGCTGAACTGCTGGGGCGTGTGGGAGTACGGCGACTGGGAATTGCTCACGAGGCAGATCCGGGCGTCGTTCGACTACGGCAAGCAGCGGTGCACGGCCTATCCGCGGTTCGTGGTGCGGCGGTCGCTGTTCCACGAGTTCCTGGGGGCGTACCTGGCGGCGGTGGGGTCCCTGCGGTTCGGTCATCCGCTCGCGGTGGTCGATCCCGGCGATCCGCTGCCGGAGCTGGACTTCGGGCCGCTGATCAACGCCTCCAAGGCCAAGGAACTGGCCGATCAGGTGGACGAGGCGGTGGCCAGGGGCGGGGTGCCGGTGCATCGGGCGTCGCTCGACGCCGGACATTTCCTGCCGGGGCAGGATATTTCGGCGTATTTGGCGCCGACGGCGCTCCTCAACCCGCCGCGCTCCTCACCCCTCTTCCACGCCGAGCCGTTCGGGCCCGTGGACACCATCGTGCTGGTGGACACGGAGGCCGAACTGCTGGCCGCCATGAACGCCAGCAACGGCGCCCTGGTGGCCACGCTGTCGTGCGACGAGGAGGAGACGTTCCACCGGCTGGCGCCGGAGGTGCGGGCGTTCAAGGTGGGGCACAACCGGCCGCGCTCGCGCGGCGACCGGGAGGAGCTGTTCGGCGGGCTCGGGGCGTCCTGGCGCGGCGCGTTCGTCGGCGGCGAGCTGCTGGTGCGGGCCTCCACTGTGTCCTGCGCCGTGTCCTCCACCGTGTCCTCCGCCGGGTCCTCCATCGGGGGCCCGGACGGCGAGCGCCTGCCGGGCAACTTCCCGCACTACACCCTGTTGCCTTAGGGGGCGATGAGGCCGAAGCGGGTCGCCGCCAGGAGCACGAGGAAGGTCAGCATGGCGACCCGCATCACCTTTCCGCCGATCCCCAGCGACGGCCACGACAGGTACGCCAGCCAGCCGATGAAGGCGATCGCCGGCAGCACGGCCACGCCGCCCAGCGGGTTGGCCACGGCGAACCCGGCCAGCAGCAGGACCACCAGCACCGTCGGCGCCGTCCATCGGGGCACCTGCGTGAACAGGTAGGTCATCGGCACGGCGCTGCGCCGCTCGACGGCCTTGCGCAGGCCGGTCGCGCCCGGCGTGAAGAACTGCTCGCCCTTGGGAAGCGGGCGCTTGCTGTCTGGGGCCACACCCAGAGCCTACGGGAGACGGGCCGCCGAGCGGGCGGGCCGCCTGACCGGGCCGCCTGACCGGGTCGGCGCATCAGACGGGCGTAACGCGTTTAATCTGGTCGGGTGCTCGCCGTGATCCGATACACCGTTCCAGAGTCCCAGTCCCAAGATTTCGTCAAGCAGGGCCACACCATCCTTGACACGTTCGCCGCCCAGCCGGGCTACCAGCGTGGCAGGCTGGCCCGTTCGGTCGATGAGCCCAACCTGTGGGCCCTGGTCACGGAGTGGGAGGGTGCCGGTTTCTACCGCAGAGCGCTCTCCGCCGCCCGGATGGTGATGTATCCACTGATGATTCTCATGGTCAACGAACCCAGTGCGTTCGAGGACGTTTACACGCAGGAAGGCGCTTAACGATTACTGGCGCGCGAGAGGGTCCGTGCGTCCCCTAAGCTGGGATCTCACCAATTTCACTCGCCGACCTCCAGCCGGAAAGAGAATCAACCAAAATGGCACGACGCACCGACGTCATGGACACCATCGTCAGCCTCGCCAAACGCCGCGGGCTCGTCTACCCGTCGAGCGAGATCTACGGCGGACTGCGCGCGTCGTGGGACTACGGTCCACTGGGTGTCGAGCTCAAGAACAACGTCAAGCGGCAGTGGTGGCTGTCGATGGTCCAGTCGCGCGACGACGTGGTGGGCCTCGACTCCAGCGTGGTGCTGGCCCCCGAGGTGTGGCGGGCCAGCGGTCACGTCGAGACCTTCACCGACCCGCTGACCGAGTGCCTCTCCTGCCACAAGCGCTTCCGCGCCGATCACCTGATCGAGGCGTACGAGGAGAAGAACGGCAAGGAGCCCGAGGGCGGCCTGGCCGACATCACCTGCCCCAACTGCGGCAACAAGGGCACCTTTACCGAGCCCAGGCAGTTCAGCGGCCTGCTCAAGACCTACCTCGGCCCGGTCGAGGACGAGTCGGGCCTGGCCTACCTGCGCCCCGAGACCGCGCAGGGCATCTTCATCAACTACCTCAACGTGCAGCAGTCGGCGCGCAAGAAGATCCCGTTCGGCATCGGCCAGATCGGCAAGTCGTTCCGCAACGAGATCACGCCGGGCAACTTCATCTTCCGCACCCGCGAGTTCGAGCAGATGGAGATGGAGTTCTTCGTCAAGCCGGGCACGGACGAGGAGTGGCACCAGTTCTGGATCGACGAGCGCTACCGCTGGTACTCCGACCTGGGCATCAACAAGGACAACCTGCGCCTTTACGAGCACCCGAAGGAGAAGCTGTCCCACTACTCCAAGCGCACCGTCGACATCGAGTACCGCTTCAACTTCACCGGCTCCGAGTGGGGTGAGCTCGAAGGCGTCGCCAACCGCACCGACTTCGACCTGACCGCCCACTCCAAGGCGTCGGGCACCGACCTGAGCTTCTTCGAGCAGGACACGGGGGAGCGCTACGTCCCCTACGTCATCGAGCCCGCGGCCGGTGTCGACCGCGCCACGCTGACGTTCCTGCTCGACGCCTACAGCGAGGACGAGGCTCCCAACGCCAAGGGCGTCATGGAGAAGCGCACAGTCATGCGGCTCGACCACCGGCTCGCGCCGGTCAAGGCCGCGGTGCTGCCGCTCTCGCGCAACGCCGACCTGTCGCCGAAGGCCCGTGACCTGGCCGCGCAGCTGCGCCGCCGGTGGAACGTCGAGTTCGACGACGCGGGCGCCATCGGCCGCCGCTACCGGCGCCAGGACGAGATCGGCACGCCGTTCTGCATCACGGTCGACTTCGACACGCTCGAGGACCACGCGGTGACCATCCGCGAGCGCGACTCGATGGCCCAGGAGCGCATCTCCATCGACGGCGTCGAGTCCTACCTGCGCCAGCACCTGAACGATTAATTTCGTCCAGCGCTCGTCTCACGGGCCGCCCGCCGTTGTTACGGCGGGCGGCCCGTTGCGCGTTTCACCACCACGGTCTTTTACGGCTGCGCACGGTGAGCCCCACCCGCCGCACCGGGCCGAGGGCCCTCCAGGGTGACGCTTCTCCGCCTCACCGCCGCGCCACCGTGACGCGCGCAAGCTTGACCGGCGGATGGGGCCTCCCTACGAATCCGGACGTGCCCTGGATTACATAGTTCGAAATTTGACCACATGTGGCCGTCTTGATTGACAAGCCCCCTGGCAGACACGGACATTGCGGGCATCCCTAGCAGCCATTCGGGGGCTGATTTCTCGGAGGCGCGATGAAGCGCGCGTTAATCATGTTCGCCGGCACCCTCCTGTTACTCGGTTCGTTCACCATCCCGCCCGCGTCGGCGGTGCCCAAGCCCGCTCCGGGCCCCGACGGCGTGTTCGTCTACACCGGCGAGCTCACCGCGGACCAGGTGGCCAAGCTCGTCGCGGCCGGCGTGGACCGCGAGGAGATGCGGATCGTCAAGCGGGCGAACGGCAAGGTCACCATCGAGGTGGTCCTCGCCGCCGCGCTGGCCGGCACGCTCGCCAAGCAGGGCGTCACCCTGAAGGCCCAGACCGCCGACAAGGCGCGGCTGGCGCAGAAGGGCGACGGGGTGTTCAAGAGATACGCGGGCGCCGGCGGCATCCGCGAGGAGATCATCGCCGCGGCCGACGCCAAGCCCGGCATCGCCAAGGTCGTCAACCTCGGTAACAGCCTCAACGGCACGCCGATCACCGCGATCAAGGTGACCAAGGACGCCCGCAAGCTCGCCGACGGCAAGCGCCCGGCCATGCTGTACATGGCCGCCCAGCACGCCCGCGAGTGGATCACACCCGAGATGGTGCGGCGGCTGCTGCACCACTTCCTCGACGGTTACGGCGGCAACGCCGAGCTCACCAAGCTCGTGAACACCACCGAGCTGTGGTTCCTGCCGGTGGCCAACCCCGACGGCTACGACTACACCTTCACCCCCGACAACCGGCTGTGGCGCAAGAACCTGCGGGACAACGACGGCGACGGCCAGCTCACCAGCGCCGACGGCGTCGACCTCAACCGCAACTTCGCCTACAAGTGGGGCTACGACAACGAGGGCTCGTCGAACATCCTCGCCAGCCAGACCTACCGCGGCAAGTCGGCGCAGTCGGAGCCGGAGACCGTGGCGCTGGACAACCTGACCAAGCGGGTGCACTTCACGTACCTGCTGAACTACCACTCCGCCGCCATGCTGCTGCTGTACGGGGTCGGCTGGCAGCAGGCCACGCGATCGCCCGACGACCTGATCTTCGAGGCCATGCTCGGCGACGACGCCCATCCGGCCGTACCCGGCTACGACCCCGACATCGGCGCCGAGCTCTACACCACCAACGGCGAGCTGGACGGGCACATGACCAACGTGCGGAAGGTCATGTCCATCACGCCGGAGATGTCCACCTGCGAGGACGCCGTCGAGCGGAACCCCAACGACGAATGGACGCTCGACGACTGCGCCGGCGGGCAGGGCTTCACCTTCCCCGACAGCGAGGCGCTGATCCAGGACGAGTTCCTCAAGAACGTCCCGCTGGCGCTGGCCGCGGCCAAGACCGTGCACACGCCGGACACCCCGGTCTCCGTGGTCGGGCGCACGGTGCCCGACTTCGCGCCGGACTCCTTCAGCGTCTCGTACGGCGACCCGCAGCCGGTGGCGGTCACCGCCCGCAGGTCGCTGCTGGGCAAGGTGCTGCGCTTCCGCGTCAACGGCGGCCCGGCGCAGACCAGGCCGCTGTCGGAATGGCAGGGCGGCAAGCGGTACGGCGACGAGAACGACCTGTTCTTCGCCGAGTACCGCGGCACCGTGAGCGGCGCGAAACCGGGCGACAAGGTCGAGGTCTGGTTCCAGGGCTTCAAGCAGGGCACCGGGCTCGTCTCCAGCTCGCACTTCACCTACACCCTGGCCAAGGACTCCGCGGCCAAGGTCCTGATCGTCGCCAACGAGGACTACACCGGCTTCAATCCTGACTACCCGCCCTCGGTGACGGCGCCCAAGCACACCACGACGTACAAGAAGGCCCTCCAGGCCGCCGGGTACGCCTCCGAGACCTGGGACGTGGACGCGCAGGGCGTGCCGGATCACCTGGGCGTGCTGTCGCACTTCAAGGGCGTCGTGTGGGAGCTGGGCGACAACCGGCTGTCGATGGACCAGCAGGACCTGGTCACCGTGACCCCGCTCGGCGACCTGCCCGACGCGGACGTCAAGCGGTCGCAGCAGGACCTGACCATCTCCATCCGCGACTACCTCAACGAAGGGGGCAAGCTCCTCTACACCGGCGAGACGGCCGCGTACTACGGCATTCTCGACACGATCGTCGGAGGCATCTACTACGGCATCGACGGCGACCCGGACGGCGACTGCGTGGTCACCACGATCCAGGGCCTGTTCGACGAGTGCCTGCTGCTGGCCGACGACTTCACCCAGTACTACATGGGCGTCGGCGGGCGCATCGCCCGCAACTCCCCGACCGGCTTCGCCGGCAAGGGCCCGCTGGCCGGGACGGGCGGCACGTTCGGCGGTCCGGCCACGGTGGACAACCCGCTGGACGAGGCGGGGGTGCTGCAGCCCATGGGCACGGACCTGCCCAGGTTCACGGGCACTCCGGCGGCCGGCTACACGCTCGGCGCGGGTGGTCCGTTCGACCCGATCGAGGGCCAGTGGTACGTCAGGGGGTCGCACGCGGACGACTCGTACATGCGGCTGACCAGGACGGTCAACCTGGGAACCGTGACGGCGGCGCAGCAGCCGAGGCTGGGCTTCCAGCTGTCCTTCGACACCGAGCCCGGCTATGACAACGTCATCGTCGAGGCCCACACGGTCGGCCAGGACAACTGGACCACGCTCCCCGACCTCAACGGCGGCACCGACAGCGCCGTGCCGTCGGAGTGCGAGGCCGGCTTCTACCTGGGCGAGCACCCGTGGCTGGGGCACTACCTGACCGGCGGCAACCCCTGCACGGCCAGCGGCACCAGCGGCTCCTGGAACCGGTTCACCGGTGACTCCGGCGGCTGGAAGCAGGTCGCCTTCGACCTGTCCGCCTACGCGGGCCAGCAGGTCGAGGTGTCGATCAGCTACGTGACCGACCCGAGCACGGGCGGCGTGGGCGTGTTCGTGGACGACACGCGGGTCACCACCACCGGCGGCACCCTCGACTCCGAGGGCTTCGAGACCGGCCTCGGCCCCTGGGCCATGCCCGGTCCGCCGGCGGGCAGCCCCACCGGCGGCGGCGACTTCGCCCGCGCGCAGGCGGACACCACGGCCGCCGTCTCCACCAAGGACACGGTGCTGCTGGGGTTCGGGCTGGAGCAGCTCGCCAACGACAACGAGCGGAACGCGACGATCAAGAAGGTGATGAAGTACCTGATCGGCTGATCTCGCCTGACGGACGGCCGCTTCTGCCAGGGCGGCCGTCCTTCGGGTCAATGGAGTGTCCGCACGCCCGATGGCAGATCCGCGTTTCTACCATGAGGTCGGGAGCGGGGTCCACAGCCGGTCGGCGGGCATCACGAAGAGCCTGTCGTCGTGCCTGAAGGACTGCTGACCGAGATCGAGCAGGACTCCGCCCACGAAGGTGCTGCCGAGCCGGTCTCTGAGCAGACGGAGGCCACGGAAGTCGGCTTCCTCGATCGAGGATTTGGCCCAACCCGCTTGCTTGATCAACTCGTTGACCACGAACGTCTCGACCACCTTGCCGAACTCGGTCAGCGTCGCGGGGTCACGCTCACCTTAGGCGGTAATTGTCCCCACGTTTATGTCAGAGCTGTCCCCTCCCCTGGCTGCTCGGGTGGTCCGCCGGCCGGCCAGGGTGCGGAGACGATGTTTGGATCCCTTGATCGTGGCAGCGCTGCGTGCTTCACGGCCAATGCATGAACGTGTGTGGAACGTTGTCGACGGCCGGGGAGCGCGAGGGGCCGGCAGGCCCCTCGCTCCGGGCGACCGAAAGATCATGTAAAGACGGGGGTTACGCGGGTTTTCGCGGTCGCTTGATGACATGCGTCCTATGCGTACATCACGTTTCGCTCTTGTGCTGCTGGCCGCGGGCGCCGTGCTCATGACGGGAAGCGCCGCGTTCGCCGATCCCGATCCGTCCGCGCTGGAGCTGCGGGTGGTCGTGGACGACTGCTACCACTCGGTGGTTCAGCCATGACCGACCCCGCGCTGCTCGAACGGGCGTTGTTCGAGGTCAAGCGGGTGATCGTGGGTCAGGACCGCATGGTCGAGCGGCTGCTCGTGGCGGTGCTCGCCAAGGGCCACTGCCTGCTGGAAGGTGTGCCCGGCATCGCCAAGACGCTGGCCGCCGAGACCATGGCCACCGTGGTCGGCGGCACGTTCGCCCGCATCCAGTTCACCCCCGACCTGGTGCCCGCCGACATCGTCGGGACCAGGATCTACCGGCCGTCGACCGAGACCTTCGACATCGAGCTCGGCCCGGTCATGGTCAACCTGCTGCTCGCCGACGAGATCAACCGGGCCCCCGCGAAGGTGCAGTCGGCGTTGCTGGAGATCATGGCCGAGCGGCAGGTCAGCATCGGCGGGGTCTCGCACGAGGTGCCGAGGCCGTTCCTGGTGCTGGCCACCCAGAACCCGATCGAGTCCGAGGGCGTCTACCACCTGCCCGAGGCGCAGCGGGACCGCTTCCTCATGAAGATCGACGTGGACTATCCCAGCGAGTCGGAGGAGCTGGCGATCGTCTACCGCATGAGCGTGGACCCGCCCGTCCCGCACGCCGTGCTGGACCCCGCTCAGGTCGTCGCGCTCCAGCGGCGGGCCGAGGAGGTCTTCGTGCACCACGCCGTGGCCGAGTACGCCGTCCGCCTCGTCTACGCCACCCGCGATCCCGACCGGTTCGGGGTGGAGGACGTGCGCCGGCTGCTGGCGTTCGGGGCGAGCCCCAGGGCCACGCTCGGCCTGCTGGCGGCCGGGCGGGCGCTGGCCCTGATGCGGGGGCGCGACTACGTGCTGCCGGAGGACGTGCGCGACCTGGCGCACGACGTCATGGCGCACCGGCTCGTGCTCTCCTTCGACGCGCTGGCCGACGGGGTGGCGCCCAGGCAGATCGTGGACCGGGTGCTGGCGGCCGTCCCGCTGCCCGTCATCGCCCCCCAACAGCAGTCACAGCTGAACGAAGCCGTGGCATGAGGCCGTACCTGATGGCCGAGCCCGCGCTGCGGCGGCTCGAGCTGACGATCACCAGGAGACTGGATGGACTGCTGCAGGGGGAGCATCTGGGACTGGTCCCGGGGCCGGGGAGCGAGCCGGCGGAGACCCGGCCGTACCAGGCGGGCGACGACGTGCGGCGGATGGACTGGAACGTCACCGCCCGCACCAACGAGCCCCATGTCCGGGACCTGGTCGCCGACCGCGAGCTGGAGATCTGGGCGCTGCTCGACGCCACCGCCAGCATGGACTTCGGCACCGCGGCCATGGAGAAGCGGGAGCTGGCCGTGTCGGCGCTGGCGGCGGTCGGCTTTCTCACCCAGCGGACCGGCAACCGGATCGGCACCCACCTGCTGCACGGCGGCGGCGTCAGGACGCTGCCCGCCAGGACGGGCCGGCCGCATCTGATGGCGCTGCTGCAGGCGGCGTTCGCGCTGCCCCGCACCCCGCCCGGGGTGGCCGAGCCGCTGCTGGGCGTGGCCGCCGACCAGCTCGGCCGGGTGGTACGGCGCCGCGGCCTGGTCGTGATCGTGTCGGACTTCCTCGACGCGCCCGAGACCTGGGAGCTGCCGCTGCGCAAGCTCACCGCCAGGCACCAGGTGCTGGCCGTGGAGGTGCTCGACCCGCGCGAGCTGACGCTGCCCGACGTCGGGATCCTGACGCTGGTCGACCCGGAGACGGGGCGGCGGCGCGAGGTCGCCACGGGGAGCGCGCGGCTGCGCCGCAGGTACGCGGAGGCGGCGGCGGAGCAGCGCGATGCCGTCGCGCAGACGCTGCGCCGGGCCGGGGCGACCCATCTGCGGCTGCGTACCGACCGGGACTGGGTGCGTGACCTGGTCCGGCACGTCATGCGCCAGCGCCGCCTGGCCGCCCTGGCGCGCCCCGCCGGGGGAGGAGGTGATGCGGCATGACGCTGATCGCGCCCCTGTGGTTGCTGCTGCTCGTCCCCGTGGCCGCGCTGGCCCTGGCGTACGTGGTCATGGCCTTGCGGAGCAGGACCTCGTACGCCGTCAGGTTCACCAACCTCGACCTGCTCGACAAGGTCGCCCCGAGGCGGCCGGGCTGGCGCAGGCACGTTCCGGCGGCGGCGCTGCTGCTGATGTTCGCGCTGCTCGTGATCGGTTTTGCCCGGCCGACGGCCGAGGTGCGGGTGCCGAGGGAGCGGGCGACGATCATGGTGGCGTTCGACGTGTCGGCGTCCATGAGCGCCACCGATGTCCAGCCCAACCGGTTCGAGGCGGCCAAGCAGGCGGCCAGGCAGTTCGTGGCGGGCCTGCCCGAGCGGTTCAACCTGGGCCTGGTGTCGTTCTCCTCGTCGGCGTCCGTCGCCGTGCCGCCGACCACGGACCGGCAGGCGGTGCTGAGCGCGCTCGACCGGCTCAGCACCGCCTCGGGCACCGCCATCGGCGAGGCGGTCTACTCCTCGCTGGACGCCATCGCCGCGCTCGACTCGCAGGAGGAGAGGCCGCCCGCGCACATCGTGCTGCTGTCCGACGGCTCCAACACCACGGGCCGCACGGTCGGTGACGCGGCCGCGGCGGCCTCCGGGAGGGGCGTGCCGGTCACGACCATCGCGTACGGCACGGCGGACGGCACGATCGACATCTCGGGACGCGAGATCCCGGTGCCCGTGGACGCCCCGGCGCTGCGCGGGCTGGCCGAGGCGGCCGGCGGCGGCTTCTATGAGGCGGCCAGCGGCGACGAGCTGCAGGCGGTCTACGAGGACATCGGCACGTCGGTCGGCTACCGGACCGAGCGGCAGGAGGTATGGATGTGGTTTGTGGCGGCGGGGATGGCCTTCGCGCTGATCGCGGCGGTGACGTCGATGTTGTGGTTCTCGAGGCTGCCATGAGAGGTCTGGGCAGCCCGCGCGGGCCGGAGTTCGTCACCCCGACCGTCGTGGCCACCGTGCCGCAGGATCTACCGCAGAAGGGGGCTCCACCCAAGGGACGCCTGCTGGTGGCCGCCGCGCTCGTCGCGGCGCTCACCGGGGCGGCGGCGGGCATCGCTGGGGGTGCGGCGGGGGCGCGGCTCTCCGAAGGGTCCGGGCCGGCCCCCGCCGCCGCCCTCCCCAGGGTGGCGCCCGCGCCGTCGGCCGGCCTCAGCGGGCTGAGCGCGACGGCGGCCCGGGTGCTGCCCAGCGTGGTCTCGGTGGAGACGGGCGGCGGGGGCGGCTCGGGGTTCGTGGTGGACGGCCGCGGCCACATCCTCACCAACGCGCACGTGATCAGGGGCAGCGACCGGGCGACCGTCGTGCTGAACGACGGCCGCCGGATCAGCGCCCGCGTGATCGGCGAGGACGACGACGAGGACCTGGCCGTGCTGGAGGTGGACTATCCCCGGGAGCTCACGCCCGCCACCCTCGGCAGGTCCGGAGATCTGGCCGTCGGCGACCAGGTGCTCGCGATCGGCTCCCCGCTGGGCCTGTCGGGCACGGTCACCGCCGGCATCGTGAGCGCTCTGGACCGGGAGGTACGGTTGGGCTCGGCACGCCGTACGGCCGTGCAGACGGACGCGTCCATCAACCCCGGCAACTCGGGCGGCCCGCTGGTCAACGCCCGGGGCGAGGTCGTCGGGGTGAACACGGCGATAGCGTCCGGGCGGGGCGGCGGCAACATCGGCATCGGGTTCGCCATCCCCATCGACCGGGCGGCGCCGATCGCGGAACGAATCATCCGAAACTAGGGTGCGGGTCATGCGACTGCTTGTGGTGGAAGACGAGGAGGACCTGGTCGACGCGTTGCGCGTCGGCCTCGTCCGTGCGGGATACGCGGTGGACGTCGCCTACGACGCGCCTTCCGCGCATGAGAAGTTGCAGGTGAACTCGTACGATCTGGTCCTGCTCGACCTCAACCTGCCCGGCGGGGACGGGTTCCAGCTGTGCCGCAGCGTGCGCGCGGCCGGGCAGGGCGCGCGGATCATCATGGTGACCGCCCGCGACCGCCTGGACGACCGGGTGCGCGGGCTCGACGAGGGGGCCGACGACTACCTGGTCAAGCCGTTCGCGTTCCCCGAACTGCTGGCGCGGGTGCGGGCCCTGCTGCGCAGGGACTCCGGCGCCGGCACGTCGGTGCTGGAGGTGGGCGGGCTGCGGATCGACACCGCCAGGCTGGAGGTGTCGCTGCACGGCAGGTCGCTGGCGCTCACCCCCAAGGAGTACGGGGTGCTGCACTACCTCATGCGCCGCCCCGGATACGTGGTCTCCTCCGAGGAACTGCTGGAACACGTCTGGGACGAGCACGCCGACCCGTTCACCAGCACCGTGCGCGTCACGGTCGGCAACCTGCGCCGCAAGCTGCAGGAAGAGGGCCTGATCGAGACCGTGATCAGCCGGGGCTACCGGCTCAAGGAACCGGCGTGATCCACACCATCCGCTTCCGGCTCACGGTCCTCTACTCGGGACTGCTCTTCGTGCTGGCCGCGCTCGTGCTCGGCGGCACCTACTTCGCCGTCTCCAAGACCACCGACCAGCGCCCGATCACGACGGAGTTCGCCAAGACCTACAGCGGCACCACCTTCCTCGGCAAGCGCGAGGTGGTCTTCGTCGAGGAGGTCGAGAACGCGGTCAACGTCCGGACGATGGCCACGCTGCGCGACTATTCGCTGATCACGCTGGCCGGCCTCTACGTCGCCAGCCTGGGCATCGGCTGGGTGCTGGCGGGCCGCGTGCTGCGGCCGGTCAGGTCGATCACGCGTACGACGGAGGAGATCCAGGCCACCGACCTCAAGCGGCGCATCAAGCTGAACGGGCCGCGCGACGAGCTCAAGGACCTGGCCGACACCATCGACACCATGCTGGACCGGCTGGAGGAGGCGTTCAGTGCGCAGCGCCAGCTCATCGACGACGCCTCCCACGAGCTGCGCAGCCCGCTGACGATCATCCGGGCGAACGTGGACGCCGTGCTCGCCGCCCCCGAGGCCAGCGACGAGGAGCGGGTCAGGGCCGTGGCCATCGTGGACCGCGCCACCACCCGCATGACCAGGCTCGTCGAGGACCTGCTGGCCAGCGCCAGGCGGCAGGGCGGCGCGTTCGCCGACGCCGACCTCGACCTGGCCAGGATGGTGGGCGAGGCGTGCGAGGAGTACGCGGCCCCGGCCGCCGCCCGCGACCTGACGCTCACCCGGGAGCTGGGATCGGGCCTGGAGGCGACCGGCGACGCCGACGCGCTGCGCCGCGCCGTGGCGAACCTGCTCTCCAACGCCGTGCGCCTCTCGCCGCCCGGCGGGGCGATCCGGGTCGCGGCGGGCAGGTCCGAGGGCTGGCTGTGGGTGGCGGTCCGCGACGACGGCCCCGGGATCGAGGCGGCCGACCAGGCGCGGGTGTTCGACCGGTTCTGGCGCGGCGAGTCCAGCCGCCGCGACCGCCACACGGGCCTCGGCCTGGCCATCGTCCGCCAGATCGTGGAGTCGCACGGAGGGCGGGTGGCGGTGTTCTCGCGGCTGGGGGAGGGGGCCACGTTCGTGCTCTGGCTGCCGCCGCGGGACGGTGTCCCCGGCGCGCCGCCCGATCACAACCCTCTCTAGCCGGCGCGCCTGCGGCAGACCGCCCGGGTGACCAGGAACGCCAGCACCGGCACCACGAACACGGCCACCCGCAGCCCGATCACGATCATCGCGTAGGTGTCGTGCGGCACGGTGAGCAGCGCGTGCGGGGCTTGGGGCGGCTGCGGGAAGCCCGGCGCGGAGTGCATCGGCGGCGCCGCCTCCGAGAACCACGTGCCCGCCCACAACACGGTGAAGAACGCGATGACCGCGATGCCCAGCGCCGTGCGCACCGGGGCCTGCGAGGGCCGGTCGAGCAGGTGGTGATGGTCGCCGTCGCCGGTGAAGCGCCGCTCCAGGAACGGATAGAGCAGCAGGATCCCGAAGAAGACCGTCAGGATCAGCGGCGGGATCCAGAGCCCGGGCTGCAGGACGTACCCGCCGACCGTGATCTCCCACGGCGGGACGAGCCGCTGCGCGCCGTCCAGCACCCCGAAGTACCAGAACGGCTGCGCCGACGGGACGTAACCGCCCGCGCTGTACGCGCCGTGCTCCCACACCGGGTTGACCCGGACGAACGTGGCCAGCGCCGCGATGACCCCCATCGTGAACAGCGCCGTCGCGCCGTTCTTGACCGCGAAGTACGGGAAGAACGGGCCGCCGGTGACCTGACCTTCTGAGACCGCCGTGGCCTTGCGTTCGTGTTCATGGTCGCGACCGCTTCGCTCCTCGTTGGCTCGTTCCTCGCTCTCTCGTCGCGAGCTCCTTCGCTCGGTGTGCTTCTGCCGCCAGGTCAGGATCAGCGCGTGCAGCGGCACCACCGCCATCAGGATCCCCGGCACCAGCAGCACGTGGGTGACGAAGACGCGCGGCAGGACCTGCCCGGGGAACTCGCCGTCGAAGGCGAACGCCGACAGATACGTGCCGACCACCGGGATCGACAGCAGCAGCCCCTGAGCCTGCCGCAGCCCGGCCATCGCGAGCTGGTCACCGGGCAGCGAGACGCCCAGGAACGACTCGAACAGCACCAGCCCGAACAGCACCACCCCGAGCATCCACGTCAGCTCGCGCGGCCGCCGGAACGCGCCGGTGAAGAAGACGCGGCACAGGTGGGCCACGATCGCCAGCACGAACACCGTCGCCGACCAGTGGTGGAGCTGCCGCATCAGCAGCCCGCCCCGCACGTCCAGGCTGATCTCCGTCGCGGACGCGAAGGCCACGTCGGGGTTGGGCTTGTAGAACAGCGTGAGGAACGTGCCCGTCAGCACCAGCAGCGCGAACGAGTAGAGCGCCAGCTCGCCCAGCAGGAACGACCAGTGGCTCGGGAACAGCTTGCGCAGCTGGGGGCGGAGCCAGCGGGCGAAGGGCAGGCGATCATCGAGGTAGATCGCCGAATCGACGGCCGTTTTTGCGGTTCCCGCGATGATACGGGCGCGTCGCTTGGGCTTGGTAGGAGTGGCCATGGGGGCCTCCTGGTGGGGGGTGATCCGATTCTGCACCCATACGCCACCTTTCTCAAGAATTGGTGTAAACCAATTGGTCTAATCCAATTTATGGTCTTCCAGAACTATAATTGGATTAGACCTTTGATGGGGCTTTGACCAGGACAAACGAGGACTTATCCGAGGAGTGCAGTTTCATCATCAATTTCGCCGGTAGAGTCCGGGCAGAGGCGTTGATTGGAGCGTGTGGTGGCCAAGTACGTTTACGACTTCACCGAGGGCAACAGGAATCTCAAGGATCTTCTCGGCGGCAAGGGAGCGAACCTTGCCGAAATGACCAACCTCGGGCTCCCCGTTCCCCCCGGATTCACGATCACCACCGACGCCTGCCGTCACTACCTGGCGGCGGGCGTCGTACCGGACGGCCTCGAGCGGGAGGTCGCCGCGCACCTCGACGCGCTCGAGAAGCAGATGGGGCGGCGGCTCGGGCAGGCCGACGACCCGCTGCTGGTGAGCGTGCGCTCCGGGGCGAAGTTCTCCATGCCGGGCATGATGGAGACCGTTCTCAACATCGGGCTCAACGACGAGTCGGTGCACGGCCTGGCCAAGCAGGCGGGCGGCAACGACCGCTTCGCGTGGGACTCCTACCGGCGGCTCATCCAGATGTTCGGCAAGACGGTGCTCGGGATCGAAGGCGACCTGTTCGAGCACGCGCTCGACGCGCTGAAGGGCAAGCGCCAGGACACCGACCTCGACGCGGGCGAGCTGCAGGGGCTCGTGGAGACGTTCAAGGGCATCGTCCACGAGCAGACCGGCAAGGACTTCCCCACCGACCCGCGCGAGCAGATGCGCCTGGCCGTCATGGCGGTCTTCGACTCCTGGAACGCTCCCCGGGCCATCCTCTACCGCCGCCAGGAACGCATCCCCGCCGACCTCGGCACCGCCGTGAACATCGTGGCCATGGTCTTCGGCAACGTCGGCAACGACTCCGGCACCGGCGTCGCCTTCACCCGCGACCCGGGGACCGGCAGGCAGGGCATCTACGGCGACTACCTGCAGAACGCCCAGGGCGAGGACGTGGTGGCCGGCATCCGCAACACGATCCCGCTGGAGGAGCTCGAGCGCATCGACAAGCGCTCGTACGACGAGCTGCTCGGGATCATGGAGACCCTCGAGAACCACTACCGGGACCTGTGCGACATCGAGTTCACGATCGAGCGCGGCAAGCTGTGGATGCTGCAGACGCGGGTCGGCAAGCGCACGGCGGCGGCCGCGTTCTGCATCGCCACCCAGCTCGTGGACCAGGGCCTGATCACGATCGACGAGGCCGTCACCCGCGTCACCGGCGACCAGCTGGCGCAGCTCATGTTCCCCCGCTTCGACGGCGGCGCGGACAAGAAGAAGATCGCCAAGGGCATGAACGCCTCGCCCGGCGCGGCCGTGGGCAAGGTCGTCTTCACCTCCGCGCGGGCCGTGGAGCTGTCGGAGCGGGGTGAGGGCGTCATCCTCGTCCGCCGCGAGACCAACCCCGACGACCTGGCCGGCATGATCGCCGCCAAGGGCATCCTGACCAGCAGGGGCGGCAAGACCTCGCACGCCGCCGTGGTGGCCAGGGGCATGGGGAAGACGTGCGTGTGCGGGGCCGAGGAGCTGGAGGTCTCGACGAGCGAAGGCCGCTTCACCGCGCCCGGCGGGGTGGTGGTGTCGGAGGGCGACGTCATCTCGATCGATGGAACGTCCGGGGAGATCTACCTGGGCGAGGTGCCGGTCGTGGACTCGGCCGTGGTCGAGTACTTCGAGGGCGCCGAGCCGGAGGACGAGCTGGTCAAGGCCGTGGACCGGATCATGCGCCACGCGGACTCGGTCCGGCGGCTGGGCGTGCGGGCGAACGCGGACACCCCGGACGACGCGGCGCGGGCCCGCCGGTTCGGGGGGCAGGGGATCGGGCTGTGCCGAACGGAGCACATGTTCCTGGGCGAGCGCAGGCAGCTCGTGGAGGACCTGGTCCTGGCGTCGACGGACGAGGCCCGCCAGACGGCCCTGGACGCGCTGGAGCCGCTCCAGAAGGCCGACTTCACCGAGATATTTCGGGCTATGGACGGAAATCCCGTCACAATTCGGTTGATCGACCCGCCGCTCCACGAGTTCCTTCCCGACATCGTGGATCTGTCGGTCAAGGTCGCCACGGACGAGGCCACGGACAAGGACCGCAAGCTCCTGGCGGCGGTGAAGCGCCTCCACGAGCAGAACCCGATGCTCGGCCTCCGCGGCGTCCGCCTCGGCCTGGTGATCCCGGGCCTGTTCGCCATGCAGGTGAGGGCCATCGCCCAGGCGGCCAAGGAGGTGCCGGGCGCGCGGCCGGAGATCATGATCCCGCTGGTGGCGGCCGTACAGGAGCTGGAGTCGGTACGCGAGGAGGCGGCGAAGATCCTCGCGGAGAGCGGCGTGGAGGCCCTGATCGGCACCATGATCGAAGTCCCCCGGGCGGCCCTGACCGCGGCCCAGATCGCGGAGGCGGCGGAGTTCTTCTCCTTCGGTACCAACGACCTGACCCAGATGGCCTGGGGCTTCTCGCGGGACGACGTGGAGTCGGCGTTCTTCTCCCGCTACCTCGACCTGGGCATCTTCGGCGTATCCCCGTTCGAGACCCTGGACCGGGAGGGCGTCGGACGCCTGATCAAGATCGCGGTCGAGGAGGGCCGCTCGACCCGCCCGGACCTGCACCTGGGCATCTGCGGCGAACACGGCGGCGACCCCGACTCCGTCCACTTCTGCCACGACGTGGGCCTGGACTACGTCTCCTGCTCCCCGTTCCGCATCCCGATAGCCCGCCTGGAAGCCGGCCGCGCCGCCCTGACCGACTCAGACTCCGACACCCGCTAGCCCAGGGGCCCCGACACCCCCGCTCACTTCGTTCGCCAGCACCCCACCCGTTGCGTGGTCACCGGGTGGGCCTGCTGGATCCCGCCCCGAGCGGTCCTCGCTGACGCTCGGGCGTGCCGATGGGGTCTCGAGGCTTCGCCCCGAGCTCCGGGGGCGAGGGCCACGTTCCACAAGGATGTGTCGTAGGCCGCTCGGCGTTCGCCCAAGGAGCAGTTGGCCCTTGCGCGAGTCCGCGGTGCCACGGATGTCACCTGGAAGTCCTGAGCGTCACGCCGGCGGCCGGGTGAGTTTGGCGGCCACGGCGTCGAGGACCCAGTCCAGCCCGGTCGCGAAGGACACCTCGGCGTCCACCTCCGTGCCGTCGTGCACGGCCTTGGACAGCGCCGGGAAGCGGCCCGTGGCCAGCATCCTCCTCACATGCGGGCCGGAGGCGCGCTGCCAGTCGCGCTTGGACAGGCCCGTGGCGCGCTCGGCCCGCAGGTTCGCGATCTCGCGCCTGAGCGCGCCGGTGAAGTAGGCGCTGACGGTCTCCACGGCGCGCATGACGGTGTCGAGGTCGGCGAGGCCGTCGAGGGCGGCCAGCGTGGCCTCGGTCACGGCGAGGGCGTTCGGGCCCAGGGTCGGGCGGCCGCCGAGCAGGTCGGCCAGCCATTCGTGGCGGAGGGTGGCCTGCCTGGTGAGGTGGGCGCGGATGCGCAGCACCTCCCGCCAGTCGCCGGGCTGCTCGTCGGGGAGGATCTCGGCGTAGACCTCGTCCACCATGAGGTCGAACAGCTCCTCTTTGGTGGAGATGTATCCGTACAGCCGCATCGGGCCGACATCCAGCCGGGCGGCTACCTTGCGCAACGACACCGCCTCCAGCCCGCCCTCGTCGGCCAGCGCGACGGCGGCGGCAACGATCCGCTCCCGGTCGAGCGGCGCGGGGCGAGTCGGCGGCTCCGGCCGGTCCCACACAGTCATGGGTTACATCGTACTGTTGCGATACACCGTAAAGAATAAATACAGTATATCGACATGAGACACCGTATCGCTGTGATTGGGGGCGGCCCTGCCGGCCTTACCTTCGCCCGCGTCCTGCACCGCCACGATCACCCCGTCACCGTCCTCGAACGCGATCCCGCCCCCGACGCCCGTCCCCCGGGCGGCATGCTGGACCTGCACGAAGGGCTGGGCCAGCTCGCGATGAGCAAGGCGGGGCTGCTGGCGGAGTTCCAGGCGCTGTCCCGTCCTGAGGGGCAGGCCATGCGCATCCTGGACACGGACGGGACCGTCCTCCGCGACTGGCAACCCCGTCCGGGGGACCTGGCCAATCCCGAGATCGACCGCGGGCAACTCCGTGACCTGCTGCTTGGCTCCCTGGACGTTCAGTGGGGGCGGGGCGTGACCGAGGTGGTGCCGCAGACCCGGGATGGCGTGCTGGTCCATTTCGCGGACGGGCGGCAGGAGACGTTCGACCTCGTGGTCGGCGCGGACGGCGCCTGGTCCCGGGTCCGCCCTGCAGTCTCGTCCGCGACGCCGCACTACACCGGCATCACCTCGGTCGAGACCTCCCTGGACGACGTCGACACCCGCCACCCCGACCTCGCCCGGCTGGTCGGCGACGGTTCCATGGCTGTGTACGGCGTGAACCGCTCCCTCGTCGCACAGCGCAACAGCGGCGGCCACGTCAAGGTGTACGCCCGGTTCCGCGCGCCGCTGGACTGGCACACGAACGTGGACCGGCATATGAGCCTGGACCTGGCTGACGTCGAGGCTGTGCGATCAAGCCTGCTGGCCATGTTCGACGGCTGGGCCGCTCCCGTCCTCGACCTCCTCCGCCACGGCACCGCTTTCGTCCACCGCCCCCTCTACGTCCTGCCCGTGTCCCACACCTGGGCCCACGTCCCCGGGGTGACGCTCCTGGGCGACGCCGCCCACCTGATGCCCCCATTGGGGGCAGGCGCGAACCTCGCGATGCTGGAAGGCGCCGAACTCGCCGAGTCCGTCGTCGCCGCCCCCGGCCCGGGCGATCTGGACGAGGCCGTCCGCGCCTTCGAGGAACAGATGTGGGCACGGGCCGGCAGGTGGGCGGAGATCACGACGGCCGGTCTGGAACGCCTCGTGAGCCCGGATCCCACCGAAGCCATCGCCCGCTGGGACCAAGTCCAGCCGTCCTGACTGCCGAGCGCGAGAGCACCAGCACCAGGTGGCCACCACCTCCTCCGACGGCCGCCGGCAGTTCGCCGTGTCCGTGACGGTGGCCATGGACGGTGACGAGCGCCTCACCGTGCCGAGGCGCGGCCCGCCTTCCTGCCACCCGGCAACAGCGGTTCCAGCATCGCCCACTGTGCGGCGGTCAAATCACCTTGACCCATACAAAGCTCATCTCGGTAGTGGATCGCCCAGGTGATCCACTACCGAAGCATGGGGATCGCCACTGCCCGGACACGGATTGAGGGCAGCACGGTCGCCAGCACCGCGAGCATCGAACAGAGGGCGATCACCCCGATGACCGGTTGCCAGGGCATGTCGATCGTCACGGGGCCGGCCAGTTGCAGCAGCGCGGCGTACAGTCCGAGCAGACCGAGCGCGGTGGCGAGGGCGGCGAGGAGCACGCCGACCGCCACGACCAGCAGCGCCTCGGCCACGACGTATCGCAGGACCTGCCCCTTGGTGGCGCCGAGCAGGCGTAGCGCTCCGTGCTCGCCCGCCCGGTCGGGGGCCGCTATGAGCAGGGTGTTGACCTGCGCGATCACGGTGTAGCTCAGCATGATGCCGAGCACGGCCAGCAGGCCGAGACGGCTGGCCGAGGCGGCGCGGCCGGTGACGGTCCCGGCCCAGGCGGCCTTGGTTATGGAACGGGCGTTGTGCCCCTCTACGGCCTGCTCCAGCGCCTTGGCGGCGGAGGTGCCGGGACGCAGCTTCACGTAGGCGAGCGAGGGCAGGGTGGACAGCGCGTGCACCGGGGTGACGTACGCGTCCGCGGTGGAGTCGGCGCCGAGCAGTGCGACGACCGTCAGGGACACCTGGCTGCCGTCGGCCCGCCACAGCCGCACCCGCTGGCCCAGGTTCACCTCCCAGGTGGGGGAGACGGCGATCGTGTCGTCGCGCAGCTCCGCGAGCGATCCGGCGGTCACGGGCACCGACAGGGCGGTCGTGAGCGTGGCCGGGTTCACGGCCTCGGCGGGCCGCTGGATGAGCTGGGTCCCGGCGCCTTCGAGAGTGTAGAGGCTGGTCGAGGTCACGGTAGTGACGTCGGCGCCGGGGACGGCGCGCAGGCGTTCGGTGAGTTGCCGATCCAGCCCGGCCGTGCCGGACGGCAGCACCAGGTAGTCGGCGCGTACGGGGTCAATCCGCATCGCGGCCTTGGTGGCGTCGGTCATCGCCGCGGCGCCGAGCAGGGTGGCGGCCAGCGCGACAGTCATCAGGACCGGCGCGGCCGTGGCGGCGGTACGCCTCGTGGAGGCGACGGCGCCGGCGGGGACCACGAGAGCGCCCGCGCCGCGCAGCCGTCCGAGCGGGGCGGCGAGCAGGTTCGCGACCGGGCGGACGAAGACCGGGGCGAGCAGCCCGGCGGCGGCGATGAGCAGCATGACGATGGGCATGAAGGTCTTGTTGTTGGTCGCGCCCGACGGGTCGCTGACGGCGTTGACGGCCATGCTGATGACGGCGGTGGCGAGCAGGCCGCCGCCGGCGATCCAGCGCCCGGGCGTCATGGCCCGCGGTTCCACCGCCGCCTGCCGCAGCGCCTCCGCGGGCCGCACCCGGCCCGCCCGCCAGGCGGCCACGACCACGCCGAGCACGGCGACCAGCACTCCCGTGCCGAAGGCCACGTACGAAGGCCCCGGGGAGGTGGAGGGCACCAGCCAGGCGGGCGCCATGCCGAGGGAGCTCAGCAGGTCCAGGATCGGCCGGGTGGCGAGGGGGCCGGTCAGCGCGCCGAGCGCGGAGGCGGCGATCGCGACCAGGAGCGCCTCGCCGTACACCATGCGCCTGACCTGGCCGGTGGTCGCGCCCACGGTGCGGAGCAGGGCGAACTCTCGCTGCCGCTGCCCGACCGCGAAGGCGAAGGTGGAGGAGACCACGAACACGGCGATGAACCCGGCGAAACCCGCGGCGATGCCGGCGATCGTGTTGGCGTTGTTGCGGGCCTGCTCGTCGCTCTTGCGGGACGGGTCGAGCAGCGCCCGCTCCTGGCCGGTCAGCACCTTGACCTCGGTCGAGATCGCGGGCGTTCCGTTCTGACGCGATGCCGCCCCGGATGTGATGGCCTGGCCCGGGGTGGGCTGGTCCGAGGTGGCCCGGTCCCCAGTGGTCTGGCCCAGCGTGGTCCGGCCCGCGGTCGACCGGCCCAGGGCGGCGCGGACCTCGGCGGCGGGGCGCCACACGGCCAGCGCGTCGATCCGCGGTGACAGCCGGGCGGCCCGCTCGTCGGTGAAGAACACGGTCGGCTGCGGCCCCGCCGAGGCGATCCCCACCACCCGGTACGACCGGGTCCCCGCCGCGGTCACCACCTGGACCCGCCGCCCGACCTGGGCGCCGGCGGTGACGACGATCTCGTCGTCCGCGGCGGGCGCCCGTCCCGACGACAGCCGCTGCGGCGCCGTACGGGCGGCGGACCAGGGACGGCCGACGGCGGGCGGGCCACCGGCGAGCTGCGCGGCGAAGATGCGATCCACCACGGCCCCGGCCATGCGCCCGGCCAGCTCGGGAGCCAGCCCGCGCGGCTCGGCCAGCGGCGCGCCACTCTCCCCGAACGGGCTCCGCACGGTGAGCCGTTCGTCGGACACCACCACGACGGGCGCGGCGGCGTACCGCTGTGGCCCTCGGTCGGGCGAGGAGATGCTGGAGGCCAGCACCTGGCCGAGCGCGGCCATGAGGGCCGCGCCGAACGCCAGGGCGACGAACGTGCCGGCAAAGGACGACCACCGGACGCGCAGCGTGGACCAGGCGATCCTCAGCACGACGCCTCCAGCTGCAGCATCCGGGTCGCGACCTGCTCGGCGCTCGGGTCATGGAGCTCCCCGTAGACCCGGCCGTCGGCCAGGAACACCACGCGGTCGGCGTGGGCGGCGGCCACCGGGTCGTGGGTGACCATGATGATGGTCTGTGCCTGCCGGTCGACGAGTTCGCGCAGCAGCCGGAGCACCTCGCGGCTGGTGTTGGCGTCCAGGGCGCCGGTGGGCTCGTCGGCGAACAGCACCGCCGGCCGGGTGACCAGAGCGCGGGCGATGGCGACGCGCTGCTGCTGGCCGCCGGACATCTCGGCGGGCCGGTGGTCGACGCGCCCGGCCAGGCCCACCGCGGTCAGGCTCTGGCGCACCTGCTGGGAGTCGGGGCGGCGGCCGGCCAGGCGCAGCGGGAGGGCGACGTTCTGGGCGGCGGTGAGCGACGGCAGCAGGTTGAAGGACTGGAAGACGAACCCGATCCGGTCGCGCCGCAGCAGCGTCAGCTTCTTGTCGCTGAGCGTCGCCAGGTCCCGGCCGTCCACCGTCACCCGCCCCGAACTCGGCCGGTCGAGCCCCGCGGCGCACTGCAGCAACGTCGACTTGCCCGACCCCGACGGTCCCATCACGGCGGTGAACGTGCCGGCGGCGAAGCCGATCGACACGTCGTCGAGCGCCGTGACGCCGTGTGCGTAGTGTTTGGTGACCGAGCTGAGGTCGACCGCTTGCGTGGAATTCATGACGGTGACGCTATGAAGGCCGATACCTGGGCGGTACCGGATGAATGACTAGGATTCGTCCCATGCTTCGGGGGCGGGAGTCTGAACAGCAGGCCATTGACGTGCTGCTCGACCAGGCTCGCGCCGGACGCTCCGGCGTGCTGGTGCTCGGGGGCGAGCCGGGGATCGGCAAGACCGCCCTCCTGACCTACGCCGGGGAACGCGCCCAGGACATGCGGGTGCTGCGCGGCCTGGGCGTCGAGACCGAGGCCGACATCCCGTACGCCTCGCTCCACCTGCTCCTGCGCGGCGCGCTCGGCCACCTTGAGTCGCTGCCCGAGCCCCAGGCGGCGGCGCTGGAGGGCGCCCTGGGCCTGGCGCCCGCGCGGGCCGACGACCGGTTCCACGTCGGCGTGGCCGTGCTGTCGCTGCTGGCGGAGCTGGCCGAGGAGGAGCCGCTGCTGTGCCTGGTCGACGACGCGCACTGGCTGGATCAGGCTTCGGCGGGCGTGTTGCGCTTCGCCGCGCACCGGCTGCACGCGGAGGGCGTCGTGATGCTGTTCGGCGCGCGCGACGGCTTCGACCCCGGGAGCCTGCCCGGACGGCGGCTCGGCGGCCTGGACGACCGTAGCGCCGCGCAGGTGCTCGCGGACGCCGCGCCCGGCCTCACCGGCTCAACCCGCCTGAAGATCCTCAAGGAGAGCGCGGGCAACCCGCTCGCCCTGCTCGAACTGCCGCGCACCGCCGACCTGCCGTTCTACGACCACAGTCCGCTGCCGCTGCCGGAACGCCTCCGGCTGGCCTACGCCGCCCGCGTCGGCCGCCTGCCCCAAGCCGCCCGGACCGCGCTCCTGATCACCGCGCTGGCGGACGACGGGGACCTGAACGTGATCACGAAAGCCTGCGCCGCGCTCGGCATCGAACCCGCCGCTTTGGGCGCGGCCGAGCGCGCGGAGCTGGTCACGATCGCCGGCCGGCAGGTGCGCTTCGCCCATCCGCTCATGCGCGCGGCGGTCTTCCAGCTCAGCACGTACGACCTGCGCCTGGCGGTGCACCGGACCCTGGCCGGTCTGCTGGCAGATCGGCCCGACCGGCGGGCCTGGCACCTGGCAGCCGCCGCGACGGGTCCCGACGAGGCGGCCGCGCGAGCGCTGGAGGACATGGCTCGCCGAGCCGGGGACCGCGGCGCGAGCGTCAGCGCCTGCACCGCGTTCGAGCGGGCGGCCGAGCTGAGCCAGGACAAGGAGCTCAAGGGGCGCCGGCTGCTCTCGGCCGCCGTGCACGCCACTGAGGCGGGCCAGTCGCAGCGGGCCCAGCGGCTGGTCGAGGCCGCCACCGCGCTCGTGCCGGCCACGTCGGCCCGAACCACGCTCCCCAAGCTGCGGGCCAGGATCGCCCTCGACCAGGGCGCCCCTCACCTGGCCCACGACCTGCTGCTCAAGGGCGCCGCGGACGTGGCCGGCGACGACCGAGCCGCCGCGGGCCTGATGCTGGTCGAGGCGGCCCGCAATGCCAACCGGTTCGGCGACGCCGGCAGGCTCGTCGAGGCCGCCGACCGGCTGCGGGAGCTGGACCTGCGCCCGGAGGACGACCTCGACCTCGCCAGACAGGCCGCCCTGGGAACGGCGCTGCTGCTGACAGAAGGCCCCGCCGCCGCCCTGCCGATCATGCGGGAGCTCGTGTCCAAGGGCAGCCGGATCACCCCGGAAATGCATTCACGCCGGATCAACGCCTCCTACTTCGCCCTCCAGACCGGTGACTTCCAGGCCGCGTGGGAGATCGCCCGCGCCGCCGCCGACGAATGCCGCACCAGCGGCGAGCTCGGCAAGCTGGCCGTCCTCCACATCACGCTCGCCACCAGCGAGATCTTCCTCGGCAGGTTCACGGACGCGACGGCCACCGCGACCGAGGGCCTGCATCTGACCGCCGAGACCGGCCGGCCGAGCAGGGCCGGCTGCATGCGGGGGATGCTCGCCTGGATCGCCGCCGCCCGGGGCGACGCGGACCGGTGCGCCGAGCTGGCCGCCGCCGCGCACCAGCAGTACGACGCCAACGGCATCGTCAACGGCCTGGCCTGGGCCCAGTGGGCGCAGGCCCTGCTCGATCTGGGCCGGGGCCGCCACGCCGGGGCGCTGGACCGGCTGGAGACGGCCCTGGCCGGGCCGGCACGCCACCAGTTCCAGACCGTCCACTTCGCCCCCGACCAGATCGAGGCTGCGGCCCGGCTCAGCCTGCCCGCCGACCGGCCGCTGCGCCGCTACGAGGCATGGGCGGAGGCATCCGGCCAGACCTGGGCGCAGGCCGTACTGCACCGCTGCCGGGCCCTGCTCGAACCCGACGGGGAACGAGCGCACGACCATTTCCGCTCCGCCGTACGACTGCACGCCGGCGGCGGCCACCCCTGGGAGTCGGCGCGCACCGCGCTGGTCTACGGCGAGCGCCTGCGCAGGGACCGGCACAAGAGCGCGGCTCGCGCGCAACTGCGCGCCGCGCTCGAGACCTTCCAGCGCCTGGGCGCGCGGCCTTGGGCGGAACGCGCAGGCCACGAACTGCGTGCCGCCGGCGACACCGGTCTCGTCGCCGCCGGGGCCGATGCGCTGTCGGCGCTCTCCCCGCAGGAGCTGCAGATCGTTCGCCTGGCCGCGGCCGGGCGCACCAACAAGGAGATCGGCGCGCAGCTCTTCCTCAGCCCCAAGACCGTCAGCTATCACCTGTACCGGGCCTTTCCCAAGCTCAACGTGACCAGCCGGGCCCAGCTCGCCGGGCTCGACCTGGCGTGAGCGGCTCTAGAGGGCTCTAGAGGGCTCTAGAGGGTGATGTCCTCGCCCTGTTCGAGTGCGGCGTCCCCCTTGGTACGCGGCCAGACGACCTTCGGCATGGGCGCCGACAACGGGGTGTCCTCCAACTCGCCGTGCTGACCGAGGCGGCCGGCATGTTCACGGCGGCCGTGGCGGCGCCGAGCGAGCAGGCGCCTCCACCGCCGCGTCCTGCGAGCTGGACGGCCGGCCGCGCGAGTTGCGGAGCTTCCTCCTCGACATCGCACTCGATCAGGCTGAACCCGGCCACGACCTCCCTGGACTCGACGAAGGGGCCGTCGGTGAGGAGGATCTCGCCGTCGCGTACCCGGACCGTCGTGGCGTCCGCCGGAGGCTCCAGCCCACCGCTCTGGATCAGCTTGTCGCCCCAGGCCTTGCAGTCGTCCAGGAACCCGGGGTCGGCCGCATCTCCTCGTAGGCCTTGCTGCCTCCGCATATCAGCAGCAAGTACTTCACCTGACCGATCGTATTCGTCAGCGCGTCAGCGCGGTGCCCAGGCGGCGGATCACCTCGGCCTCGCCGGGGTCGGCGTCGTCGCCGGACGGCGCGTGCTCGGTGATGGCCGCCCCGACGACGTCGTCCACCTGGGAGACGAGGTCGATCAGCCGCCGTGGCCGTACGCCGTCCGGCTCCGGGTAGCAGGTCGAGCCGAAGGCGGTGGGCTCCAGGACGTCGAGGTCGACGTGTACGTACACGGGGCCCCGCAGATCGTCGAGCACGCGCTCCAGGTTGTTCACGCCGTACCTGCGCAGGCCGGTCTTCTCGAGGTACTCGTGCTCGGACACGTCGCCCGCCCGCTCCCCGGCGATGATCACCTGGTGCGGTCGCAGCGGACGCTCCGCCGTGAGGCCGGTCGGGCCGTCCCCGAGCAGCGCGCGCACCACCATCCCGTGGAAGGCGCCCGACGGCAGGGTCTGCGGGCTGTAGACGTCCGGGTGCGCGTCGATCCACAGCACCGTCAGAGCGTCCCCGTAGCGGGCGTGGGCGGCGTCGATCGGCGCGATGTCGACCGCGCAGTCGCCGCCGACGGTGATCACCCGGTCGTCGATGCCGGCCAGCGCCTCGCGCGTCAGCCGCTGGTTCTCCACGAGCACGTCGTACGCGCGAACCCCGGCGGCCCTGTCCCCGTCGGCATCGAGCACCGGCACGGTCACCACCGCGTCGGCCGGAACGAGCGCGGCGGCGCGGCGGGCCCCGGCCATCAGCCGCGGAGCGCTGCCGGACGCCGAGCCTTGCCATTGCGGTACGCAGAGCACAGTCGTCATGCGGCGACGATACGAGGCGCCGGAATCCAAGGTCCAGATCATTTTCATGCCGGCCGACGCCGCAGCGGTAGGTGATCGCCCGCTGTTCCTGACCTAGGAAATCAAGACTGGTATCCGATGTGGCGCAACAGAACCCGCAGCCGGCGCTCGATCTGGACGGCGGTCACCTCTTCCGCATGCTGAAGCAGGACGGATCCGATCGAGCTGGCCAGGATGTCCTGGATGACGCTCGGGTCGGTGTCCGCTGGGAGGTGGCCGGCGTCGATGGCCTGCTGCGCGATCCGCGCCAGGGCGTTCAGCCGTGGCTGCAGGTAGCGCTCGGTGTAGGCGGTCACCAGTTTCGGGTAGTCGACCGAGGCGCCGATGACGCGTGCCATCAGTGCGCGGAAGCGGGGGCGGCTGAGGAGTTCGGCGATGGATGAGATCAGTTCGTCGATCGACTGCCCGGCCGGGGCGGCGTCCATGTCGGGGGCGCGGGCATGCTCCAAGGCGGCCATCAGGAGGTCGTCTTTGGCTCGCCAGCGCCGGTAGACGGTCAGTTTCGCCACGCCGGCGCGTTGGGCGACCGCTTCGATGCTGGTGCCCGCCGCGCCGCGTTCGATCATCAGGTCCAACGCCGCGTCCAGGATGGCGGCGTCGTTCTCCGGATCGCGTGGACGGCCGTGGCGTTCTACGCCGGCCACAGCACCTGATTCAGCCATGCTGCCAGTTTGTCGGGTGCCGGATGGTCACGCCAACCGATGTGCCCGTCGGGGCGGATCAGCATGACATCGGGCGAGCTGGGCTGCTCCACCGGGGTGAGCGCGACGATCAGGTCGGCGCCCAGTCGCGCCGCGGCGGCCTCGGCGTGGCGGGCGGCGACGTGCTGATCATCGGCGAGCACCACCCAGCGTCCGGAGATCGCGGCGTGCAGGGTGGTCCGGCCGCCGTCGAGATGCCGGCAGGTGAGGTCGGGCATCCGGTCGCCGGGACGGAGTCCGGGCATCCACCGGTGCACGGCAGGGGCCAGCGGTCCTCCCCGGTAGCTGATGCCGAGTTGGGAGGCGGCCAGCCACAGCCGGCGCTGCACTGCGGGCAGGCGGACGACCGGCAGGACGACGTTGTCGCGCAGCAGGCGTTTCCAGGGGTCGTGCGGCAGCATGATGTCCACGGCGGTGCTGGTGGCGCGCAGGACTTTGCGGGCCAGCGGCCGTCGTTCGCCTTCGTAGGTGTCGAGCAGTCGCTGGTCGGCGCGGCCGCGGGTGACCAGCACCAGCTTCCATGCCAGGTTTTCCGCGTCGCCCAGCCCGGTGTTCTGTCCCTGGCCGCCGGTGGGGCTCTGGATGTGCGCCGCATCGCCGGCCAGCAGGATCCGGCCGCGCCGGTAGGCGTCGGCCAGCCGGCGGTGGATACGGAACTCCGAGGCCCAGCGGACGTCCGTGACCGTGTCGAGGCCGATGCCGCTTCGGCGGGAGAACTCGCTCAGCACCCGGTCGCTGATCTCGCGTTCGGACAGCTGGTCCGGCAGATCCGATGGTGGTTCGGTGAACACCCGCCAGGTGTCGTCCGGCAGCGCGGTGACCGACAGCATGTGACCGGCCTCCATCCAGGTCGTACTGCCGTTCTTGTCCAACGGCCACCGGGCCCGCACGTCGACCATCAGCAGGCGTTCGAGGAGTTTGCGGCCGGGAAAGCCGATGCCGGCGAGCTTGCGTACGGTGCTGTGCGCGCCGTCGCAGCCGATCAGCCAGTGGGTCTCGATGTGGTGCTCGGCGCCGTCGGCCGTCCGCACGGTGGCGGTGACGCCCGTGTCGTCCTGCCGAGCCGCGACCACCTGGGTGCCCCACTCCACGTGGCCGCCCAGTTGGGCAAAGCGTTCCCGCATCGTGCCCTCGACCTCGGCCTGCGAGATCAGCAGCGCCTGTTTCGGCTGGTCGGCGACGGCTTGGCCGACGTGAAGTCGCAGCACGGTGCGCGATCCCTCGTTGTAGGACATGTTGAGCGAGGACTGGGAGCGCTGGGGCAGGTCGCCGAGCGCGCCGATGCGTTCCAGGACCTCGACGCCGCGTGGTTGCAGGCCGAGGGCCCTGGAGGTGGTGGCGGGGCCGGTGGCGGCGTCGATGACGCGCACGGGGATGTCGTGCAGTGCCAGGTGGATGGCCAGGGCCAGCCCGGTGGGGCCGGCGCCCGCGATGAGTACGGTGTCAGTCACTTAGTAAACGATACGGTACCGATTACTAAGTAGCCAAGGGTGGCGGGGCCGGTGCAGATGCTGCACGGCTCCGGTGGTTACCGCATTCGGCACGCGTCCGTCGACGGGCGGCCGGTGCGCACGGGCGCGAGATCGCGTGCACGCCGCCTATCCCCGCCACGGCGGCGCCCGCGCCCTGACACTGACGGGGCGTCTCGGCCCAAGCGGCCGCCCAAAGTGCCTATTGGGCGGGGTCGGTCTCCAGGAGGTCCAGGTCCGGGGGGACGAGGGTGGTCGACTCCACCAGGCCTCTGAGGAGGTTGTGCAGGAGGTTGTTGTCGTACGGGCGGCCTTCCGACCGGTCGTGGCGCAGCGGGTACGGGAAGCCGGCGGCGTGCAGGCGGTGCCGGACGGCCTCGATCCGGTCCTCGATGATGCCCGCCCGCCATTTCTCCCCGGGCCGCAGGTAGGCCAGCCGGGCCTCGGCCTGGTTGTACGTCAACGGGCGCGGAGCCTGCTCGTACAGCAGGTAGCGCTCGCCCAGCACCACCAGGAGCAGGCGTTCCGTCTCGCTGAGGCCCCAGATCTTCGGCGGGGTGGTCGCGGCCGCGTGGAGGTCGGCCTGGGTGTCGCCGTAGGCGCCCGTGATATAGAGCTCCACCAGGTGCTGGCGGTAGCCGGAGCCCCTGATGAACAGCGGGGTGTAGCCCGGCGCCAGCGGCACGGGGTCGGTGGAGCTGTGCATCAGCCGGCCGCGCGGCAGGCGGACGAGCTGCTGGCCCAGGTTGCGCAGCCACCACCGGCTGTCCTCGTACGTCACCTCGGCGTGCAGGCGGCTCACCGACTGGTCGTCCGTGCCCACCCGCAGATCGACGTTCGGGCGCTGGTCGCGGCCGAAGCGGACATGACGGCCCGGGCGTGGCGCGACCCTGATGCCGCCCATGATGGTGCGGGCGTGCAGCGTGCCCGGGACGGCCGGGTCCACGCCGTGGGCGAGGCTGTGGGGAGCGCTCATCTGTTCGCCTCCTCGGTGCTTGTCGGACGCAGCCGTATGGTGCCCCAACCTCTCCGGGACCCTCCCCGGAAGAGTGACGTCAGGTGCCGCGCAGCTCGGCGGTGGCCGAGCGGGCGAGCGCGGTGGCCATCCCGCACAGCCGGTCCATGGGGCGCGAGCCGCCGACCACGAGGAGTACCTCCTCGACCGCCGTCCGGCCGTCCTGATCGGTGTACGGGCGGAACACCACCTCGACCTCGCAGGTCCGCTCCTCCCGGTCCGGCCGGACGAAGGCGCGGTAGCCGTTGATCCGGGTGGCCGTCCCGTCCTCGGCGGTGGGCGGCTGGTCGCGGTCGAAGTCCAGGTCCACCCAGGTGTCACTGGTGGTGCTGTCCCACTCGCAGTCCCACCCGCCGAACCCGACGTCCGGGCCGGCGGCGTCGATGCCCGGGACGGCCTCCAGGGCCTTGCCGGACAGCAGCGAGCAGGCCTCCCGCTGCGCCAGCGACGTGGCGGGGAGCGGCGGGGTACGGCGTTCGAGCGGGCCCCGACCGAGCGCCCGCGCCGCGACGGTGGCGGCGGCGTCGGCGATCTCGCAGAGCTCGGCCTTGCCCTCGTCGCCCTCCCACCGCGCCCGGACTTTCACGATGACGTCGTCCACGCCGGGCAGCACGAGTGTCCGCGAGCACGCGTCGCTCTCGGCGGGGTCGTCGGCCACCGTGATCCCGCCCACGGTCCGCGCGGCCCCGAGCTGCTCGGGAGGCGGGTCGTGGTTGAGGTCCACCACGACGTCCACGACTCCGCCGCCCGGCGGGGACACTCTGACGTCGCACCGGTCGAAGTTCCCGTAGTCGCGGTCGAGCTCGGTCTTCCCGAACCGGTCGAGCGCGGTGGCGTCGGTCATGGCGCAGGGGTCGGCCGTGCGGGGGTCGCCGATCAAGAGGTCCCCCGCTTGCGCAGGGGTGGCGGGGGCCACCGAGGCTCCGGGCGGCGGTGCGCCGCGTTCTCCGAGGACGGACCCGGCGGCGATCAGCACCGCCGCGGCGGCCACCGCCGCCACGAGGAGCGGAAACCATCGCCGTGCGGGGACCGGCGGCGGCGTTCCGATGATCTCGGCCAGCCGTTTCCGTACGTCCTCGATCTCCGGCCGCTCCCGGAGGTCCAGCCGCAGCATCTCCCGCAGCAGCCCGTCCAGCGGTCCCACGTCCGCCGTCAGCGAGACGTCCGAATGCGCGGCCCGCCACGCCACGATGTCGGCGTCCGACTCCGTGTCGCCGGCTCCCCGGCGCGGCGGGCGCCCGGCGACCAGCGCGTAGAGGGTGGCCCCGAGGGAGAACACGTCGGACCTGGGGTCGGGCTGCCCCCTGATGACCTCGGGGGCGGCGTAGGCGACGGTGTAGCTGATGGCGCCGTTCGGGGTGATCGTGTCGCGGCCCCCGACCCGGTACGCGGCGCCGAAGTCGGCGAGCTTCACGACGCCGTCATCGGCGGCGACGATGTTGGCCGGTTTCACGTCGAGATGCACGATGCGCTCGGCGTGCATGGCGGCCAGCGCGTCCGCGATCTGCGCGCCGACCTGCGCCGCCCGCTCCGGCGACATGGTCCGGCCGTCAAGGCTCCCGCCGGGCACGTGCTCCATCACGAGCCAGAACGTGCCCGTCTCCGGGTCGTCCACCGTGTCGTGCAGGGTGACCACATGCCGGTGATTGAACGCGGCCAGGGCCCGCGCCTCGGCGCGCAACCGGCTGGATCCGGGGTTGTCGGCCAGCAGGCGTTTGACCACGACCTCCCGGCCGAGGCCCAGGTCCAGGGCCAGCCAGACCTCGGCCGCGGCGCCGCCGCCCAGGCAGGTGACCAGCTGGTAACGCCCGCCGATCGCCGTGCTCCCGGGCACCTCGATCCCTCCTCGCCGGTGTTTGGCGCGATGGTTCCGAATTTACTGGGTGATCGGGGAGATACGCAGCGTTTTGGCGGCGCTTCTGACGGCGTTCCCTCACCCGGCGCGCGGGCCGGATGTCAGCGCCGCCCACCTCGACGGTGACTTCCATGGAAACCCTTGCCGCATCCGGATCGTAGTCGTACCGTCACGGATAGCGTTTCCCGAGATATGGAGGTGGAGCTGTGGGGAGGCACGAATGCGGGCATCCTTTCGCGAACGGGGAGGTGTGATGTTCACGCACATCGCGTGGCGGCTCGACGCGATGATCGCGGCGATCACCGACCACCGCCCGCCCCTCACCCGGCCGATCGAGCAGGCGCTGCGGGCGGTCCCGCGCCACTGGTTCGTGCCGTCGGTGGGGGAGTCGCCCGAGCGCGACGGGGGGAGCGCGCCGATCGACCGGGAGGCCGACCCGCCGGCCTGGTGGGACGCCGTTTACGCCGGGCGCCCGATCGTCGCCGCCGACGGGTGCTCCTGTCCCGCGCCCAGCGCGGTCGCCGACCTGCTGGAGCTGCTCGGACCGGCGCCGGGCCAGCGGGTGCTGGAGGTGGGCACGCGTACGGGGTGGACCGCCGCCCTGCTGTGCCGGCTGGTCGGGCAGTCGGGGAGCGTGACCTCCATCGAGGCGGATCCCACCGTGGCCGAGCAGGGTGCCAAGAACCTGGCCGCCGCGGGAGCGCTCCCGCACCTGGTCGTGGGCGACGGCACGGCGGGGTGGGCCGAGCGGGCGCCGTACGACGGGGTGCACGCGACGTACGCCGTGCGGACCGTGCCGTACGCCTGGATCGCGCAGACCAGGCCGGGCGGGGTGGTGGTCGCGCCGTACGGCGACGGCCACGCCCTGCGGCTCGTGGTCGGGCCGGACGGCACGGCCGGCGGCCGGTTCTCCGCGCTCACGACCATGACGTGGACGCGGCGCGATACCCCGCCGGGCGCCGTCCTGGCCGAGGACGTCCTGGCCGAGCCGGGTGACGCCCGCCGGACGTGGGCGGACTGGGGCGAGCCGGAGCGGGAGCGGTTCGGCGTGACGATCACGCCCGACGGGCAGCGGGTCTGGCTGGACAGCCCCGAGCGAGTGATCGGCTGACCCGCTGAAATTCGGTTGACCCCGCGCGGAGCCCGTCAGAAGGATGCGGGGGGTGCAGATCGAGTTCACGAGATTCTCCCCGGACGACGTCGAAGCGCTCGTCGGCTTCCTCACCGGGCACGAATGGCCCTTTCACGCGGGCGTCCAGGACCCCGAGACCGTGCGCGAGCGCGCCGCGGACGGCCTCTACGACGACGAGGAGTCCAGGACGTTCTGGGTGCTCGCCGACGGGGAGCGCGCGGGCCTGGTCCGGCTGCAGGACTTCGCCGACGACACCCCCCTGTTCGACCTGCGGATCGGGCAGGAATGGCGGGGCCGGGGCCTCGGCGCCGCGGCGGTCGCCTGGCTGACCGGCTACCTGTTCACCGAGCTCCCGCACGTCAACCGGATCGAGGGCACGACCCGCCAGGACAACCACGCGATGCGGGCGGTCTTCCGCAAGAGCGGGTACGCCAAGGAGTCGCACTACCGGGAGTCGTGGCCGGGCCTGGACGGCACGGTCCACGACGCCGTCGGCTACGCGATCCTGCGCCGCGACTGGCTCTCCGGCACGGTGACGCCTCCCGACTGGGACGACGAACCTCGCTGACCTCGGCGCGCCTGGCCGGAGACCGACCAGGCGCGAGGGTCAGGAGGTCTTGCGGGGGCGGTGGCGGGTGACGGCGCGGGCGTGGGCCTCGGTCAGGAGGGGGCGGGCCTGCTCGCCCGGGTTCACGATGGCGATCCAGCCCTGGGTCGCGTACTTGGGGTGGGGGAGGACGCGGTCCTCGGCCGTGTAGTCGACCTCGGCGTCGTCGCCGGCGAGCCGCTGGAGGGTAGCGCGCCCGACGGCGATGCTGAGCCGGAACACGCCCGGCCTGTTCAGGTCGGAGAAGGTGTCCCAATCCGGGTAGTCCTTGATGACGATCGTGGCGAACGGCTGCCGGGGATGGGTCTCCAGGGTGCCTTCCGGGTCGTAGAAGAAGAACGTGTCGCCCCAGGCCATCTCGGGGGCCTCGCTGTTCTCCTCGATGGTCTGGGTCACGACTCCGGGGAAACCGGACACGAACTCGATGATTTCGCTCTCAGTCATACCTTCAAGTGTTTCATTGCACTGCCCTGTGAGACTTTGCGCGCTGAACAGGCCATCGACCGCGTGGAAGCCTCAAACCGCTGACCTATGCGACAGTCTGGAGACCATGTCCGAGACACACCTTCCCGGGGGTTTCGTCAACGCCGTCGTCCGCGTCGGCGACACCGTCCGCCGCACGCCCGGACAGCGGGCCGCGTACGTGCACGAGCTGCTGCGCCTCTTCGAGCGGAGCGGATGGGCGGCCGCGCCGCGGTTCCTGGGCCTCGACGAGCGCGGTCGGGAGATCCTGAGCTTCATGGACGGCCACGTGGCCTGGGAGGACGTCCAGCCGGACGGCGTCGCCTCCGACGAGAGCCTGGCGCGGGCCGCGGAGCTGGTGCGGGAGTTCCACGACCTGACCGCCGGCACCTCACTGGCCGGGGAGGAGGAGGTGGTCTGCCACAACGACCTGTCTCCCAGGAACACCGTCTACCGGGGCGAGGAGCCGCGGCCGGTGGCGTTCATCGACTGGGACATGGCGGGGCCGGGACGGCGCGTCCACGACGTGGCGCACGTCTGCTGGCAGTACGCGGGCCTGGGCCCGCTGATCGCCGACCCGGCCGACGCGGCCCGGCGGGTGCGGCTGATCTGCGACGCCTACGGGCTGCGGGAGCGCGGCGAGGTGGTCGAGACGATCCTCTGGTGGCAGGACCGATGCCGGCGCGGCATCGAGCGGGATGCCGCGCAGGGGCTGGCGTACGCGATCAGGCTCCGCGAGCAGGGGGCGGTGGCGCAGGTGCGCGCCTGCCACGACTGGGTCGCCGAGCACCGCGCCGGATTCGAGCGGGCGCTGCGTCAGATCGAGGGGGTGGCGGCCTCGGCGGGCTGCCCGGGGGAGGGCTCCTCGATCGGGACGTAGTCGTGGCGCATGCCGTGGTCCCCCAGCCACCGCCGGAGCCCGGAGACGGCCTCCGGATTGGCCGACACCTGGGCCGCGTACTCCGACAGCGCCACCTCCTCCCCGTCGTCGAACAGCAGCCGCGCCGGCCCCGACCACGACAGCGTCCACTTGGCCTCGCCGAGCTGGATCAGCACCGCCTCCAGCGCCTGCCCCAGCACCCCGGCGAGCAGGGTCTCCGACGCGTTCCAGCCCTGATCGCGCAGGACGGCCTCCAGCTCCGCCTGCCGGCCCCGGGCGATCGCCTCGAAGGCGGCGTCCAGGTACGGCCGCGCGGCCCCCATCACCCGCTGGCCGGCGACCGCCAGGTCGTGGAGGGCGTCGGCGTTGCGGCCCGCGTACATGGCGTGCGACACCAGCTCCTCCCACGACACCGGCCGCAGCCCGGTGAGCGCCTCCGGCGTCCACATGGACTGCTCCACGGCCTGCACCGCCACGTTCGCGTCGCGCAGCAGCGTCAGGGCCGAGCGGGGGTCGGGGACGTGCGGCGGCTCAGGCAGGTGCTCGATGGCGGCCAGGCGCTCGGTCAGGCTCGGATGGGAGTCGTACGGCGAGACCTCCTGCGGCTCCTCGCCCAGCTTGGCGATCTCGGCCTGCCGGTCGGAGTCGCTCATGAGCGCGTGGAAGCCCCCGAACACCGAGAGGGGCCTGGTGCCGCCCGCGCCGGTGAGCGACAGGTAGTTGGCGACGTAGAGGTCCCAGCCCGTCGCGGTGGTCTGGATCTTCTGCAGCGCCCCGGCCATGGCCTGCCGCCCGCCGATCGCGACCGCGAACTGGTCGGCCTCCAGCTCCTGCTTGCGCGAGACGGCCTGCGACACCCGCAGGTAGAACTTGGCGTACCAGGTGAACAGGCGCTGGACGAACGGGTGGTTGCGCAGCCCCTGGACGGTGGCGAGGAGCGAGACCCGCCCCCGGTAGACCGGCGCGCCCAGCCGCGTGTGAGCGCCGCTGTAGTGGCCCAGCTCGTGCCCGAGCACCGCGCGCAGCTCGTCCACCGTCAGCGTCTGCAGCAGCGGCAGCCCGATGAACATCCGCCGCCGCGTCGCCTGCATCCCCAGCCAGCGCGTGTCCTCGGAAACGGCCGCGTTCACCTCGGCCACCAGCCGGATCTCGTCCGGCGGCGCCGTGCGCACGCGCTGGGCGAGCTCCTCGACCGTCTGCCAGAGCGCCGGCTCGTGCTCGCGCCCGATCGGCACGCCCGGTTGCTCGCCGCCCTGGCGGCGGCTCACCACGAACAGGGCCTGTACGAGCGCGCCGGCAACCAGGGTGAGGATGATCGCGAGCTTGAGGGTGTTCGCGTGGAAGTCCACGAGGAGCAGGACATCGAAGAAGATGGCGGCCACCAGGAAGAGGCCGACCAGAACGTAGAAGCCGGCGAGCAGGATGAAGGCCAGCACTGCTCGGAACGCTGTCGTCATGGGGTGAGGGCTCCCGGGGAAGGGGTTCTCGCGAGGCTCGACCTTAGCGGAGACCGGAAACTGGATAAAATCACCTAAGCAATGCCGTACTACGATGACCATGATCAGGAGCGTTGGGTTCCGGAACCTCCCGGCAACCCCGAACGCTCCGCATTCGAGCGCGACCGCGCCCGCGTGCTGCACAGTGCCGCCCTGCGCAGGCTGGCCGCGAAAACGCAGGTCGTGGGCCCTGCCGAGTCCCTCGGCGGCGGCCAGCACATCCCGCGCACGAGGCTCACGCACTCCCTCGAATGCGGTCAGGTCGGCAGGGAGATGGGCGCCACGCTCGGCGTCGATCCCGACCTGGTGGAGACCGCGTGCCTGGCGCACGACCTGGGGCACCCACCTTTCGGCCACAACGGGGAGATGGCGCTCAACGCGCTGTCGGCCTCGTGTGGCGGTTTCGAGGGCAACGCGCAGAGCCTGCGCCTGCTCACCAGGCTGGAGGCCAAGGTCCTCACGGAGGACGGCCGCAGCGCCGGGCTCAACCTGACGCGGGCGGCGCTCGACGCTTCCATCAAATATCCCTGGACATGCGAAAAATCCGCAAAATTCGGCGTATATGACGATGATCTACCCGTGTTCCGCTGGATCCGGGACGGCGCGCCCGACGGGCGGGTGAGCTTCGAGGCGCAGATCATGGACTGGGCCGACGACGTCGCCTACTCCGTACACGACCTCGAGGACGCGCTCCACTCCGGCCACGTCACCCCCGAGGCGCTGCGCTCGCCCATCGAGCGCACGCTGGTGTGCGAGACCACCCGCACCTGGTACGCCCCCAACGCCGACCTCGGCGAGCTGGAGGAGATCTTCGCCAAGCTGATCACCGCCCCGCTCTGGCCGCGCCGCTTCGAGGCCACGCTCGCCGACCTGGCCGGGCTCAAAGCCCTCACGAGCGGCCTCATCGGCCGCTTCTGCCGCTCGGCCCAGACCGCCACCAAGGAGGTGTACGGCTCCCGCCACCGCGCCGACCTCGTCGTGCCCCACGCCACCCGCCTGGAGTGCGCCCTGCTCAAGGGCGTCACCGCCCACTACGTCATGGCCACCAGGGACCACAACGCCAATCAGGCCAGGCAGCGCGAGCTCATCACCGAACTGGCCTCGATGATCACGCTGGGCGCTCCGGGCACGCTGGAGCCCGCCTTCAGGCCCGCGTACCTGGGCGCCGCCGACGACGCGGCCCGCGTCCGCGTGGTGATCGACCAGATCGCCTCGCTCACCGACACCTCCGCCGTGGCGTGGCACCGCAGGCTCTCCCGCTGACCAAGTTTCTCCATGATCCGGTACACCCGGCTTTCCCCATGACCCTCGCAGGCGGATACTGCGCCCATGGCCACATATGTGATCGTCGGTGCCGGACTCGCGGGGGCCAAGGCCGCGGAGACGTTGCGCGAGGAAGGCTTCGACGGCGAGATCGTGCTCATCGGCGCGGAGAACGAACGGCCCTACGAACGACCGCCCCTGTCCAAGGACTACCTCCAGGGCAAGAGCGAACGAGAGAGCATCTTCGTCCACGGCCCGGAGTGGTACGCGGACAACGCCGTCGATCTGCGGCTCGGCACGCGCGTCACGCGCATCGAGCTCGACAACCACCTGGTCAGGTTCGGCGACGGGTCGCGCCGGCCGTACGACAAGCTGCTCATCGCCACCGGCGCCACGCCGCGACGCCTGCCGGGGCCCGCGTACTACCTGCGGACCGTCCACGACAGCGAGGCGCTCAAAGAGCGCCTGGCGAGCGCGGGCAGCGTGCTCATCGTCGGCGCCTCCTGGATCGGGCTGGAGACCGCGGCGGCCGCCCGCGCGGCCGGCTGCGAGGTCACCGTCGTCGAGCCCGAGCCCACCGCGCTCAACCGGCCGCTCGGCAACGAGCTCGGCGACCTGTTCGCCCGCCTGCACGTCAGCAAGGGCGTGGACCTGCGCTTCGGCACCGCCGCCGCCGAGATCACCGAGACGGGCGTGCGGCTCAGCTCGGGCGAGCGGCTCGCCGCCGACTTCGTCGTCGTCGGCATCGGCGCCGCGCCCGAGGTCGGGCTCGCCCGTGACGCCGGGCTCGCCGTCGGCCAGGGCATCCACACCGACGCCGCGCTGCGCACCTCGCACCCCGACGTGTTCGCCGCCGGCGACGTGGCCGAGCCCTTCCACCCCCTGTACGGGCGCCGCCTGCGCGTCGAACACTGGGCCAACGCCCTGCACGGCGGCCCCGCCGCCGCCCGGTCCATGCTCGGCCAGGACGTGGTCTACGACCGGATCCCGTACTTCTACACCGACCAGTACGAGCTGGGCATGGAGTTCTCCGGTGACATCGAGGGCTACGACGAGATCGTCTACCGCGGCGAGCCGGAGAGCCTGGAGTTCATCGCGTACTGGCTGCGCGAGGGACGCGTGATCGCCGGCATGAACGTCAACGTCTGGGACGTCGTGGACGAGATCCAGGAGCTCATCAGGTCACGCGTCATTGTTGATCAAAAGGAGCTATCGACGGGGTGACGGTGATCACGCCGTCGTCGGTGCGCTTCGGCTTCGGGCCCTGGGTCTTGCCGGCCTGCGGGACCTTCTTCGATCCGCACTGCACGGCGCAGCCCGGCGTCTCGCCCAGCTTGCCGCGCAGCGCCAGCGTCTCCTCCCTGGGCGAGTACGTGCGGTTGCCGGTCGCCCAGGCGTCGAGGTAGTCCCAGGGCTTGACCATGCCCCTGCGTACCCACCAGAAGGCCGGGCCCGTCTTCCACGAGATCGCGAAGTAGAGGTTGGGCCCGGTTTCGCGGGCGTTGCCCGTCCGGCCCACCCGCCCGAGCAGCTGGCCCGCCTTGACCGGGACGCCCGGCCGGACGCCGTCGGCGATCGTGTCGAGGTGACCGCCGAGGTAACGCACGCCGTCCTCGCCGATGATCGTGACGAACCTGCCCTCGCGGGCGGCCCCCGCGTCGGTGGACGGGCTCCACTTGTCCTGGAGGTTCACCTCGTCCACGACGCCGCCGATCGGGGCCACGAACGCGCACCCCTGCGGCGCCCAGATCGTCGTCTTGGGCAGCACGAGGAGCTGGCGCTGGTAGGTCGTCTTGCAGCCCTTGACCGGGAAGGTGTACTCGTACTTCGACATCTTCGGCGGCGGCACCTTCACCGGGTCGTCGCCCTTGGGCGGCTGCTCGGCCGCCTGGGGCTCGGCCTCCGGCTCCGCCGATTCGCCGGGCTGCGCGGCGGGCGGCGGGCTCGTGGCCGGCGGGGTCGACGGCGAGGTCGCGTTGACCCCCGCCAGGCCGGTGGCCTGGGAGCAGGCGCCGGTCAGCAACAGGGCGGCCGTGACGGCCGCCCATCGTCCGAGATGCCCCGTACGCATGATCTCCACCCGTGTCACCGTTTCCACCGACAACCTTTACCTTTGTAGCCGACCGGGAGCTCCCGCAGAGCCGGTTTCCCTCTTTAGCAACCGACAGGTAATGCGCGCCTACCCGTACCGGGCCCGGAGGGGCGGAACCGTCGGTGGGGCGGAATAGACTCACCGGCGTGGCTGGCCGGATCCGTGATGTCGACATCGCGCTCGTACGTGAGCGTTCACCCATCGCCGACGTGATCGGCGAACACATCCAGTTGCGCAACGCAGGGGGCGGCAACCTCAAGGGCCTGTGCCCCTTCCACGACGAGAAGAGCCCGTCCTTCAACGTCACCCCCGAGCGCGGGATGTACTTCTGCTTCGGCTGCTCCGAGGGCGGCGACGTGATCACGTTCGTCGAGAAGATCGAGCACCTGTCGTTCGGCGAGGCGGTCGAGCGGCTGGCGCAGCGGGCCGGGATCACGCTGCAGTACGAGCAGGGCGGCTACGTCCCCAGGCGCGACCACGGCGAGCGGGCCCGGCTGATCGAGGCGCACAAGGCGGCGGCGGAGTTCTACGCGGACAAGCTGCTCGTGCCCGACGCGGCGCCCGGGCGGCGGTTCCTGTCGGAGCGGGGCTTCGAGCGGGCCGACGCCGAGCTGTTCGGGGTGGGCTACGCGCCGGCCGAATGGGAGGCGCTGACGCGGCATCTGCTGGGGCGCGGGTTCACCGCCGAGGAGATCGTCAAGGGCGGGCTGGCCAAGGAGGGCCGGCGGGGGCCCATCGACCGCTTCAGAGGGCGGCTGATCTGGCCTATCAGGGACGCCACGGGCGATGTGATCGGATTCGGCGCGCGGAAGTTGCTCGATTCCGATGATGGTCCGAAATATCTGAATACGCCTGACTCGCCGCTTTACAAGAAGAGCCAGGTGCTTTATGGGATTGATCTCGCCAAACGGGAGATCTCCAAGCGGTCCCAGGCGGTGATCGTCGAAGGCTATACCGATGTGATGGCCTGCCATCTGGCCGGAGTGCCGACGGCGGTGGCCACCTGTGGCACGTCGTTCGGCGAGGAGCACATCAAGATCCTGCGCAGATTCCTGCTCGACCAGGCCGAATTCCGGGGCGAGGTGATCTTCACCTTCGACGGCGACGCGGCCGGGCAGAAGGCGGCGCTGCGGGCGTTCGCCGACGAGCAGAAGTTCGTCACCCAGACCTACGTCGCGGTGCAGCCCGACGGGCTCGACCCGTGCGACCTGCGGGTCAAGCAGGGCGACGCGGCCGTACGGGACCTCATCGCCAGCCGGGAGCCGCTCTTCCAGTTCGCGATCAGGAGCACGATCTCCCGCTACGACCTGCGCAGCAACGAAGGCAAGATCGCCGCGCTCGACGCCGCCGCGCCGATCGTGGCCGGGATCAAGGACGTCGGGCTGCGCAAGCGCTACGCCATCGACCTCGACCGGTGGCTGGGGTTCATGGACGAGCGGTTCGTGATGCAGCGCATCGCCGAGGTGGGCGGGGCGCAGCAGGGCCGCCCGCGGCGCGCGCCCCAGGCGGCGCCCGTCGACCCGAGCGTGCGGGTGGAGGGGGAGCTGCTCAAGCTCGCCGTGCAGCGCCCGGCGCTGCTCGGGCCCCGCTTCGACGCGCTCGACCCGCAGGCGTTCACGGCTCCCGACCACGTGACGCTGCACAAGGTCATCCTCGCTGCGGGCGGCGTGGCCGCCGGCTCCTACGGCGGGCGCGAGTGGGTCGACCGGCTGCTGGAGCACGCGCACGAGGAGGGGGCGCGGGGGCTGGTGACCCGCTTCGCGGTGGAGCCCATCCAGGCGGACGCGCACGCCGAGGAACGCTACGCCGGCGCCATGCTGGCGGCCATCGAGGCCATCGCGGTCGACCGGGCCATCGCGCAGGCGAAGTCGCGGATGCAGCGGCTCAATCCGGTGGAGGAGCAGCAGGAGTACAACAAGCTGTTCGGGGAGCTGGTGGCGCTGGAGCAACAGCGCCGCGTCCTCCGCGACCGCGCCGCCGGCAGCTGACCCCCGCCCCCGCCGGGCGTGATGGGTTTGTGATCAACCTTTGCGGCGGCGAAGCGGTCTAAACCGGCGTGAGAGTCAAGATCACGTCGGCCCTGGGAGCGCTGGCGGCCGCGGCGATGGTGGCGGGCGCGATCGGCACGGCGGAGGCGGGTGCGGCCGGCACGGCGGAGGCGGGTGCGGGTGCGGCCAAGAGCTCGCCGGTCCGGGCCGCACATCTGCCCAACTGCGGTGCTGACTACTTCATCCCGTGCAAGAAGGCCCCCTGGTACCTCTACCTCCGCGACGGCCGCTGGGTGAAGTTCCCCGCCGCCGCCCGGTACGCCACCGAGGCCGACGGGACGCGGGCCGACGAGGTGGAGGACGATCCGGCGCCGTTCGAGGTCAGCGGTGACGGCGGCACCATCGCCTACGTCAGGGCCCGCGACGGCCGGGTGGTCGTCGAGCGGTGGCCCGGCGGCAAGGCGACCGTGCTGCCCGCCTACGGCAAGGGCGTGGGCACCAAGTACGTCGACCTGTTCCTGTCGCCCGACGGCCGCCGCCTGCTGGTCGGCTTCGCGGAGGCGGCGAAGCCGCGGGCGCCGATGGTGGTCGACGTGGCGACCGGCCAGACGGTCAGGACGCTTCCGGCGACCGACGTGCCGAAGGGGTTGGGCGCCGACGGCGACGAGGTGCTCGCGACCAGGGCGAAGGACGACAACACGATCGAGGTGCTCGCCTACCCGCTGGACGGCGAGCCGGTCGCCGACACGCCGCCCCAGGAGGTCGTGTCCAGGGACTCCGAGTTCGTGCTGGCGGCCGACGGCCACACGCTCCTGGTGCGGCCGCCCACGGCGGGCAAGCAGCCCGAGCGGGTGCGGGCGTACGACCTGCTGGCCCGCGCCTGGGCGGGCAAGGGCAGACCGATCAAGGCGACGCAGGGCACCTCGAGCCTGGCCTGGGGGCCGGGCGGGCGGCTGGAGCTCCGCCGCGTCGTCGGTTCCGACGAGGAGTTGCAGCGGACCACCCGGGTCTACGCGCTCGACCCCGCGACGGGGGTCGCCAAGCAGGTGGACAAGTACACGATCCACGCGGGGGTGCCGAAGTGAGAATGAGTCACCTTGCCGTCGCGGCCGCCCTGCTGGCGCCGTTCGCGATCACGCCGGCCGCGGGGGCCGCGAGCGACCCGATCCGCTACGCGGCGCCGCTCAAGGGCAGGACGCTCCAGGTCGTGCTCCGCAGCGGCGCCACGCGCACGCTGAAGGCGCTGGGGGAGGGCAACAGGCCGGTCGCGGTGAGCGCCGACGGGGCCCGGATGGCCTACTTCAGGGCGGCGGACAGAGCCCTCGTCACCTACCCCTCCGGCAGGCGCGTGGAATCGATCAAGCAGCCCAGGAACGAGGCGGGCGTGGACGAGACGACGCTGATGCTGTCGCCGGACGGCCGACGGCTGGCCTATTTCGACAACGACGGCTCCCACCGGGGCCGCGTGTTCGACGCCGTCACCGGCAAGAAGATCGGCTCGCTGCCGGCCCCCCTCAACTGGAACCCGGCCGGGTTCAGCGGCGACGGCGGTGAGATGCTGCTGGTCCGGAGCGGCTCGACGACCGACCTGGCCGTCACGGACCTGCGTGGGCGCGTGCTCCGCCGCGACACTCCGCCCCAGATCGTGGGCTTCAACCTGCCCGCGTGGGACGGCGACGGCAAGGTCGCGGCGCTGGCCGCCGACGGGCGCAGGATCGCCGTGTACGTGCCGGGCCAGGCCCCGGGCCTGGTGGTGTACGACCTGGCGAGCAGGCAGGTGAGCGAGAAGATCACCGTCCAGAAGCCGGCGGCCGCCACCTGGACGGGGGAGCGGGAGGTGACGCTCCGCGTGGACGGCGGCGGCCGGACACGGCTGGTCCGGATCGACGTGGACAGCGGCGCGAGCCAGGTCGCGGACGACTACCGAACCCCTGTGAAGTGGGCATACCACGCGGGAGGTTGATAACAGTTCGGCCGCGATGACAAGCGGCAAATCAGGGCGGTTGACCAGGAAAAGCCGGGGAGCCTGGCGCGGTCCAATGCAGCGACAAAGAGGATGGCCGACGACTTCCAGGCAGCGAAAGCGTTGCGTCCGACCGGGGGTGTCGCCGGGCGCCGGGAATCCAGACCGCGTAATTGACTTTACTTTCCTGATCAAACTCCGGCTAAACCTTTAAATGATCTCAATTCGGTAAGGACGTTAGTCTTACCTTCGGTGACAAAAATGGGTCTGCCATTTGATGGAACCAATACTGCAGACTGTCTCCCGTGGGTGCATCGGTGCTGCCAAGCAGTCCGCCATCGGTAGATCAGGTGGCGGACCTCGTCGCGAAGGGAAGAGAGCGCGGGAGCGTAACCGTCGATGACGTCGCAGCCGCGCTTGACCGATCCGAGTTGCCGTCCGACGCGCTGGAACGCGTTGTGCGCATGCTCGCCGAGAACGGCGTGGAGGTCCTCGAGCCCCAGGGCGACGAGGAGACCACCCGCGCCGATGAGGAAGACGTTGGCAAGCGGGCGCCGACCAGCGATCTGGTCCGTATTTATCTACGGGAGATCGGCCGTGTGCCTTTGCTGACCGCAGAGGAGGAGGTGGAGCTCGCCAAGTCGATCGAAGCCGGTCTGTTCGCCGAGGACAAACTGGGCAGCGGGGTCTCGCGCCTGGCCTTCCCGGAGTTCAGGGAGCTCGTCTGGCAGGGCACCCGGGCCAAGCAGCGGCTCATCGAGGCCAACCTCAGGCTCGTGGTGTCGATCGCCAAGCGGTACGTGGGCCGCGGCATGCTGTTCCTGGATCTGATCCAGGAGGGCAACCTCGGGCTCATCCGGGCGGTCGAGAAGTTCGACTACACGAAGGGCTACAAGTTCTCCACCTACGCCACCTGGTGGATCAGGCAGGCGATCACGAGGGCCATCGCCGACCAGGCGCGGACGATCCGCATTCCCGTGCACATGGTGGAGACCATCAACAAGCTCGTGCGCGTGCAGCGCCAGCTCCACCAGGACCTCGGCCGCGAGCCGATTCCCGAGGAGATCGCCAAGGAGATGGATCTCCCTGTCGATCGCGTGGTGGAGATCCAGCGCATCGCCCAGGAGCCGGTGTCACTGCAGTCGCCGATCGGTGAGGAGGACTCCGACCTCGGAGACTTCATCGAGGACGCCGACGCCGTCGTGCCCATGGAGGCCGCGGCCTTCATCATGCTGCAGGACCAGCTCGACGACATCCTGGCCACGCTGTCCGACCGCGAGCAGCGCATCATCCAGCTCCGCTTCGGCCTCGCCGACGGTCATCCGCGCACGCTGGAGGAGGTGGGCAGGGAGTTCGGGGTCACGCGGGAGCGCATCCGGCAGATCGAGTCGAAGACCCTGGCCAAGCTCCGGCACCCGACGCGGGCGCAGATGCTGAGGGACTATCTGGACTGATCCGGAGGGATCCCAAGGGAACGGGCCCGGGCCTCGCCGCCCGGGCCCTTCCCATGTCCGCGGCCGTCAGGAGCAGCCCTCGAACTGCGGCACCGCGACCGTCGACAGGTCCAGCCCCGACTTGCCGAACCACCGGTGCAGCAGCCGCGCGGTCGTCCCGTCCTGGTACATGTCGGTGATCGCCCGGTTGACCGCCTCGCACCCGGCCACGTCGCTCCTACGCATGCCCACCCCGGTGCGCTGCTCGTTGAACTGCGCGTTGGCCAGCTTCAGCCCCGTCCCGTCCTGGTTGGCCAGCCCCGCCAGGATGACGTCGTTGGTGGTGACCGCGTCGACCTGCTTGCTCTTCAGCGCCGTCAGGCACGCCTTGTAGTCGTCGAACGGCACCAGCTGCGCCGGCACCTCGCGCTCTTCCACGACCCGCTGGGCCGCGTTCGAGCCCTTCACCGCGCAGATCTTGCGGCCCTTGAGCTCGCGCACGTTCTTGATCGTCTCGTCGGGCCGCTGCAGGATGTCCTGGTAGGAGACGTGGTACGGCCCCGCGAACAGCACGTCCTTCTTGCGCTCCTGGTCGATCGTGAACGTGGCCAGCACCAGGTCGGCCTTGCCGTCCGTCAGCACCTTCGCCCGGTCGGCGGCCAGCACGGGGATGTAGGAGGCCTGCTTGTGCAGCTTGCGCGCGATGTAGGCGGCCACGTCCACGTCGAAGCCCTCGAACCCGCCGTCCGGGCGGCGGAACCCGACCGACGGCAGGTCGGGCCGTACCGCGATGACGATCTGGTCCTTGTCCAGGACCGATTCCTGCCCGTCCGTCCCGCAGCCCGCGACGACCGTCGCGAACAGGGCCAGCACCGCTGCCAACGCCCGTTTCACCGGTACTCCTTGAGTCGTGGCCACACCCCTGCGATCACCAGCAGGCCGATCGCGCCGATGGCGAACGGCAGCAGCCGCCACAGGTTGTCCAGCGAGCCTTCGCCGGTCGCGATCGCCCGCGTGAACACGGCCTGGTGCCCGGCGGACAGCGACACCAGCGCGCGGTCATAGGCGTCGAACGCCTGGCTCACCGGCCCGAGCCGCTCGGCGACCGCCTCGTTGGTCCTACCGCCCGCCACCAGCTCGCGGAACTTCCCGTCGGCGGCCTGGAAACTCCGGTACGCCTCCATCGCCTGGTCGCCCTGCTTGCCGACGAGCTCGGGCCCCAGCAGGCCGAGGACGTCGTCGTCACCCTTGGCGACCTGGTCGTGGTAGGTCCGCAGGTTGCCCGCCTTGAGGTAGACGACCGACATCGCCTTGTCCAGGAACGTGTGCTCGTAGGTGTCGGCCCACTCCTTGTCGAGCAGGTAGCGGCTCTGGTCGCCCTGCATGCTGTTGCTGATCGAGCGCGCCTTGGCCAGCGTCAGCACCGAGTCGAACCCGGCCGACTTCGCCGTGCGCAACGCGTTCTCGTCCTGCGCGAGCACGGTCAGCCCGGAGATCAGCGCGACCGCGGTCGTCACGGTGGCGACCAGCAGCGCCGGGCCGAACACCCGGCGGAAGCGCCGCGCGAGGAAGACCTGCAGCCAGATCAGGCAGCCCAGCGCGAGCAGCCCGGCCACCACCACGGCGGCCCGCAGCAGGGGCACCATGACGGCCTTCTCGTCATAGGTGGCGCGCACGATCGTGCCGCTCTCCAAGGTCAGGTTGTACGCCTGGGGCAGCAGTTCGACCCGCATCAGCTTGGTGGCCTCGCGGTAGGTGAGCACCACGTCCTGGGGAGGCGGCCCCGGCGCGTGCTTGGACCGCTCGTCCAGCAGCAGCGCCTGGCCGGTCAGCCGTTCGTAGCGGCCCAGCCGGTCGAGCACCGCGTGGACCGTCGCCTGCTCCGCCTTGGTGTCGGCCAGCGACAGCGCCTGCATCAGCGCCTCGTTGGCCCTGGACCGCGCCGCCTCGTAGCGGTCGAGCGCCTGCGCGCGCTGCGGCGCGTACTGGTCGCCCATGACCAGCACGTTGGCCACCTGCGCGTCCATGTCGCTCAGCGCCAGGTAGAGATCGGCGGTGGCGACCACCTGCGGCCCCGCGTCGCGCCCGATGACCTGCAGGCCATCGCGGGCGGTCATGCTGCCGACCGCGAGCGCCCCGAAGAGCAGCGCCAGCGAGGCGACGGTGATGCCGGTGATGACCCGGATCCTGCCGGGCACGCTCCGGCGCGCCGGCGGCGGGCCGCCCGCCGCCGGCACCGCGGGGGCCTGGGGCGCCTGGGGCTGTGCGAGGGTCACGGCGTGCCCTCCCTGATGGTGATGACGGTCCACGCGCCCAGGTGGATCCGGTCGCCCGCGCCGACCCTGACCGGCACGTTGACCTTGACGGGCTTGCCGTTCACCTGGGTGCCGTTGGAGGAGCCCGGGTCGACCAGCAGCCACGAGCCGTCCGGCTGCGCCAGCAGCACGGCGTGCAGGTGGGAGACGCCCGGGTCCTCGGGCGGCCCGGTCAGGTCGATCTCGGGGGCCACGTTCCTGGCCCTGCTGCGCCGCCCGATGCGTACCTGCTCGCCCATCAGCGCGAACGAGCGCTCGGGGCAGTACGGCGGGAACGCCATCGCCGCCGCGTCGGGCCCGCCCTCGGCGACGACCTTCTCGTAGTAGGTCCGGTCGGCCGCCGTGACGGCCTCGAACCGCACCCCGCTCACAGGGACCGCGACGGGCGCGCTGCCGCCGGTGAAGTCGTGCCCGCACACCTCGCAAAACTGCCCGGCGCGCGGCGTCTGGCAGACCGGGCACGCCTCCACCGACGGGCCCGGAGCCTGGGGCTGGGGCGCGGCCGCGGGCGCGCCCCCCATCTGGGCGCCGCAGACGTCGCAGTAGTCGTCGGCGCCTGACGGGTGCCCCTGCGGACAGGTGGCCATCAGTTTCCTTCCTTGCGCAGCCGGCTGGTACGGACGGAGCCGGTGTCGAGCTCGAGCTCGTCGGCCTTGTCCACGTTCCTGCGCAGCCTGGCCGTGCCGGTGGCCGGATCGACCTCGACCACCTTCTCCAGCAGCCTGGCCGTGTCCTCGCGGCCCGACTGGGCGGCCAGCTGCTGGGCCTTGGCCAGGCGGGCGGTCGCGGTGTCGACGTCCCCCATGGCGCGGGCGCTGAGGCCGTCCTGGATGAGCTCGTGCAGCTCGGCCTGGCCGGTGTAGTGGGCGACCTTGCCGTTGATCCGGGTGGACTGCGCCAGGTCGTCGGTCCACTGGGCGAGCACGTTCCCGCTGGCCAGGACCTCCTGGGTGTCGGGGCGTACGAGCTTGACCCAGCCGGCCCTGATCTCGTGCCCGATCTGCCCCGGCGGCACCTCCACGCAGATGTGGTACTCGCGCTCCTCCGTGCCCCAGGAGCCGGTCGGGTAGTCGCCGGTCAGCGGGTTCACGTCGGTGCGCTTGCCGGTCAGGTCGAGCAGCGTGGGGGAGACCTGCTTGACGAACTTCAGCGTCGCGGTCTGCGGCACCCACACCCGCAGCGACAGCTCGGCCACGGTCTTGCTCATCGACGTCTGCGTCAGCCTGCGGAAGAACTCCGACAGATCCCCTTGGTTGCGTACGTAGTCGAACGAGCCGAGCATGGCCTCCGCGACCTTCCGCAGCTCGGCGGGCATCCAGTCCTCGCCGATCCCCAGGGAGTCGCACACGAACTTGCCGCTCCAGCCCGCCAGCACGGCGGCGAACACCTCGGGCCGCTCGTTGTTCTGGCCGTCGGTCATCAGCAGCGCGTGCCGGATCGCCGACGGGTGCGCCGCGAGGAGATGCCCGGCCAGCTTCAGCCACTCGCCCATGGCGGTGCCGCCGTGCGCGCTCAACCGGCTGATCGCCCGCTCGGCCTCGGCCCTGGTGGCCGGGCTCGACCTGACCAGGTTGGCGTTGCCGCCGGGGTAGACGACCTTGGCCCGCTCGGTGCCGGCGATCACCGCGAAATACACCCCGTCGCGCAGGGTGTGGACGGCGGTCGTGGCCGCCTGCCTGGCCTCGCGGATCTTGCTGCCGCTCATCGAGCCGGACGTGTCAATGATGATCACTTCGGCGGCCTCGGCGGCGACGGACTGCGTGGTGACGCCGCCGGTGGAGCTGACCGTGAGGATGGCGTGCACGTCGCGGCCGTCGGTGGAGAGGTACTTGTTCTGGTCGATCGTCAAGGTGAAGGTCGGCTGCTCACCCATGCGTCACTCCTAGGGGGATCAAGGCGATGGTCACGTTGTCCTGGCCGCCGGAGTCGAGCGCGTGGCGCAGCATCTCGCGGGCCATGTCGATGGGGGTTCCGGAGCTGGGGAAGGCGTAGCCGTCCAGATAGCGCCACAGGCCGTCGCTGCAGACGAGCAGCAGGCCGGGCTCCTCCGGGGTGAGGGTGCGTACGTGGAGCGGGACGTCGACGGCGTCGGCGCCCAGCCAGCCGGTGATCTCGCCGGTCTCGATCGCGTCGTCCACGGTCAGCATGACGCCGGGCCGGCCTGCCGGGCCCGGCAGCCAGTAGGCCCGGGTGTCGCCGGCCCAGCCGAGCGTGATCCGGCCCCGCTCGACCACGGCGGCGATGTACGTGCAGGCGGGGGCGTCGTCCACGGACGTGGCGAGCTTGGTCACCGCGCGCCCGGCCAGCTCGAACGCCTCCTCCTGCCCCAGCCCCCTGGCCAGCGCGGCCGAGGCGGTCTCGACGGCCACCGCGGACGCCTCGTCGGCCCTGGGCGAGCTGCCCACGCCGTCGCAGACCACGGTCACGATCGCGTCGCCGGACGTCAGCAGCGCCACCGCGTCCTCGTTGCGGCTGCGGCGCAGGCCCTTGTCGGTCACGGCCGCCGCGCCGCCGTCGATCACGGTCTCCGCGTGGTCCCTGTCGGTGGGCTGGCGCAGGCCGCACCGCTCGCAGTAGCCCTCGGCATCCACGGCCGCCGCACCGCACGACGCGCAGGTCGGCGCACCCAGGGTGTGCCCGCACGCCTCGCAGTAGATGTCACCCGCGAGCACGGGCGCCTCACACACGGGACAACTCATGGCGTCCCTTTGCCGAGCTGCGCTCGGGGCGTTCTGATGGATGTCCTCGCTTCGCTGCGGATCCATCAGAACCAGCTCCTCGGGCGCACCGCGTTCGCCTGGTCGATGAGGGCGTGGCGCTCCTGGCGGGACTCGGCCGCGACGGCCAGCTTGCGGAAGATCGACTCCAGCCGCCGGCGCAGCCCCTGCTCGGTGAACGGCGCCTCGGCCAGTCGCGCGCCCTTCGGTGGCGAGCCGCTCTCGAGCCAGGTCAGCGCCGAGGTGAGCAGCTCGGCGGTGAGCACGTCGCGGCGGCGCGGGTCGAGGTCGGCCTGTTTGGCCAGCCGGTCGGCCGAGCCCACCAGGTCGTCCGTGGTGAGCCTGCTCAGGTCGGCCCCCCGTACGACGGAGACGGCCAGCGCCACCTGCGCCCGCGCCCGGTGCACCGAATGGGTGGGCACCTCGTCGAGCACGCTCATCCGGCCCGACCTGGCCAGCCCGAACACCGCGCTCACGTACGAGTGGTCGGTCCGCCACACGGCCTCGTACCAGCCGGCGGCGGGCTTGCCCGCGCACTCCAGCGCGAACGCCAGCGCCAGCTTCGGCGCCAGCTCGCCGGGCAGCGCCGACAGGCACGCGTCGAACATCGCGACGGCCTCCTCCGGCCGCCCCGTGGTCAGGCACAGCACCCCGCGGTACCAGGTCACCCGCCAGTCGCGGGGCAGCTCGATGTCCAGCTCGTTCAGCGCGACGGGGGCCTCGGCCGCGGCCCCCTCGGCCAGCAGCCTGGCCCGCATCAGCTTCGTCTCGGGCGTCTTCGGCAGCGCGGCGAGCTGGTCCATCAGCTCCTTGCCGTCGCTGCCCAGCAGCCCGGCCAGCGCGCCCGCCGCCGCGTCGGCGGGGTCGACCAGGGGCACCGGCAGCGCCTGCGCGACGGTCACCGGGTCGAGCGGCCCGAACACCACGTCGCTCTCCTCTGCCAGCGCCGTGCCCACGGCGCCGCGCTCGGGCCCGAACATCGGCGAGGGCGCCGGGTACGGGACCTTGTCCTCGATGGCGCTGACCTCCCGCAGCACCCCGACGAGCTGCTCCTCCATCTCCTCCGCGCTCTGGAACCTGTCGGCGGGATTGACGGCGGTGGCCTTGCGCAGCAGCCGGGTGAACGACGGGTGCCCGCAGTCCTCGGGCAGCGGGGTGGCCACGCCGTTCGCGTACGGGGAGAAGCCCGGGATCGCCAGCACCGCCAGCGTCCTGGCCACGGTGTAGAGGTCGGCGGTGGCGGCGGCGGCGTGGGTCTCCACCTCGGGGCCGTGGTAGCCGGGCGTGGCCCAGCCCGAGCCCGGTGGCGCGCCGATGGGCAGCACCGCGCCCAGGTCGATGAGCTTGAGCCGCTTGCCGACCCTGATCACGTTGGCCGGCTTGAGGTCGCAGTAGACCATGCCGTGCTCGTGCAGGTAGGCGAACGCCTGCAGGATCTCCCGGCCGTACATGAGGGCCTCGCGCAGCGGCACCGGGCCCTGGCGGCGCAGCTCGTGCAGCGACTGGCCGCCGACGTACTCCATGACGATGTAGCCGAAGCCGCCGGAGCGCTGGAAGTTGAGGATCTTGACGATGTTGGGGTGGTCGACCGTGGTGAGGAACTTCCGCTCGGCCTCCGCCGCCGCCAGCGCCTCGGCGTCGTTGGTGTTGAGCAGGCCCTTGAGCACGACCCACATGCCGTCGAGGTTCTCGTCGGAGGCCAGGTAGATCCAGCCGAGCCCGCCGTGCGCCAGGCAGCCCAGCACGCGGTACTGGTCCGCCACCAGGTCGGCCTTGTCCAGCTTGGGGGTGAACGAGAACTGCGTGCGGCAGTGCGGGCAGAACCCGTCCGTCAGCCCCGGCCGGCCCTCCCTGGAGCGCCCGACCTCCTGCCCGCACGCCGGGTTGGCGCAGAACCGCTTGTTCTCGGGCACCATGGGGTCGGCCATCACGGCGGTGGCCGGGTCGCGGTAGGGCACCGATGGCAGGTCGGCGATGGTGGCCAGCACGCCGGGCCGCGACCTGCCGCTGCTCACCGGAGAGGTGACCGACCGGCTCACCGGCTGTGTCTGCAGGGGGACCGAAACAGGCCCAGAAACGGGCACAGAAGCGGGCGGCGGCGCCGGCGTGCTCGCCGAGTGGCCGCACAGGTCGCAGTAGCCGTCCTCGATCGTGCCCGTGCAGCCCGGCTGCGCGCAGCGGGTCATGGCTTACCTCCGTGGATCGCGCGCTGGTACGTCTCGACGGCCGCCGCCGCCCTCGTCAGGTCGCAGGGCGCGGTCCACAGCAGCACGCGCGCCCGTTCGAACAGCTCGGAGGCCGCCGGGTCCTCCGCCAGGCCCTTGCGCACCGCCATCACCTGGCAGGCGCCGAGCCGCCCGCGCAGCTCGTCACGCCTGCTGACCAGGCCGTAGAGCGCCTTGGCCGTGGTCTGCGACTGCTCAGCGGCCTTGCGGGCCTCTTCCTCCAGCGCCGCCAGCCGCTTGGCCCGCAGCACCCAGGTGTCGGCCGAGGCGTCGAGCGCGTCCAGTTCGGCGGCCAGGGAATCGGCCCGGCCGCGCGGCTGGGCCTGCGGCGGCAGGGCGATCTTCACGACGACCGCGCCGTGGGCCAGCCTGGCCTCGCTCTCGGCCGCCCGTACCCGGTCCAGCGCGGCCACGAGGTCCTCCCGCCGCCTGGCGAACTCGTCCTTGACGGTGAGCGCCAGCTCCAGCTCCGCGCGGGAGCCGGCCAGCAGCCGGGTCAGCCGGTCGAGGTCCGGCTCCGCGGACGGGCCCAGCGGGTCTTCGAGCACCGAGCCGCGCAGCCGCTTCAGCTCGGCCTCCTGCGCGGTCAGGTCGGCGCCCTCGCCCAACTGGCGTTCGAGGTCGCGGATGTGGCGCAGGTCGCTGTCGGCGCCGTCGAGGCGGGGCAGCACGGCGTTCCACACCGCGTCGATGTCGTTGAGCGCGGAGGTGACCGCGCGGAAGGCGGCGTCCATCCGGGTCAGGGTCTGGTCGAGGGTCAGCCGCTCGTCCTTCTGGGGGAGCAGCGAGCGCTGCTCGACGGGCTTGGCGGTGGCCCGCAGCACCACGGACGGGCCCGCCAGCAGCTCCGTGAGCCGGCTCAGCTGTTCGGGGGTCAGCCTGGCGCGCGTGGCCCTGATCTGCTCCGCGTCACGCAGCACCCCCCGGTACGCGTCGTTCAGAGACCACAGCGTGGCCAGCGACTCCTGCGCCGCGGCCCATCTCCGCTGCGTCTCCCCGCGTAAGGAGGCTCCCTTGAGCAGCTGATAGGTGGTGTGGGATTCGAGATCGAGCAGGTCGCCGGAGACGCGGTCGCGTTCGTCGGCTCGAGCGCGCAGTGCGTGCTCGACGCCCTCCCTGCTCATAGGTGGTCCCAGGCTCATCACGCTCCCCGTGAAGCAGGCCTCCCCCGAACCCTTGCTCCTACCGGCACAACGGGGGGATCGGCCGGTTGGTTCCAAGAGTAGGGGTGACCCTGACTTGTCCCTGATTCAACCCTGCATCGCCTGCAATTCGCTTAAAGGATCTTTTACCGTTGCAGGCATGGGACGAATTCTGCTGATCATCGCGGCCGTCGTGGCCGCACTCGTACTTCTCGGGCCCCTTGTGGGCTTCGCGCTCACGCTGCTCAAGTGGGGACTGATCATCGGTGCCGTGGCGTTCGGCGCCATGCTCCTGTCGAAGTGGGTCAAGAGGACATAGCGTCTTGGGGTTTCCCCAGGCATAGTTGTGTGATGGAGGCGCGGCCGGCGGTCGACGATGCCGCGCTCGGGCGCGAGGCACTGGCCGTGCTCGAGGCGAACTGGACAGGCACGGGCACCGTGCCCGCGCCAGGTCTCTATCCGCACCAATGGAGCTGGGACTCCGCGTTCGTCGTCATCGGTCTGGCCAGGCACCGGCCGGACCGGGCCCGCGACGAGCTGCTCAGCCTGCTGCGGGGGCAGTGGGCGACCGGGATGGTGCCGCACATCGTCTTCCACACGCGCGAGGCGTACTTCCCGGGCCCGTCCGTGTGGCGCTCGCAGGAGCACGAGGCCGCGCCACGCGTGCTCACCTCAGGGCTCACCTCGCCGCCGCTGCACGCGCTGGCGCTGTGGTGGTTCTACCGGCACACCGGCGACGTCGCGTTCGTCAGGAAGGCGTACCCGGCGCTGGTGGCCCAGCACGCCTACCTCTCCTCGGCCCGCGATCTCGGCGGCGCGGGCCTGGCGGCGATCGTGCACCCCTGGGAGTCGGGCATGGACGACAGCCCCTCCTGGGACGAGGCCCTGAACGCGCTGCCCGCGATCAGGTACGGCTACCGCCACGTGGAGCTCGAGCAGCGCCACCCCGACAGCGACCACGACCGCTACGTCTGGCTGGCCATGCGCTACCGGGACGCCGGATACCGGGCCGAATACCTGCGGGACGAGCATCCGTTCGCGATCGAGGACCCGATGTTCAACGGGATCTGGCTGGCCTCCTGCCAGGCCCTGGCCGAGCTGGCGCCGCTGGCGGGCGCCGACCCCGTACCGCACGCCGAGCAGGCCGACCGCATCAGGCAGGCCTTGCTCGACCGCCTCTGGGACGGCTGCTTCTACGCCCGCGACCTGCGGACCGACCGGCTGATCCGGGTCTGCACGGTGGGCGGGTTCGGGCCGCTGCTGGATCCCGGGCTGCCCAGCGACCACCTGCACGCGGCGGTGGAGGTGCTGGAGTCGGCCAGGTTCATGGGGGCCACCGGCTATCCGGTGCCGAGCTGCGAGATCCGGGCCCCTCAGTTCGACCGTACGCGTTACTGGCGCGGCCCCTCCTGGGTGAACACCAACTGGCTGCTGCGCAGGGCCGCGGCCGTGCACTCGCTCGACCAGCTCGGCCAGCAGCTCGCCAACGGCACCCTGCGACTGGTCCGGCAGGCCGGGTTCCGGGAGTGCTTCGACCCCTTCGACGGCAGCGGGCGCGGGTGCAGGGACTTCTCGTGGAGCGCGGCGCTCACCCTCGATCTGCTCGCCGATAACGTGGAGGAATGAGCATTTTCCGCCGCCTGCCCGCCGACGTGCGCAAGTCCCTGGCCACCGAGCCCGGGGAGCGGGTGCTGACGTTCGCCGCCGGGGCGGTCTCCGGCTATGTGGTGGCCACGAACCTCGCCCTCTACCTGACGGACGGGACGCGGGTGCCGTACGAGATGGTCGACAAGGCGTCGTGGGACGACGACGGGTTGCGGATCCTCACCACGGACGGCACGCGACACGCCGAGCGGATCACCGACCCGCGGATGCTGCCCGAGACCGTGCGGGAGCGCGTCAACTCCACGATCGTGGTCAACAAGCACGTGAAACTACCGGGGAGGGGCGGCGTGCGGCTGGTGGCCAGGCGCCGGCCCGGCGGCGAGGTGCGCGGCTGGACCTTCGTCTTCGACGACGGCCTCGACCCCGAGGACCCGGGCCTGCGCGCGCAGGCCGAACAAGCCCTGGAAGGGCTGCGGCGGAGCATGGGCGTGTGACGCCCGTGGACGGGCTGCGGCGGAGCATGGACGTGCGCGCCCGTGGACGGGCCGCGGCGGAGCATGGACGTGCGCGCCCGTGGACGGGCTGCGGCGGAGCATGGACGTGCGCGCCCGCCCAGCTGTGGACGCCCGTACGGAGCCGTGTGGGGCGCCCACGCCCATGCCCTGCCCTGTCTGATCAGTAAGGGATGCCGCTCTCGCGGGCCTTCTTGTCCACGATGTCCTCTTCAGGCCAGCCCGTGCCCGTGTCGGGGTGGTGGTTGTCGGCACTGAGGAACGGGATGCGGTGCTGCAACGTCGCCCCCACCTTCGACTTGGCCACCCCGGCCAGCCTCGACGCCTGCGCGCCCACCACCCCGGCGACCTCCTGCACCCTGGGGCTGTCGGCGACGCGCTGGGCCGTCCGCTTGATCTGTTCGTACCGCTCTCGCCCGGCCCGGCTGCCCAGCACGTAGCCGATCGCCAGACCCACAGCGAATGTCACTCGATAACGCATTTTGCACCTCCGCTGTCTCCGGGCCTACCCCGCTTACGATGCGACACGCACTCCAGGAGTGCGCTAATCTATTCCTGCGCACGACGAAGGGGCCGACAGCCCCGAGGAAATGCGCAGACGCACGATCCCGCGTAGCTCAACGGCAGAGCAGCCGGCTGTTAACCGGCAGGTTATAGGTTCGAGTCCTATCGCGGGAGCTTCGATTGCACAACGCAGGCCCTCTTCCTTGATCAAGGACGAGGGCCTGAGTCGTTCCGGGAGCCACTTCTGGTCTGGCGTCGATAGACGGTCTACGAGGTCGGCGAGGGCTCCACCGAGCCCTCGCCGTCGCTCAAGATCGAGACGAAGGAGCGTCGAACCTTGTGATCACTCGCAGCCCGGGCAACACGCGCATGGGATGAAGGAGTGTTCTGCGGTCCGAGCTCATCGACTGTTCAGGTGGCCACTTCATAGCTCATATCGGTACCAACGCCGCGGATCCCCGTTCTCGTACAGCCACAGCGTCCCATCTCTGCCGATCTTCCCCCGTGCCCAGCCGGTCGGGTGCCGGTCGTCCGGCAGCAGCAGGCGCTCACGGCCCGTCTTGGTGATGGCCCCGGCCTGTTGGCGGGCCCTGCGGATCTCCCAGCGGAAGCCGCCACCCGCTCGGCGCTGATCGAGGAAGCCGAGCTCGGTACCTGAGACGGCCAAGCCGTGGCCCCGTGTGATGGAGTTCGGTGTGATGTTCCGGACGCCGTCAGCGTCGATCTCGATCAGCGGGAAGTCGGTGTAGGGGCACGCATGGACCAGGTCACGGCCGACGTTCAGCGCATAGCAGTCGCACCAGACAACGTCTGGAGTGTGGGAGGGCGCCATCCAGGGCGGTCCGCCGTCGCTGTCCCAGCGTGCCAAACCGATCATGAAACCGTAGGAGCGGGTGCCGTCCGGGTTGGGGAACCAGTAGTTCGACTCGTCGAAGTAGCTGATCCAGATGTTGCCTTGGGCATCCGTCATGAGCTGCTCGATGCCGTCACCGGCGTAGAAGGCCGAGCAGGTCTGCCCGTTTCCGTCGATCACCCGGACGTTGTCGGTGAGGTGAAGCCGGCCCTCGGGAACCGGCTCCCAGTAGTGCTCACGGTCGATGCCCACAGGCTCACAGCGGGCGGCGGCCAGCACGATGCCATCGGCGAGGGTGTCGATGTGGGTGAACCACAGGTCGAGATCCGTCAGCGGAATCTCACTGATCTCGGCTTCGTCGCAGATGACGGCCGTCGCGTCATAGCGCGGAGGCGGCCGTAGCCCGGAGAAGTGCGGGATGGGGGTGAAGCCTTGGGCGGGGTCGGCGACCAGGGCGGCCAGTCGGCCACGATGGTCAATGGTCGAGGTCAGGACCTCATAATGGGCGTAGCGATCGGGAAGAGTCGCATGCAGCCCAAGCCGGCGGTCAGCGACCATAAGCCTTTCTCGTTGTCATCCATCGATGATCGCATACAAAAGGCAGGACGGGATGCTGCTCCGTCTCCCGGGCGATGAGTATGAGTCGCCGGCGCTCTGGGCGGCCGACATGTTCGATCACGTCCCGGCCGCCGTGGCGGAGTATGACCGGCTGAAGGCCGGGATCCACGCCGAGGCGTAGGGACGAGCGATTTCCTGGCCGGGTCACGTCCAGCGGGATCCTGTCACCCGACCAGCTCAAAGGCCGTTTCCGAGGCGGAGGTGGTCAGGAGGGGCGTTTGGCGAGGATGCCGGTCAGCGCCCAGCCGAGGCCGACGATGACGCCGCCGACGATGGCGACGACGCCGACCCCGCCGGTCTGGAGCAGCGCGAGCAGGGCGATCACCAGCCCGTAGATCACGGTCAGGGCGAGCATCAGGCGGGGATATGTCTTCTGGGTCATATGCACACGATCGCGTGGCGCAGGACAGGGGTCTGTCCCCCGATCGGTGGACATGCTCCCGGTAAAATGTCGATCATGGGCAGTCCCGTGGACGCGCGGGCGGAGAACGCCTGGTTGCGTTCCTATCCCTTCTGGGACGCGTACTTCGCGATCGTGCTGATCGCGACCATCATCACCATCGTGGTGGACGACGGGGCGCCGGCCGCCATCATCCTGCTGCTCCTGATCGCCGTCTCGTACGCGCTGTGGGGCCGCAAGGCCGTGCGGGCGCCGGTCGCGCCCACCAAGGAGGGGTGGTGGCACGCCGCCGCGATGCTCGTCCTGTTCACCGCGGCCAACCTGCTCGCGTCGCAGTCCGCCGTCGCGCTGTCGGCGTTGATTCCCATGACGTTCATGGCGCTGCGGCGGGCGCGGGCCGTGGCCGTGACGGTGGCCATGTTCACCGGGCCCGCGATCCAGCTCATGGCGGAGAACGGCTCGCACCCGCTGCTGATCGCGGTGGCGATCGTCCTCGGACTGTCGGCCAGTACGCTGCTGGGGGTGTTCATCGACCGGCTCGGGCGGCAGAACACCGAGCGGGCCCGGCTGATCGCGGAGCTCGACCGCACCCGGGAGGAGCTGGCCGAGGTGAGCAAGGAGGCCGGGATGCTGGCCGAACGCGAGCGGCTGGCCGGTGACATCCACGACACGCTGGCCCAGGGGTTCGCGAGCATCATGATGCTGCTGCAGGCCGCGGGGGACGGGCACGACCCGTACGTGCGGCGCGCCATGGAGACGGCCAAGGAGAACCTGTCCGAGACCCGCGCGCTCATCGCCGCCCTGGCGCCGCCCGCGCTGGAGGGCGCCTCGCTGGAGGAGGCGCTGGGGCGGCTGGCCAAGGGGTTCGAGCTGCCCGTGGAGGTGAGCGTCGCCGGGACCGCCGACGCGCCCGCCCTCGTGGCGGAGACGCTGGTGCGGGCCGCCCAGGAAGGGCTGGCCAACGTACGCAAGCACGCCCGCGCCCGCTCCGTACGGCTGGCCCTCGAACACGTGCCGGGCCCGGCCGTACGGATGTCGATCTCCGACGACGGGCGCGGCTTCGACCCCTCGACCGGCGGCGACGGGTACGGCCTGCGCGCGATGCGCAACCGGGTGACCCGGCTCGGCGGCACCGTCCGGATCACCGGCTCGCCCGGCCAGGGGGCCACGCTCGTGGTGGAGCTGCCATGCTCAGGGTGATGATCGTCGACGACCATCCGATCGTCCGCGAAGGGCTGCGCGGGATGCTGCAGGCCGAGCCGGACCTGGAGGTGGTCGGCGAGGCCGGGTCGGGGGACGAGGCCGTGGTCGTCGTGCCCCGGCTGCGGCCCGACGTGATCCTCATGGATCTGCGCATGCCGGGCGGGGACGGGGTCAGCGCCATCGAACGGCTGGGGCCCGGCCATCGGGTCATCGTGCTGACGACGTACGAGGACGACGGGGAGATCCTGCGGGCCGTCTCCGCGGGCGCGGCCGGATACCTGCTGAAGGACGTGTCACGGGCGGACCTGGCGTCGGCCGTGCGGGCGGCGGCGGGCGGCCGGACGGTGCTCTCGCCCTCGGTCGCCGCGCGGCTGGCCGGGCGGCGGCCCGCCGTGCCCGTGCTGTCGGAACGGGAGCGGGAGGTCCTGGAGCTGGTGGCCCAGGGGCTCACGAACGGGGAGATCGGCCGGCGGCTGTTCATCGGGGAGGCGACGGTCAAGACGTACCTGCTGCGGGTGTTCGGCAAGCTTGGCGTCTCCGACCGCACCTCGGCCGTCCTGGCCGCCCTGGACCTCGGCCTCGTCCACCGCCACCCCTGAGCCCGTCCCCAGGCTGTTGGCTCCTTCCGGCCCCGAGGTGACTGCCTGCGCGTCCGTCGGGGACATGCCTGCGCGTCGGCCTCGGGTGGGGCGCGCCTCCCCGGCGTCCGACGCTGGCCAGGTCGGCCAGGGACATCTCGTCCTCGGCGTATCGGCGGCGGATGGAGCGCCGGGCGGGTGCTCCGGTTGAGGATCGCCTCCCGTGCGAGATGCGTCCGTGGGCGCTACCGCAGTTGGTCGCGGCGGCGGGTCAGGGAGGCGGTCTCGGCGGTGTTGCCGGCCAGTTCGATGGCTTTGTCGTAGGCCGCGCGCGACTCCCGGCCGCGGCCCAGCCGGCGCAGCAGGTCGGCGCGGGTGGCGTGGTAGGCGTGATAGCCGGCCAACCTGGGCTCAAGACGGTCGACGGCCGCCAGTGCCACTTCCGGGCCGTCGAGCTCGGCGACCGCGATGGCCCGGTTGAGGGCGATGATCGGCGAGGGGTCGAGGCGGACGAGCTGGTCATAGAGGGCGAGGACCTGCGACCAGTCGGTGTCGCGTATGTCGCGGGCGGAGGTGTGCACGGCGTTGATCGCCGCGAGGATCTGGTAGCGACCCGGAGCCACCCCGGCGGCGGCAGCGGCGAGGCGCTCGCGCACCAGCCGGTGACCCTCGGCGATCAGCGCCGTGTCCCAGGCCCCTCGGTCCTGCTCGTCGAGGGCCACCAGTTCGCCGCCGGACGAGACCCGGGCGGGGCGGCGGGCCTCGGTGAGGAGCATCAGCGCCAGCAGTCCGGCCACTTCACCGTCGTCCGGCAGGAGCGCACGGATCAGGCGGGTGAGCCGGATCGCCTCGGCGGTCAGCTCGTGCCGTACGGGATCGGTGTCGGGACTGGTGGCCAGGTAGCCCTCGTTGAAGACGAGGTAGAGGACGGCGAGGACGCCGGAGACGCGCGCCGGGAGATCCTCCGCGGACGGCACCCGATAGGGGATGCGCGCCGCCTTGATCTTGGCCTTCGCGCGGGTGATCCGCTGCCCCATGGCGCTCTCGGCCACCAGGAAGGCGCGGGCGATCTCGGGCATGGTCAGGCCGGCGACCATGCGCAGCGTCAGCGCCACACGGGTCTCCATCGCCAGCGCCGGGTGACAGCAGGTGAAGATCAGCCGGAGCCGGTCGTCGTCGATGACGCCGACAGGCTCGGGCGGGTCGTCGTCGTAGGACATCTGAGCCTCCTTGTGCTTGTCGTCGCGCTTGTTCTCGCGCCGGATCCGGTCGATGGCCTTGCGGTTGGCGGTGGTGGTCAGCCAGGCGCCGGGGTTGGGGGGCACGCCGTCGGCCGGCCACCGCTGGACGGCGGTCGCGAACGCCTCGGCGGCCGCCTCCTCGGCGATGTCGAGGTCGCCGAAGCGCCTGGTCAGGGAGGCGACCACCCGGGCCCACTCCTCATGGTGGGCCTGGGTGATCGCCTCGCGGACGTCGATCCTGTTCACTGGAACGGCCGCACCTCGACCTTCCGGTTGCAGGCCTTCGAGCCCTCGGCTGCCAGCTTGAGCGCCACGTCGAGGTCGGGGGCCTCGATGATCCAGAAGCCGGCGAGGTACTCCTTGGACTCCAGAAAGGGCCCGTCGGTGACCATCGCCTCCCCACCCCGGTTGTCGATGACGGTGGCCGTGTCGGGCGAGGCGAGGCCACCGGCGAAGACCCAGTGGCCGTCGGTCTGGAGCCGGTCGTTGAACACGTCGATCGCAGCGTCCTCGTCCGGGGTGGCGAGGCCGGCCCGGTCGTGGATCACGGAAATCAGGTACTGCATCTGAGGATCATCTCCTGTGGTGTCAAGACGGTGCCGGTCAGGGGCTTCAAGGCGTTGCATACTGCGGGCGCCCGGCCGGCCGGTAGACCTGGATCGTCACGCCCTTGGCGTCGACCCGCGACTCGACCAGGATCGTCACCCGCCCCCCAGGGCCCATCCGCCGCGCTCGATTCCGTTCCTGCGATCCTCATCCGACGCGCCGCCGTTTCCCTGCACCACTCCATCGAGGGTGACCTGATCATGATCGCGGTTCCTTCCACCTCGGCGCCGCCCCCTTGCGGGCGGCCTCACCCCTGCTACGAACACCACCGCCCCGATCCGACACCGCCTCCCGGATTCGTTGAAGAACTTTCAGCGATCCGACAGCGCCGGCTGCGCTCCACTTCCTCGACCCCGGATGAGGCGTACCTGAAGATCACTTCGGGTGCCTTAAGCCCTCCTTCAGGTGCGCCGCGCCACCCTCGGGCTGTCTCATCGAATCGGGGAAGGAGACCCCAATGTTCAAGCGACGCGCCGCCGTCGTCCTCACCGCCGTCACCCTCGGGCTCGCCGGCATGGCCGGGTCCGCGCTGGCCGACGACGGTCCGATCGAGGTGCGCGGCGAAGGGCTGGTCAGGGTCCACGGCGAGCCGGACCTCCCGGCCGGCCCGCTCACGTGCTGGCTGACCGACGGCAAGGTCGTCAAGTTCTCCAAGGCCAGGGTGGCCGAGCTTGTGGACGAGGAGTACATCGAGCCGGCCCAGCCCGTGACCGTGGACGGCGTGACGACCCTGCCCGCGGGTCGGCTGTCGATCAGCGTCCCGGCCGGGGAGCTGCCGTACAAGGTCAAGGCCGGCAAGCGCTGGCACCGCAGCCGCGTCGTCCACCTCACGTGCGTGTGGAGGGACTACGCGAGCCGTTAGTCGCTGAGTGCGCCCCGGAGCCTTCCGGGGCGCACTCATTTCATGGTTTGGCGGGACAAAGCTGAGAGCGGCTGGTAAGGATGGGTTACCGGTCCTCTGGGCCGGGAGCCGCGGGCAGGTCGACGGGGGCGAGGAGAGGGCGCCGCCACCAGGACGTGTCGCCGACCCGGAATCGGCGGGGCGATCCGATGACGGAGAAGTGCTGATTGCCGCGTGCGTACCTGGATTACGAGCCTGCGCCCCTTCGATGCCCTGACCGTGCAGGCAGTGCTTGAGCGAACCACCGACTTCCGCGAGGCGGAGCGCTTCATCAGGCTCTTCCACGCCGAGAACCCCCAGGCCGGAGGCCTGCACGCCCGGTTGCGCGACGTCTCCAGAGACGTGGCCCGCCACGGGACCTACACCCACACGTACGAGGAGCTGGAGTTCGGCGCCCGGGTGGCCTGGCGCAACAGCAACCGGTGCATCGGACGGCTCTACTGGCGTTCGCTGAAGGTGCGCGACCGCAGGCAGGTGACCACGGCCGAGGGGGTCGCCCTGGAGTGCGTCGAGCACCTGCGGGTGGCCACCGGGAACGGCAGGATCAGGCCGACGGTGACCGTCCTGCCGCCCGACACCCCGGCGCTGCCCGGCCCCCGGATCCTGAACGACCAGCTCATCCGGTACGCGGGACACCGCACCGGGGAGGGCCGCATCGTGGGGGACCCGCACAATGCGGAGCTCACGGACCTGGCCAAGGCGCTGGGCTGGCAGGGCAGGTCCGGCCGGTTCGACGTGCTGCCGGTGATCATCCAGCCGAGCCTGGGCGATCCGTTGCTGTGCAACCTGCCGGGTGACGTCGTGCTGGAGGTGCCGCTGGTGCATCCGGAGTATCAGTGGTTCGAGGAGTTGGGCCTGCGTTGGCATGCCGTTCCGGCTATTTCCGACATGTGTCTGGAGGTCGGCGGCATTTGCTACCCGTGCGCGCCCTTCAACGGCTGGTACATGGGCACCGAGATCGGCGCCCGCAACTTCGCGGACGCCGACAGGTACGACCAGCTCAAGGTCGTCGCGGAGCGGCTCGGGCTGGACACCTCGACCGAGCGGACCCTGTGGCGGGACCACGCGCTGGTGGAGCTGAACGTGGCGGTGCTGCACTCGTTCGAGCGGAAGGGGGTCACGATGACCGATCACCACACCGAGTCGCGCCGTTTCCTCACCCACCTGTCGCGCGAGGAGAAGGCCGGGCGCGTCTGCCCGGCGGACTGGTCGTGGATCGTGCCCCCGATGTCGGGCGGCGTCACCCCCGTCTTCCACCGCTACTACGACACCAGCGTTCTGAGCCCCGCCTTCGTCCATCACCGCCAGCCGCCGTCCTTGCCTTCCCGGCCTAGAACATGGTTCGGTTAGGGCATGGCAGAACTCGTGCTCTCATCCCTCGACCAGGGCGTACTCACACTGACCTTCAACCGTCCCGACACCCTCAACGCGTGGACGGACGCCCTGGGACGGCGCTACTTCGACCTGCTGGCGGAGGCCGAGAAGGACCCGGAGGTGCGGGCCGTCGTGGTCACGGGCGCGGGCAAGGGGTTCTGCTCGGGCGCGGACTTCAAGGCGCTGGCGGCGATCCAGAACGGCACCTACGACGTGGAGCCCGACCCGCGGCCCAACACGTTCCCGACCACGATCGGCAAGCCGATCATCGCCGCCGTCAACGGGGCCTGCGCGGGGCTGGGCATGGTGCACGCGCTCGTCTGCGATCTCGTCTTCACGGCCGCGGACGCCAAGTGGACCACGGCGTTCCCGCGCCGGGGGCTGATCGCGGAGTACGGGCTGTCGTGGGTGCTGCCCAGGCTCATGGGGCAGCAGCGGGCCATGGACGTCCTGCTGTCGGGGCGGGTGTTCACCGGGGCCGAGGCGTACGAGCTCGGGCTGGTCAACCGGGTCGTGCCGGGGGAGGGCCTGCTCTCCGAGGCGCAGGCGTACGCCCGGGAGCTCGCCGCCTACAGCTCGCCGGCGTCCATGGCGGTGATCAAGCGGCAGGTGTGGCACGACTGGGACGCCACCCTGGAGGACTCCGCCAAGGCGGCCGTGCAGGAGATGATGGCCTCCTTCGACCGCCCCGACTTCGCGGAGGGCGTCGCCAGTTTCCTGGAGCGACGCCCGCCGAACTTCCCGCCCCTGTAAGCGGGCAGGGTAGGCGGCTCAGGCCAGGCGGTGGGCGCCGCGGGCCGGGGTGGCGGGCAGGAAGCGCGGAGGCTGGAAGCCGTGCTCCGCGTACGCGCCGGTCACCGACTCCTCGACACTGGACAGGCGGTCCACCGGCACCAGGGCGATGGCGGAGCCGCCGAAGCCGCCGCCCGTCATCCGGGCGCCCCGCGCCCCGCCCTTGATGGCGGCCTCGACCGCGACGTCCAGCTCCGGCGAGGAGACCTCGTACTGGTCCCGGAGCGACAGGTGCGAGGCGTTGAGGAGGGCGCCGATCTCGGTGACGGCGCCCGCGCGCAGGAGGCCGATGAGGGCCTCGACGCGGTGGTTCTCGGTGACGATGTGCATCGTGCGCTTGCGCTCGTCACCCTGGAGCTGATCGAGGGCGGCCGCCAGGTCCGTGACGTCGCGCAGGGCCGGGACGCCGAGCTTGCGGGCCGCCGACTCGCACTCGGCGCGGCGCTTGGCGTACTCGCCGTCGGCGTGCTGGTGGTGGACCTGCGTGTCGATGATCAGCATGCTCAGCCCGTGGGCGGCCAGGTCGAGCGGGATGTTGCGGGAGCCGAGCGAGCGGCAGTCGAGGAACAGCGCGTGCCCCTCCTCGCACAGCGCCGAGGCGGCCTGGTCGAGGATGCCGCAGGGCATGCCGACGAAATCGTTCTCGGCCTTCTGGCTGAGCAGGGCGATCTCCATGGGCGTCATGCCCAGGTCGTGCAGGTCGTTGAGCGCGGAGGCGACGGCCACCTCGAGGGCGGCGCTGGAGCTGAGGCCGGCGCCCGGCGGGACATCGCCGTCGATCGCGATGTCCGCGCCCCGCACGCGGTCGCCCAGCATGGCGAAGACGCCGACGACGTAGCGCGTCCAGCCCGCCGACTGGTCGTGACTGGGAATCGTGACGGGCTCGCCGGGAGCCTGGAGGGAGAGGAGCCGGATGGTGCCGTCCGTGCGCGGCGTGATCGCGGCCGTGACGCCCCACGGCACGGCGAAGGGGAGGACGAAGCCGTCGTTGTAGTCGGTGTGCTCGCCGATCAGGTTGACCCGGCCGGGCGCACGCCAGACGGTCTGGGGGGCCGCGCCATAGGCGGCACGGAAAGCTTCAACAACGCGCATAATCGAACACTCCTCAACAAAGCCTCGACCGTAGACTAGCGCCATGGAAGAGCTCCTGGATCCCGGGCTCGGCCGGGTCCGATTGTTCCTGATGCACGACGACAACAAACCCCGCAAACTCCGGTACAACCTGGGCCATTCCCGCCTGCTGACCTTCGGCGGCGCGTACTCCAACCACATCAGGGCCGTGGCCGAGGCGGGGCGGCGGCACGGGATCGAGACCATCGGGGTCATCCGGGGCGAGGAGCACCTGCCGCTGAACCCCTCGCTCGCCCACGCGAGAGCGTGCGGGATGACCCTGACCTACCTCGACCGGGCCTCCTACCGGCTCAAGCACACCGAGGGCGTGCTGGCGGGGCTGCGGGCGCGCTGGGGCGACGACGTGGCGATCCTGCCCGAGGGCGGGAGCAACGCGGCCGCCGTGCGCGGGTGCGCCGAGCTGCCGGGGGAGATCTCCGCGGAGTACGACGTCATCTGCTGCCCGGTCGGCACCGGCGGGACGCTGGCCGGGATCTCGGCGGGGCTGCCGGAGGGGAAGCGGGCGATCGGGTTCGCGGTGCTGAAGGGGGCGGGCTTCCTCGTGAGCGAGGTGGCCAGGCTGCAGCGGGAGGCGTACGGGCGCACCTGGGCGAACTGGGAGCTCAACCTGGACTACCACTTCGGCGGCTACGCCAAGTCGACCCCCACTTTGGACGCATTTATCGGGAAATATCGTGTTGAAGGCATCTATGTGGCGAAGATGCTCTACGGGATCCTCGACCTCGCCCGCCAGGGCGCCTTCCCCGACGGCACCCGCATCGTCGCCGTGATCACCGGTCGGCCCTCCACACCCGTCTCGGCGTGAGCCGCCCCCACCGGCTTCGACTCGGGTGCCCCCCGCTGCCGGAGGTAGATCCCGGCCACGGCCTGTCCGCCCAGCGAGAGCAGGAACATGACAAGGAAGGCCAGCGCCGGCGAGTTCTCCTTGACCCACCTCATAGCCGCGAGAGCCCCACGACGAAGAAGAACGCCAGGCCGACCACGATGATCAGCATGGTGATCGTGAACATCACCCGCATCAGTCCTCCACCTCGCAGTTGTAGGGGAGGTCGCGCACCGGCTCGCACCCGGCGGCCGTGACCCGCCAGCCGTCGGTGAAGCGGTGCAGGAAGAGCGTGTCGCCGGCCAGCCGCACCTGGGCGGCGTCGCCCCACACGCTGACCGACGTGACGGCCCCGCCCGGCCCCAGCTTCGCCTCGCGCAGCGCCTCGGCGCAGGTCTGGCCGGGATCGGGGAGCTTCTCGGCGGTCTTGCGGGTGAGCATCGCGCACGCGGCGTCCTCGTGGTGCGCGGAGAGGGCCGCGTGGAAGCGCTCGGCCGCCCTCGCCGGGGCGGCCGTGTCAGGGGCGCAGCCTGCGGCGACCAGCACGAGCGCCGGCCAGATGAGCAGGTTCCTCATGGACCTCCGCTACCCGCGGATCATCCGCGCATGCTAGCCGCCGAGCTGGTCGAGGACCGGTGCGACCAGCGCGTTGAGCTCGCGGGTCAGCACCACCACCGCCCGGTGCGCGCGCTGCTCGACCTCGTCGTGCGGCCCCTCGGGCTCGGGCGGCAGGTCGTCCAGGGGCACGGGCACCTCCAGGAGCAGCGAGGTCCGCAGGAACGGGTGCCGGGCCAGGTCCTGCTGGGTCGGCTCGACGTACTGGCCGAAGGTCTCCTGCCAGCCCAGCCACCCCCGGTCGCGCCACCAGGCCCGCGAGCGGGTCAGCTCCTCGGGCAGCGGCGAGACGACCCTGACCCGCGCGTAGAGCGAGCCGTCCCAGGTGTTGCGGTGGCAGGTGGCGTCGAGCACGCGCCGGTCCCACCGTACGTAACCGGGGGTCAGCGCCGGCGGCGTGGCCAGCCGCCACGCGGCGCACGCGAACCTGACGGGGGCGATGTCACCCCATTCAAACTCTTCCAGATTCTTGCGAACGTGTACGGCATAGCGCCCGTCACGGTCTCTGTCGAACTCTTGATCGATCCAGAACGCCTTGCCCATGAGGACTACGCTACGGCCTCCCCCGCCCGGCGGGGGCTCCATAAGCACGCGCCATCTCCACAAATGGCCTGTGACGGACGTGACACATGTGTAGCTTTTTCACATTGTTGGATGACTTTGGAGTGAGCAATGGCGTCAGAACAGCTCGACGCGGCCATGGACCACTGGAAAGCGGGAGACCTCGACCAGGCCGCCGCGCTGTTCAGGCAGATCGCGGCCACAGGGGACCCGGAAGCCTCCCACCTGCTGGCGGGCCTGCTGCAGGAGCAGGGGGATCTCGACGGAGCCGAGGCGGCGCACAGGTCGGTGATCCAGTCGGGCGACCCCGTGTTCGGGCAGCGCTCGGCCATCGCCATGGGCATGATGCTCGTCGCGGCCAAGGAGTGGCCGGCGGCGCACCGGGTGCTGACGATCGCGTCCGACGGGGCCGACTTCGAGGTGGCCGCGCTCGCCGACACGGCGATGGTGCTGGTGCTCACGCAGATGGGCGACGTGGAGGGCGCGGAGGAGGCGCTGGAGCGGGCCCGCAGGTGTGACAGCCCGGCGGTGGCCGAGCTGGCCGCGCGGCTGGAGCTGCCCGAGTTCCACTTCCAGGACCCGGCCTCGGCCCGCGAGCTGTATGAGGAGGCGGAGGACGAGGACGACTTCCGGGCACTGCTGACCTGCGGCGACCCCGACGTGGTGTCGCTGTCGGCGTTCCGGCTGTACCAGATCTACGCCGAGGAGGAGGAGTTCGAGCAGGCCAGGCAGGTGTGCGAGCACGCCATCGCCGTCGGGCACCCCGACCACCTGGCCATGGCGCACAAGCTGCTCGGCGCGGTGTTGGTGGACCTGGGCGAGTACGCCGAGTCCGCCGCCGCCTACCGCGTGGCCGCCGAGGACCCGAGGCCCGACATCCGGCTGCCGTCGCTGATCGAGCTGGCCAAGGTGACCGCGTCGCTGGGCGACGTGGAGGAGACCAAGGCGATCTTCCGCCGCGTGATCGCCAGCGGGCAGCGCGAGTACGTCGTGCAGGCCCAGGCCTGCCTGGCCCAGATGCACGTCGAGGCGGGCGAGACGGCCGAGGCGCTGGCCGCGCTGCGCGCGGTGCTGGAGGCGGGCGAGGACGAGTGGGCGTCGATCTGCGTCACGCTGCTCGGCCTGCTGCTCGATCAGCATCCTGAGGTGTACGACGAGGCCATGGAGCTGGCGCGGTTCGCGTCCGGGCACGACGACCCCGACGCCGCGTTCAAGGCCACGCTGCTCCTCGAGCACGCCGCCAGGCAGCAGCCGCTGGCCGACCCCGTCGAGGAGCAGGCGCTCCAGGACACCGACGAGGGGCTGGCCCGCCTGCAGGCCGGTGACGTGGCCGGGGCCAGGCTGCTGCTGCGCGGGGCCGCCGACTCGGGCGCGGCCACGCAGTCGCTCAGGGCCATGGCGACGCTGGCCCAGCTGGAGATCGGCGAGGGCGACCGGGAGCAGGCCGACGAGCTGCTCGCGTACGTGGCCGAGGGCGACGACGTGCTCCAGGGCTTCAGCGCGGTCTTCCTGCTGCACCTGCTGCGCGAGTCGGGCGAGGAGGCGCACCCCGTGCTGGGCGCGATGCTCGACCACCAGCGACTGGGCAGGGAGGAGGGGCTGGTCCGCTACCGCGCGGCCATGGACCATCCCGATCCCGCCGTCGCGGCGATCGGCGCCGCCGTGTTCGCCCAGGTGCTGGCCTCGATCGGGTACGACCTGTCGGACGCGGCCAAGCTGTTCGAGTCGGCGGCCGAGAGCGGGGACCCGCTGGCGCTGTCGTACACGGCGGTGATCTGCAAGGAGGTGCTGTCCGACGAGGAGGCCTCGCTCGACCTGCTGCGCCGGGCCACGGCGGAGGGGCATCCGGTGCTGGCGCCGTGGGTGGGGTACGCGCTGGGCGGGCTCGTCACGGAGCACGACCTGGGCGAGGCGCGGGCCGCGTACACGACGGCCATGGACGGCGGCAACCGCGGGCTGCGGATCGAGGCGGCCGCCTCGCTGTTCACGGTGCTGGAGCGGCAGGGCGACCTGCTGGCCGTCTGCCGGCTGCACGAGAGGCAGATCGAGGAGGAGACCTCCGCGGACGACCGCTCGCGCAGCGCCTGGCTGCTCGGGCTGCACCGGGTGCGGGTCGACGACCTCGCCGCCGCGCGGGCGGCCTTCGACCTGGCGACGGGGGAGCCGAAGGAGATGGGGCGCTTCGCCCGGTTCCTGCTCGACCGGGACCTCGACGCCGCCGCCGAGGCGCTGGCGGAGATCGACGACGAGGGCAACGCGTTCCTGGTGAGCATGCTGGCCATGGAGAGCGCGCACGCCTGGCAGCGGCGCGGCGAGATCGCCGCCGCCGACGCGGCGCTCTCGCTGGTGCTGGCCGCCGGGCACCCCAACTACCGGCAGGAGGCGGGTTGCTACCTCGGCGCGCTGCGGAACGAGGCGGGGGACAAGCGCGGGGCTCTGGAGGCGTGGGAGCAGGTCGCGGAGGGTGACAACGAGCGCCTGGCCGCCATCACGCTGCGCGACATCGGGCAGGTGCGGCAGGAGCTCGGGCTGCTGGTCGAGGCGGCCGCCGCCTACCGGGGAGCGCTCGGGGAGCTGAGCGAGGCGCGCAGGAAGGACGCGACCGTGCGGCTCGCCGAGGTGCTCGTGGCGAGCGGGGCGGCGCAGGAGGCCGGTGAGCTGATGACGGAGGAGTTCGGCGCGGCCGGGCGGCTCAAGTTCGCCGTCGTTCTCCGCGACCACGGCGACCTGAGCGCCGCCCTGTCCCTCCTGGCGCCCGGCTCGGGCGATACGCTCGAGGAACAGGTGCTCGGGGAGCTGCTGGCCAGGACAGGCGATGTGCTGGGGGCGCGGGAGGCGTTCGAGCGGGCCGTGGCCGCCGACCCCGAGTCCGCGTCCGGCGCGCTGATGTGGGCGGGACGGACGCTGGCCGAAGCGGGCGACGACGAGTACGCCCGCTCCGCCTACGAACGGGTCGTCGCCCTGGACGACGACGAATGGTTCACGGCCGTCGCGCGCGTCCGGCTCGGCACGGCCTCGGCCAAGGAACGCGGATGGGTGCTGGCCGACGACGGCGACCGGGAGGGGGCGGTCGCGGCGCTGACCGAGTTCGCCGGGTCGGAGCTGATGGCCGAGGTGCTGCTCGCGCTCGAAGAGGACGACGCGAAGGCCGTACGCCGGCTGGTGGCCGCGGCGGACCCGCAGGACCGGCGGGAACCCCTCGCCGAGACCCTTGAGCGGGCCCGCGGGCTGGACGACGAGCACGCGGCCGCGGCGCTCTGCCGGGTGGTCGTCGAGCTGGGCGAGCCCGACCTCGCCGCGCAGGCCGCGGTGGACCTCGGCGTGGTCCTCGCCGGGCGCGGCCAGCACTGCCGGGCCGAGCTGAGCACCCTGCCCGCCACCGGACACCCGCGCACGGCCGAGATGGCCTGGCGCAACATCGCCATCCTCCGCCACCGCCGCGGCGATCTCGACGGGGCGATCGAGGCGGCCCGCGCCGCGATGCCCGCCACCGCCGTCGTGCTGGCCGACCTCCTCAACGCGCGGGGCGACGCCGAGGGCGTACGCGAGGCGCTGACCGCCGGTGCGGCGGCCGGGGACCTCGAGAGCGAGCGCCACCTGATCGCCCACCTGCTCCTCATGGAGGACCACGACGCGGTGGTGGAGGAGGCCGAGCGGGCCGTCGGCACCGGCGACCCCGAGACCGTGTCGATGGGCTACTGGGCATGGGGCGACGCGTACAAGGCGCGGGACGACCTGGAGAACGCGGCCCTCATGTACCGGCGGGGCGTGGAGACCGGCTTCCCGGGCACCTCGGCCGGCATCCGCGTGGACCTCGCCAAGGCCCTGCGCGGGCTGGGCGACACGGCCGGCGCCGTCCGGGAGGTGCGGCTGGCCATGGAGTTCGGCGCGCCCGACGCGGTGGACCGGGGCGGCGTGCAGCTCGGCATCTGGCTGTACGAGGAGGACGACCACATGGGCGCCGCCCAGGCGTTCGCGGCCGCCGCGGGCGCCGGCTCCGAGGTGGCGGCGGGCAACCTGCGGGTGCTCGCCCACCAGGCGTCCGACCGCGGCGAGCACGACCTGGCCGTGCGGATCCTCCGGCTGATGGGCGACGAGGCCGCCGCCGTGGCGCGCGAGCTGGGCGAGCGGTGTGCGGACCCGGCCGCCGTACGGGCGTACTTCGAGCTGGCCGGGCGGGGGACGTTCACCGAGCTCGACGTCGCCGACCGGCTGGCCGAGCTGGGCGAGCACGCCGAGGCGCGGGCGATCTACGAACGGCTCAGCCGGGACGACGACGCGGACGTACGGTTCGTCGCCGGCGGCAGGCTGCTCGAACTGCTCGACGACGAGGGGGACACCGAGGCGTTCTTCGACGTCGCGCAGCGGGCGGCGGCCGACGCCGACAGCCCCGTCCGCGGGGTGTTCGGGAGCCTGCTCGGCATGCTGCAGGGCAACCGCGGGGACACCGAGGCGTCCCTGGACACGTTGCGGGCGGCGGCCGCCGGGGGCGAGCCCATCGCGGTGGCCACGCTGGCGCAGACGCTGGTCGGGGCCGGGCTGGTGGACGAGGGGCGGGAGGCGTACCTGCGGGTGCTCGACGCCGGTGACGCCGACCTCGCGGCCCGGGCCACGATCGCGCTGGGGCAGACGTACCACGAGGAGGACGAGGAACGGGCCCGGCAGTGGTACCTGCGGGGCGTCGAGGAGGCCGAGGGGCACTACAGCGCGCTCGCGGCGATGTACCTGGGCGCGCTGGCCAAGCGGAACCGGGACTTCCCCGAGGCGCTCACCTGGTACCAGCGGGTCATCGACGCGGGGGACGCCGAGTCGGGGCTGGCCGCGGCGCACCTCGGCGAGCTGTGCTACTGGCTCGGCGACCACGACGGCGCCCTGCGCTACTACGAGCTCACGCTGGGGCTGACCGAGCAGGCCGACCTGGTGGCCGAGGCCGCCTGCCGGATGGGGGAGATCAGGTACGCGAGGGGTGACATGGAGCTGGCCCGGCGGTTGCTGCGGACGGCGGTGGAGACCGGCGATCCGTCCTTCGTCCCCACGGCCTCGTCGCTGCTGGCCAAGATCGGGTAAGCCGGGTCAGGCGTTCCCGGGGCCCGCCGGCAGCAGGGCGCGGAGCGTGGCCTGGACGGACTCCAGGTCCACCGCCTCGGGAGCGACCCGCCACTGGGCGTGGACGCCGATGACGGCCCCCACCAGCAGGACCGCGAACGCCTCCGGGTCGGTGCCCGGGGGCAGCGCGTCCGCCGGTATCCGGGCCAGCACCCCCTGCCGGAGTGCCGCGTGGAGCCGGGCGTAGTGCTCGCGGATCGGTGAGCCGACCTCCACGGCCTCGGCGAGCAGGGTGATGAACAGCCGCGTGGCGGGCCGGCGGATGAAGTCCATGACCTGATCGAGCGGATCACCGGCGGGCGGGGGGAAGCCGCTCGGCGCGGCCTGGACCTGGTCGTCCACCACCGCTTCCAGCAGGCCGAGCTTGTTGCCGAAGTGCCAGGGGATGGAGCCGCGGCTGATGCCGGCCTTGTCGGCGATGTCGATGAAGCTCGTCTGCCGGTATCCCTTCTCGGCGAAGAGCTCGGCCGCGGCCGTCACCAGCAGCCGGCGGCTCTCCTGAGTGCTCTCGATACGTCGCGTGGCCATGCGGCCATCTAACCAGGTATGCCGGATGACAGAGCATATGCCCGGCGATATAGCCTGTGTTGGCCAACATAGAAAGGAGTCACGATGGACTCCAGGAAGCGGCTGCTCCGCTGGGCGAGCGGGATCATGCTGGTGCTGGGCGCGGGGCACCTGTCCCTGCTGGCGCTCTTCGCCTGGGGCGACGTCGCCGGCTGGGCGGACCGGGGGCTGTGGGCGGCCGTCCCGCTCGAATTCACGGGCGGCGCCCAGACGGTGGAGTCCCTGCAGAACAAGCTCGTCTTCTGGGCCGGTCCGGGGGGCTTCGCCGTCCCCTTGTTCCTCCTGGGGTGCCTGATCTGGCACCTGGCCGGACGAGGGGTGGCGATGCCCGCCGGACTCGGCTGGGGTGTCGCGGCGTGGTGTGCGCTGGGCGGCGTCCTGCTCGTGCCGTCCCCGTTCTTCGCCGGGACGGTCTCCGGGGCGCTCATCGTCGTGGCGGCCCGGGACCGCCCTGGTCCTAGTTCAGGCGGGTGACCCGGCCCAGGGCCGGGGCCTGCAGCGGGCTCTTCGCCCGGATGTAGGACTCGAACGCCTCGATGTCGCGCACCTTCTCCACCCGGTCGGTGCCCTCGGTCAGCACCGAGAAGCCGTCGCCGCCGTTCGCGATGAAGGAGTTGGCGGTCAGGCGGTACTTCGCGGCCGGGTCGACGACGGTCCCGTCGAGCTTGACGGTGGCCGGGTCGATCCGGTCGCAGGCGGGCTTGGCGTTGTCGTAGGTGTACGTGAGCCCCTGGGAGATGCCGAGCACGCGGGCGGTGCCCTGGCCGCACCACTGCTGCTCCAGCAGCCGCTCCAGTTGGCTGCCGGTGAGCGTCATGGTGACGAGCATGTTGCTGAACGGCTGCACGCGCAGCGCCTTGCCGTGCGTCACCAGGTTCGACATCTCGTTGCCGGTGGGGTTGACGATCAGGTCGCCGCCGATGCCGCCGCCGTAGGGCGGCTGGATCCCTATCTGGGCGCCGCCGTTCTCCGGGGCCGAGGTGGCGAAGAGCCGGGCGTCGGCCAGGGCGTGGCCGACGGTGGACTCGCCGGCGGCGTTGCGCTGGGCGGTGAGGTCGCGGGCGAGCAGGCCGACCGGCCGGTCCAGCAGCTTCTGCCCCTGCTCGTCGGTCCTGCGGCGCAGGGCGGCGATCTGGCCGTCCGGCTTGACGTCGTGGGTGACGGTGAGGTTCTCGGCCTTGGAGGCGGTCGGGTTGCCGGTCGCCCGGTCCACGGTGAGGGAGATCCTGGTGAGCTCGCGCGTGTGGCCCGAGGTCTGGGTGACCGGGATGCCGTTGATCACGCAGTTGTACGCGTTGTGCGTGTGCCCCGAGATCACCGCGTCCACCTCGGGATCGAACCGCTGCACGATGTCCTTGATCGGCCCGGCCAGGTTGTTGCACTGGTTGGGCAGGCCGCCGCCGGTCTGACCGCCGCCCTGGTGGATCAGGACCACGATGGTCCGCACACCCTTGGCCTTGAGCTCGGCCGCGTACGTGTTGACCGCCTCGGCCTCGTCGCGTCCCTCCAGCGGCGCGGTGGGGCCGGGGGCCTCGTTCAGCGTGTTCTTGTAGCTGACGCCGATGATGCCGACCTTGACGCCCTTGACCTCCTTCACGATGTAGGGGGTCATCGCGGGCTTGCCGGTGGTGGTGTCGACGATGTTGGCGCCCAGGTACGGGAAGTCGGCGCCCTTGAAGCCCGGGAGCGCGCACCCTTCGATCGGGTGGCAGCCGCCGTTCTCCATCCGGCGGAACTCGGTCAGGCCCTCGTCGAACTCGTGGTTGCCGACGCTGGAGGCGTCCAGGCGCATCAGGTTGAGCGCCTGGATGCCCGGCTCGTCGTGCAGGGCGGTGGCGTTCATGGTGCTGGAGGAGATGTTGTCGCCGGCCGCGAGCCGCAGCGTGCCGTGGGGGTTGTCGCGCTGGAGCCGGTCCATGTGGGCGGCCAGGTACTCGGCGCCGCCCGCCGGGACCGGGCCGGACGGCGTCATGGCGAAGCTGGTCGGGAAGCCGGAGTGGAAGTCGTTGAAGGCCAGTAACTGGATGTCCACCGCGTCGGCGCGGGTGGGCAGCAGGCCGGCGCTCCCGAGCACCAGCGCCAGGAGGAAGTTCCGCATGGCCTCGAAAGTGACATACTCCCAGCAGATCACACAAGGGGGAAATTTTCTAACATCGTCTGTTGAATGTGAACTATTGACATACATGTCGGAAAGCGGGAGTGTTCCTCCCATGTCACCGATCCTGGCCAGAATCCGGGGGGTCGAGCCCACCCTCACCGCGACCCACCGGCGCATCGCCGAGACGATCCTGGCGGACCCCGCCGCCGTGGCCGCCTCGACCATCGGCGAGCTGGCGGAGCGGTGCGGCACCTCACTCACCACCGTCACCCGCTTCTGCCGCGAGCTGGGCCTGGCCGGCTACCCCGAGCTCAGGCTGGCGCTGGCGGCCGAGCTCGGCCGCAACGACGCCACCCCGCGCGAGCAGAGCCTGATCGCCTTCTCGCCGGACGACCCCGCGAGCCTGGTGCTGCGCAGCCTGCTGGCCAGCGACATGCGCGCGATGGAGGAGACGGCGGCCCAGCTCGACCTCGAGGCGGTGGACCGGGCCGCCTCCGCCCTGGTGCGCGCCAGGTTCATCGACTTCTTCGCGGTCGCCGGCAGCGCCGGCGTGGCCATGGACCTGCACCTGCGGCTGCACGCCATCGGCCGGCCGGGCGCGCTGTGGACCGACGTGCACAACGCCGTCTGCAGCGCCAACGCGCGCGACGGCCACGACGTGGCGCTCGGCATCTCCCACTCGGGCACCACGGCCGAGGTCGTCGAGCCGCTGACCATCGCCAAACAACGCGGCGCCACCACGATCGCGGTCACCAACTTCCCCCGCAGCCCGCTGGCCGAGGCCGCCGACATCGTCCTCACCACCGCCGCCCAGGACACCCCCTTCCGCGCCGGCGGGGTGGCCGCCCGCCACACCCAGATGCTCGTCCTGGACTGCCTCTACATCGGCGTCGTCCAACGCACCCATCAGACCAGCAACCAGCTGCTGACCGCCGCCACCGACGCGGTCGCCAAGCACCGCCTGCCCCCACGCTAGGAGCCCCCATGCGCCTCGCCGCCGCTGTCGCGCTGGCGACAGCCCTCACCGCCTGTGCCCCTTCGACCACCACCAGTGCCGGCGAGGGCAAGGTCACCCTCTCGGTCTGGGGGTGGGGTCCCGAGGCCAACTACGACAAGATGTTCGCCGAGTACGAGAAGCTCAACCCCGGGGTCGACGTCGACGCCCGCTCCTTCACCACCGCCACCGAGTACGACACGATCCTGTCCACCGGCCTGGCCGGCGATAGCGGCCCCGACCTGGCCTGGCTGCGCGCCGGCGCCCAGCTCCAGCCGCTGGTCGAGGCCGGCCGGCTGCTCCCGCTCGACGCCAAGGACGTGCCCGGCCTGGCGAGCTACGACGAGGGCGTCCTGCGCGCCGCCAAGGGCGACAAGGACGGCAAGGTGTACGGCGTCCCGTTCGCCGTGCAGACCCTGCAGGTGATCTACAACAAGAAGATCTTCGCCGACAACGGCGTCACCCCGCCCAAGACGTACGACGAGATGATCTCCTCCGCCGAGAAGCTCAAGGCCAAGGGCATCATCCCGTTCGCCTTCGGCGGCAAGGACGACTGGATGCTGCCGATCGTGGCGAGCATCTTCGGCACCGCCCAGTGGGGCGGCGACGAGTTCCTCGCCGACGTCAAGGCCAAGCGGAAGAAGTTCGCCGACCCGCGCTTCGTCGCGGGCATCGAGCAGCTCGGCAAGCTCAAGCCGTACTTCCCCGAGAACGCCGCCGGCGTCTCCTACACCGACGCGCAGATCCTGTTCTCCTCCGGCAAGGCGGCCATGTTCCCCGGCGGCCTGTGGGAGCTGAACTTCTTCAACGAGAACGCCAAGGGCGTCGAGCTGGGCGTCTTCACGCCGCCCTCGCCGGAGGGCCAGGGCCTCATGCCCGGGTTCACCGACGGCTCCTACGGCATCAACGTCAAGACCAGGCACAAGGCCGAGGCGCTGAAGTTCGCCGCCTGGCTGGCCTCCAAGGACTACGGCCAGCTCTACACCGACACCCTGCGCATCTTCTCCGCCGTCCCCGGCGTCACGCCCAAGGACCCCCTGCTCGGCGAGGTCGCCACCACCTTCAAGCAGCACGGCGCGGCCTACTTCATGAACGAGTTCGCCTACGGCAACCCCTCCTCGGCCGCCGTGTTCTCCAAGGCGCTGCAGGAGATGCTGCTGGGCCGGATCACCGCCAAGGAAGCGGCGGAGCGGCTCGACAAGAGCGTGTCCACATGGCTCTAGGCACGCGGCGGGGGCGGGGATCGTCGTACCTGTTCCTGATCCCCGCCTTCCTCCTCTACTCGGCCTTCGTGGTCTACCCGCTGTTCACCGGCCTGACCTACAGCTTCTTCTCCTGGAAGGGCACGCTGCGCGGCGGCTTCGCCGGGGTGGACAACTACGCCGGCCTGCTGTCGGGCACCTTCCTCGACCAGCTGCTGCCGGCGCTGGGGCACAACTTCCTGCTCTTCGCGGGCACCATGCTGGTGCAGAACACGCTGGGCCTGGCCTTCGCGCTCGCGCTGTCCCGAGTACGGCGCGGCAAGCGGGCCCTGCAGACCATGTTCGCCCTGCCGTACCTGGTCAACCCCCTGGTCATCGGCTACCTGTGGACCCTGCTGCTCAGCCCCGCCTTCGGCCCGGTCAACGCGTTCCTCAAGCCGCTCGGCCTGGCGATGCCGTGGCTGGGCGACCCGGACACCGCGTTGCCGACCGTCATCATGATCACCACCTGGCAGTGGGTGGGCTTTCCGATGCTGCTGTTCAGCGCCGCCCTCGGCGGCATCCCCCAGGAGTACGGCGAGGCCGCCAGGACCGACGGCGCGGGCTCCTGGCAGGTGTTCTGGCGCATCACGCTGCCGCTGCTCAAGCCGGCCATGGCCACCGTCACGATCCTCAGCTTCATCGGCAGCATGGGCACCTTCGCCCTGGTCTACGCGCTCGGCGGCTCCAACGGCGCCCCGGCGGGCGCGACGGACGTGCTCGGACTGCTGTTCTACCGGACCGCCTTCGCCTCGGGCGACGTCAACGCGCTGGGCACCTCCTCGGCGCTGGCGGTCTTCATGTTCACCTTCATCTTCGGCTCGACGCTGCTGCTCGAGCGGGTCCTGAGGAGGAAGGCATGAGGGCACTGGCGATCAAGATCCTGCTCTGGGGCTACGCCGCCTTCTCCATGGCGCCCCTGCTCGTCATGGTGCTCAGCTCGTTCCGGCCCACCAGCGAGATCTTCGACCAGCCGCTCGGCCGGCCCACCGGGTTCGGCAACTACGTCAAGGCGTGGACGGAGGCGTCCTTCTCCACGTACGTGGTCAACTCGGCGGTCGTCGTGGTCTGCGCGGTGCTGCTGGGCGCCGGGGTCTCGCTGCTGGCCGCGTACCCGCTGGGCCGCAGGGAGTTCCGCGGCCGCGGCATGTTCGCCGCCTATTTCATCTCCGGCATGACGCTGCCCGCCCACCTGGGCGTGCTGCCGCTGTTCTACCTGCTGGAGAGCATGGGGCTGGTGGACTCGCTGGCCGGGCTGGTGCTGGTCTACGCGGCCGGGTCGGTCCCGTTCAACGTCTTCGTGCTGACCGCCTTCTTCCGCCAGCTGCCGTACGAGCTGGACGAGGCCGCGTCCCTGGATGGCGCCGGCCCGTTCGCGACCTTCTGGCACGTGATGCTGCCGCTGGTCCGGCCCGCGCTCGCGACGGTGGTGGTCTTCCAGTTCGTGCCGATCTGGAATGACTTCTTCTACCCCCTGGTCCTGATGCGGGACGAGAGCAAGCTGACCCTGCCGGTCGGCCTCACCCACTTCTTCGGCCAGTTCCAGAACGACTGGGGGACGCTCTTCGCCGGCCTGGTGATGACGACGATCCCTCTGGTCGTGCTCTTCGTCCTGGCCACGCGCCAGATCGTCGCCGGGCTGACCGCCGGCATGAACCGTTGAGGAAACAATCCATGGATCTTGTGATGGCCTTCGCCGACGAGGCGCGCTCCCGCCTGGACCGGCTGCTGACCGGCCAGCTGCCCGCCATCCGGCGGTCGGGGGCGCTGATCGCCGAGGCCGTGCGCGCCGGCGGCGTCGTGCACGCGTACGGGACGGGGCACTCGGAGGCGGTGGCGCTGGAGGTGGCGGGCCGGGCGGGCGGTCTCATCCCGACCAACCGGCTCACCCTGCGCGACCCGGTGGTGCTGGGCTCGGCCGACCCCGGCGAGTTCGACCCGCTGGCCGAGCGCGATCCGCGCACCGCGCACCAGGTGCTGGCCCTGCACACGATCGAGAAGTCCGACGTCTTCGTCATCGCCTCCAACTCGGGCGGCAACGGCTCGACCGTGGAGATGGCCCGGCTGGTCAAGGAGCGCGGCCTGCCGCTGATCGCGATCACCTCCCTGGCCCACTCCGGCGCCATCACCTCGCGCCACCCGTCGGGGGAGCGGCTGTTCGAGCTGGCGGACATCGTGATCGACAACCTGGCGCCGTACGGCGACGCCGTCCTGCCGACCGAGCACGGCCCGGTCTGCGGCATCTCCTCGATCACCTCGGCGCTGGTCGTGCAGCTGATGATCGCCGAGGCGATCGGCCTGCTCCAGGCGGATGGAACGGTCCCGCCGGTCTACCTGTCGGCCAACATCCCCGGCGCCGACGCGCACAACGACGCCCTCGTGGCCCGCTACGCCGGGCGGATCAGGACAGGAGCGCTGTGAACCTGACGATCGCCGCCTTCTGGCCGCCGCCGCCCCACGAGACGACGGCCGCCCGCTACCGGGAGATCGCCGACGCCGGCATCGACCTGGTCATCACCGGCAACTACCTCAACGACCGCGTCATCCTGCGACATGCGCTGGCCTGCGCCGAGGAGGCGGGGCTCGGCGTGCTGGTCGCCTCGGACCCGCGCGTGGACGTGCTCATGCGCGACCTGGACGTGGACCCCGCGCCGCTGATCGGCCGGGTGGTCGAGGACTACCGCCCGTTCCGCTCCTTCCGCGGCGTCAGCCTCATGGACGAGCCGCACGCCGAGCAGTTCGCCAGGGTGGCGGCCGGGGTCGCCGCCGTGCGCGCGGCCGGCGCCTTCGCCTACGCCAACCTCCTCCCGAGCCACGCCACCGGCCCCTACGACGCGTACGTGGGGGAGTTCGCCAGGATCGTCCGCCCCGACGTGCTCTCCTTCGACCGCTACCCGTTCCTGGCTGACGGCTTCGACGAGGGCTACCTCGCCGACCTGGCGACCGTGCGCGAGCACGCGCGCCGGGCCGGGCTGCCCGCCTGGATGTACGTGCAGACGCTGGCCTACGACGGGCACCGCGAGCCGACGGCCGCCGAGCTGGCCTGGCAGGTCAACACCGCGCTCGCCTACGGCTACACCGGCATCCAGTACTTCACCTACTGGACGCCCGACCCGGCGCGCGGCGAGGGCTTCCGGCCGGCGCTCATCGACGGGGACGGCGTGCCGACCGAGCGCTACGGCATGGTGCGCGACCTCAACACCCGCTGGCTGCGCCCGGTGGCGGCGGAGCTGTCCGGCTGGACGTCGGCCGACCACGACGGCGACGTCCTGGTGGGCCGCTACGGCGAGGGCTTGCGGTTCGTCTGCAACGCCCGTCACGACGAGCCTGTCGAGGTCACGCTCGACGGGATCACCGAGGCCTTCGACCCGGCGACCGGCGCCTACGAGGTGTGCGGCACGGCCTTCACCCTCGCGCCCGGCGCGGCGAGACTGGTCCGATGATGCTCTTCGCCGGCGTCGACGCCGGCGGCACCACCACCCGGGCCGCCCTCCACGCGGCGGACGGGACCAGGCTCGGATACGGCACCGCCGGCCCCGGCAACCCGGCCGCGCACGGCGGCCCGGCGGCCGGGGCGGCGATCGAGCAGGCCCTGCGCCGCGCGCTCGACGGCCTGGACCCATCGCTGGTGGCCGCCTCGGTGGCCGGGGTGGCGGGCGCGGACGACGGCTTCGCCGAGGTGCTGCGGCGCGTCTGGACCGCGTGCGGCATCGCCTCCCCGCCCAGGCCGGCGAGTGACGTGGACGTCGCCTACGCGGCCGGCACCCCGGCGCCGTCCGGCACGCTGCTGCTGGCCGGGACGGGGGCGGCGGCCGCCCGCTTCTGCGGCCGCGCGGTGGCGGCCGTCGCCGACGGGCTCGGGTGGTTGCTCGGCGACGAGGGCGGAGGCTTCTGGATCGGCCGGGCCGGGGTGCGCGCGGCCGTCCGCGCGCTCGATCGCGGCCTGCCGTACGGGCCGCTGGTGGAGCTGGTCGGCGCGCACTTCGGCGCGACGGGGGAGCCGCGGCGGCGCGCCGACCGCATCGTGCGGCTGGCGCAGGCCGACCGCATGCTGGTGGGGGCCGCGGCGCCGCTCGTGGCCGAGGCGGCGGCGGCCGGGGACGAGCGCGCCGCGGAGATCGTCGGCGAGGCCGCGCGGCGGCTGGTGGCGACGGCGGGCCGTGTGCACGGCGAGGGTCCGATCGTGCTGGCGGGCGGCGTGCTGGCCGCCGACGGCCCGGTACGCACGGCGGTCATGGCGCTGCTGGCCGGGCGGGAGGTGGTCACCGCGCGGGACGGCGCGGCGGGGGCGAGCTGGCTGGCCGCGCTCGACCGGCTGGGCGACCTCGGCGCGCACGCGCGCTTCACCACTCTCGACCACCCCTGAGCGAACTTGTCATTAATTTAATGACCGATTAGTCTCATCTGGTCAAACAAATGAGGTGAGACGGATGGTCAAGGTAGGGCGGCCACCGCAGGACCCGGCCCGGCAGATGGAGCGGGCCCACCGGATCCTCGACGCCGCCGCCGATCTGGTCCTGCGCTGGGGCTACGGCAAGACCACGATCGACGACGTGGCCAAGCGGGCAGGCGTCGCCAAGGGCACCATTTACCTGCACTGGAAGACGCGCGACGAGCTCTTCGCCGCGTTGCTGCGCCGCGAGCGGGTGCTCATGCTGGCCGAGGTCCGCCAGGGCACGCCGGCCACGCTGGGCGAGCTGTACGGCGGGTACGCCCGCGTGCTGCTGCGCAGGCCGCTGCTCCAGGCGCTCATGCGGGGCGACTCGGACCTGCTGGGCAAGTTCACCCGCCAGAAGCAGCAGGCGGGCCAGTCGCCGACGATGGGCCTGCCCCTGGAGGAGTACGTGGCGGAGCTGGTCAAGCTGGGCGCGGTGCGCGAGGAGCCGGGCGACCACGCCATGGTGGCCAACGCCGTCCTGTACGGGTTCCTGTTCGTGCCGGACAGCCTGCGCATGGAGGCGGAGGAGTCCGCCGACCGGATCGCGTTCCTGGTGGCCGACACCATCGACCGGGCCCTGAGCACGGGCGGCACCCTGTCCGGCGACGACGCGGACGCCGTCGCGGAGGCCGTCGCGCGGGCCACCCTCGACTTCCTCGCCGCCGCGCAGGAGATCGCCGAGCAGCGGCTGGCGGCCTCCATGGGCGGGCCGCAAAAGGCGCAAAGGAGCGTGTGACGTGAAGACCGTACTCCCTCTCGACGACGCGGCCGCCGACCTCGCGACCGTCGGCGGCAAAGGCGCGTCGCTGGCCAGGCTGACCAGGGCGGGGCTGCCCGTTCCCGCCGGGTTCCACATCACGACCGAGGCCTACCGGGCGTTCGTGTCGGCCTTCCGCGACGAGATCCCGCACGCGGAGGACCCGCGGACGCTGTTCGCCGAGCACGACATGCCCGCCGGGCTCGCCGCGGAGATCCGCCGGGCGTACGAGGCGCTCGGCGACGACGTGCCGGTGGCCGTGCGCTCGTCCGCCACCGCCGAGGACCTGCCGGACATGTCGTTCGCCGGTCAGCAGGACACCTACCTCAACATCAGGGGCGACGCCCTGCTCGACGCGGTCAGACGCTGCTGGGCCTCGCTGTGGAACCCGCGCGCCGTCGCCTACCGCGACCAGAACGGCGTCCCCCACGACGACGTGGCGCTGGCCGTGGTGGTCCAGGAGCTGGTGGACGCGGACGCGGCCGGCATCATGTTCACCGCGAACCCGGTCAGCGGCGCCCGCGACGAGACCGTCGTCAACGCCTCCTGGGGGCTCGGCGAGGCGGTCGTCGGCGGCCAGGTCACCCCTGACACGGTCGTCGTGTCCGGCGGCGCCGTGACCCAGGAGCAGGTGAGCGACAAGACGGTCATGACCGTCCGCACCCCCGACGGCACCCGCGAGCAGCCCGTCCCGGAGGACCTGCGGCGCGCGATCGTGCTCGACGCCGCGCAGGCCGTGGAGCTGGCCGCGATCGGCGCGCGCATCCAGAGCCTGTACGGCACGCCGATGGACGTCGAGTGGGCCAGGCGCGACGGGAGGTTCGCCATCGTCCAGGCCCGCCCGATCACCGGCCTCAAGCCGCAGGTCGAGGAGTGGAACGACAGCCTCAAGGGCGAATACCTGTGGACCGGCGGCAACCTGGGCGAGGCCATCCCCGACGTGATGACGCCCATGACGTGGTCGTTCGTGCGGCTGTTCATCCACGAGGCCATGTCCGCCTCGGCCCTGCCGGGCTTCGACATGGTCGGCAACATCGGCGGCCGCTTCTACATGAACCTGAGCGTCGTCCACTCCATCGCCGGCGCCCTGGGCATGCGCGGCAGGCTGAGCACGGTCGACCAGATCTTCGGCAAGCTGCCGCCGGGGCTCGGCGTCCCCATGGTGCCGGTGTCGCGCTGGGAGATCATCAAGCGGGTCCTGCCCATGGCGGTCGGCGTCCGGCGCCGCGTGCGTACCAACCTCCAGGGCATGCGCGCGTTCCTGGACACCTCGCAGCGGCGCTGCGAGGAGCTGCGCGCCACGATCGCCGTCACAGGGTCGGGCCCCGAGCTGGCCGAGCTGTGGGAACGCGAGATCAAGCCCCACATGGTCACCTCCTGCCGCATGCTGGAGGCCGCCGGGCGCCAGGGCGGCGCCACCCTGGTCTGGACCCGCGACCGGCTGCGCAAGATGATGGGCGAGGTCGACGCCGAGGCCATGCTGACCGGCGTCAACACCGATGGCGAGCTGGCCAGCCTGGGGCCGGTGATGGGCCTGTCCAGGCTGGCGCGCGGGGAGATCACCAGGGACGAGTTCGCCCGCGCGTACGGGCATCGTGGCCCCCACGAGTTCGAGGTGTCGATCCCGCGGCCCGGCGAGGACTACGCCTGGATCGACGCCCAGCTCGCGGGCCTGCGCGACCTGCGGGCCGACACCGAGGCGCTGCTCGCCCGGCAGCGGAAGGCCAGGGAGGAGGCGTGGGCGCGCTTCGCCGGGCGCTATCCGCGCCAGGAGGCCAGGATGCGCGCCAGGGTCCAGCGGTGGAACGCCGTCGTGCGGGACCGCGAGTCCGCGCGCTCGGAGAACATGCGGGCGTTCTGGGTGCTGCGGGCTTTCGCCGTACGGGCCGGGGAGCTGTCGGGCCGGGGCGACGACGTGTTCTTCCTCTACCTCGACGAGCTGCTGGCCCTGCTGCGGGGTGACCCGTCCGCGCTGGAGCGGGTGCCGGTGCGGCGGGCCACCTACGAGCGGTACGCGGCCCTGCCGCTCTACCCCGCGCTGATCGTCGGCCACTTCGACCCCGTGCGCTGGGCCGCCGACCCCGCCCGGCGGGTCGACGTCTACGACGCGCGCGGCACGGTCGTGCCGGTGAGCGACACCGTGCGGGGCTTCCCCGGCGCCCCCGGCATCGTCGAGGGCGTCGCCCGGGTGATCTCGGGGCCCGAGGAGGGCGACCGGCTCAAGCCGGGCGAGATCCTCGTCACGACGCTCACGAACGTGGGCTGGACCCCGATGTTCCCCCGCGCGGCGGCCGTGGTGACCGACATGGGCGCGCCGCTGTCGCACGCCTCGATCGTGGCGCGCGAGCTGGGCATCCCCGCCGTGGTCGGCACCGGCAACGCCACCATGCGGGTGCGCGACGGCGACCGGATCAGGGTGGACGGCGAGCGGGGCACGGTCGAGTTGCTGGCGTGAAAAGTCTCCGCCAAGTCGACCGCTTTATCGGGTGGCATGGGATGACCTTGGTGCCCATGATCGAATGGTGGACTCCGCAGGACGTGTACGAGCTCGAGGCGCGCTGCGCCCGATTCCGCATTGCCAAGCTGGCGCTCGATCGGGGCCCCATGGAAGTGGGCAGGGCGGAAATGGACAGGGAGGATGAGGCCGATCCGGCGGCGTGACTTCGCCGAGCTGCCCCCGTCGCTCGTGGCCGAGGTGGAGCGCAGGCTGGGCGCCGTGCGCGGCTTCGAGGAGCGGCGGGGCGGCTTCTCGGACGCCGTGCTCGGCGTGGCCGCGCTCGCCGGCGGGGAACGCGTGTTCGTCAAGGCCGTCCCGGCGGACGGCGGGGACGCGGTCGGCTACCGGGAGGAGGCCGCCGTCAGCGCGGCGTTGCCTCCCGGGGTGCCCGCGCCGCGCCTGCTGTTCACGGACGAAAGGGACGGCTGGCTGCTGATCTGCTCCGAACTGGCGCCCGGGCGGGTGCCGCACGAGCCGTGGCGCCCCGAGGAGCTGGCGGCGGCGCTGGACCTGCTCACGGTCTGCGCCAGGGAGCTGACCCCGGCGCCGGTGGACGGCCTCCCGACCGTCGCCGCGCGCATGAAGGGCCGCTGCGAGCTGTGGCAGGACCCGGGCACCGCCCGGCTCGGCGCGTGGGAACGCGGCCACCTGGCCAGGCTGGCGGAGGTCGAGCGGGAATGGGAGTCGCTGGTCACCGGCGACACGATGCTCCACTTCGATCCGCGCTTCGACAACATCCTCATCGACGAGCGCGGCACGGCCCGGCTCGTGGACTGGGGGCGGGCCTGCGTGGGCCCGGACTGGGTGGACCTCGTCTGCCTGCTGCTGGAGTCCGAGCTCGGGGACCCCGACCCGGAGGAGGTCTTCGCCGGGCACCCGCTCGGACGGCGGGCGGCACCAGAGGGCGTGGACGCCCTGCTGGTGACGCTCCTGGGCTACTGGACGCGTACCGCGGTGCTTCCCGGACCGGCGCACGCGCCGCACCTGCGGGAGCGGCGCGAGCACTCCCGCCGCGCCACCCTCGCCTGGCTCGGCGCCCGCTGGGCGTGAAGGGGCCCGCTGGGCGTGCGGAGCCCGCTAGCCGCCGACGTGGATGCCGGGCCGGTTGGCGGGCTCGGGCTCGCTCTTGCGCAGGATCTCGCGTACGACCGGCGCCGTGTCGCCGCGGCCGAGGATGAGATAGCGGAACAGGTGGACCAGCGGCGAGCCCTCCGCCCACGCGAAGTAGCAGTGCGGCCGCACGCCCCCGGCGTCGCGGAGCGCGAGCAGGACGGCGGCGATGGCGTTGGGCGCGGCCGGGCTCTCCGCGCGCAGGATGCGGTACTTGTCCACCTCCACGCCGCGCACGTGGAGCACGTCGCTGAAGCCGGACGGGTCGATGACGTCGATCTCCAGGAACATGATGTCCGCCCGGCCCGGGACCGGGTTGACCCCGCGCTGCTCGGCCTCCTTGTCGGCGTACTCGGCCGCGTCACCCGCCTGGCGGCGGTTGGCGACGATGTTGAGCGCGCCGTCGTAGTCGAGCGAGTCGGCGATGAACCGCCGCGCCGCCTCGTCGAACTCGATCCGGTCGGCCCGCAGCTCGGTCGTCCGCGAGACGCGCGAGATCAGCGAGATGGCGATGATGCCCAGGATGAACAGCGCGGAGATGGCGATGCCGTCGGGCTTCTCCCGGATGTTCTCCACCAGCGCGTACACCAGCACCAGGGTGAGCACCGAGAAGCCGGCCGTGGCGGCCCGCTGGCGGCGGCGGATGGCCGAGATCGTCACCGCGACCGCGCCGGAGACCATCATGGCCAGGATGCCCGTGGCGTACGCGCCGGCCTGGGCGTCCACGTCGGCGTCGAACGCGATGGTGAGCACCACGCAGATGCCCGTGTAGACCAGCACCACGGGGCGCACGGCGCGGCCCCAGTCGGGCGCCATGCCGTACGAGGGCAGGTAGCGCGGCACGATGTTGATCAGGCCGGCCATCGCGGAGGCCCCGGCGAACCACAGGATGAGGATCGTGCTGATGTCGTAGACCGTGCCGAACATCTCGCCGAGCCGCTCGTGCGCCAGGTAAGCCAGCGCCCTGCCGTTGGCCTCGCCGCCGGGCCGGAACTTCTCGGCCGGGATGAGCACCGTCGTCACGAAGCTGGTCGCGATCAGGTAGACGCTCATGATGAGCGCGGCGCAGGTGAGCAGCTTGCGCGTGTTGGCGACGCGGGACTCCAGCTGCTCCTCGGCGGTCTTGCCGGCGGCGGCCACCAGCGGCATCATGCTGACGCCCGTCTCGAACCCCGAAAGGCCCAGCACGAGCAGCGGGAAGGCCAGGACGGCCGGTCCGATGAGGCCGCCGAAGCCACCCGTGCCGCTGGTCAGCGCGTCGGTCCAGCGGGAGAGCGCGTCCGGCGAGGTGAAGACGTCGCCCAGGCCGACGGCGACGACGACCGCGTTCAGCACCAGGAAGATCGCGACCAGCGGGATGGCCACGCCGACCGCCTCGCTGAACCCGAGCAGGAACACCCCGCCCAGCACCAGCAGCAGCACCGAGGTCAGCAGGACCTCGTGGCCGTGCAGGAAGCTCGGGAAGAACGGGTTCTCCACGACGTGCACGGATGCGTCGGCCGCGGACAGCGTGATCGTGATGATCCACGACGTGGCCACGAACCCCAGCAGCACCAGCACGAACAGCTTGCCCCGCCAGAACGGCAGCAGCCGCTCCAGCATCGCCACCGAGCCCTGCCCGTGCGGGCTCTCCCGGGCCACCCGCCGGTACATCGGCAGCATGCCGAGCAGCGTCAGCGCCACGATGAGCAGCGTGGCCAGCGGCGATAAGGCGCCGGCCGCCAGCGCGGCGATGGCGGGCAGGTAGGCCAGCGTGGAGAAGTAGTCGACGCCGGTCAGGCACATGACCTTCCACCAGGCCTGCGGCTCGGCGTGCGCCTCGGTCGTCTCCGGGCCCGTCGGCTGCACGCGAAGCTGCAGCAACCAGCGCGCCAGACCGTTGGACGGGGGCGCTGGAGGGGTCGGGCTGTCGACGACCGCGGGGATCGTACGCCCACCGGTACCGCTCACCGGATCTTCCTCTCATCGAGAACGGAAACCACCCTAGGGGGTCCGGCACGCTACCACGCGGCTGGTCCGGCGAATCTCCCCGCACCCTCCCGACCGCCACCTACCCGGACGACCGGCCCGGCGGGGCTAGGCGCCGTCCTTGTCGGAGTCGGCGGAGAAGACGATGGTCCCGAGATAGCCGTCGTCCTCCTGAGTGATCTTCATGAGCATGCTGTCGTCGTAGATGTTGTCGTTGCCGTTGAACGTGTCGCGCCCCGTGTGCTCCGAGTACGGCGACTTCGCCATGACCACGCTGTTGAGCTTCTCGTCGAACATCATCTGCGTGGTCAGCACCCGCTGGTTGCTGAAGTGGACGATGGCGTGGATGTGGATCGTGCGCCCCCGGTACCAGCCCGGCCAGATCGTGGTGAACTCCACGATGCCGTCGGCGTTGGTGACCTGCGCGCCGCGGAGGTAGCGCTTGTCGTCGGTGGGCGTCAGATCCGCCATGTCGCCCCCACCGTTACCGGACCCGCCACCGGGCCCACCATTGGGACCGCCACTGGGTGGGGCGCCGGTGGGCGCGCCGCTCGGGGGATTGCCTCCGCCGGGCGGGTTGCCGCCGCCCCCGCCGGTCGAGGCCGCCTCGGCCCCCGAGTAGAGCCCGGCCGCGTCGCAGTGCCAGATCTCCACGACCGCGTTGCCCAGCGGCTTGCACGTCTCGCTGTCCTGCACCTTGACGGCCACCCGCAGCCGCACGCCCTGCTTGTCCTCGCGGATGTCGCTGCGGATCTTGTCGGCGTCGAAGTAGTAGGGGCCCTGCGTCGTCGTGCTGGTCAGCTTGCAGGTGCCGGCCCCGTCGAACAGCGAGGTGAGGTCCTTGGCCGTGGTGGCGGCCGGCGTCACGCTCGCGCCCGTGGACGTCGTGACGGTCGCCGTGCCCTCGGCGCTCGAACAGGCCGCCAGCAGGCTGCCGAGCCCGAGCGAGCTGATGCCGGCGAACAGCCGCCGCCGGCTGACGCGCTGACCTTCGTGATCGTGTCCCACTATGGTGTCCTTGTCCGGGATGCTGTGGTGTTCCGGACCTCACCGTAGGACGGGACCTCTTGGGACCTCCTTTACCGCGGATGAAGTTCTCATGAGTGGGAACGGGGTCAGCCGCCGTCGGTATCGGAGTCGGCGGACAGGATGATCGTGCCCAGGTAGCCGTCGCCGTCCTCGATGACCTGCAGCATCATGCCGTCCCGGAAGATGTTGTCGGCGCTGTTGAAGGTGTCGCGCCCGGTGTGCGCCGCGTAGGGCGGCGTGGCCAGCACCTTGGCGTTGAGCGCGTCGTCGAACATGATCTGCGTGTTCAGCACGCGCCGGTCGCTGAAGTGGACCATGGTGTGGATGTGGACCGTCCGGCCCGGGTACCAGCCCGGCCAGATGGTCGTGAACTCCACGATGCCGTCGGCGTTGGTGACCTGCGCGCCCCGCAGGTAACGGTAGTCGTCCGAAGGCTTCATGTCGCTCATGAAGGCCACGTCGGTGAAGCCGCCCGGGGGAGGGCCGCTGGCGGCGTCGTCCTTCGACTCCTTCTCCGCCCCCGAGTAGACCCCCGCGGCGTCGCAGTGCCAGATCTCCACGACGGCGTTGCCCATGGCCGAGCACGTCTCGCTGTCCTGCACCCTGATGCCCATCCGCAGCCGCACGCCGGGCTTGTTCTCCCGGATGTCGCTGCGGATCTTGTCGGCGTCGAAGTAATAGGGGCCCTGCGTCGCCGTCGGGGTCAGCTTGCACACCCGCGAGCCGGCCAGCAGCGAGGCGAGATCCCCGGTGGCCGTCCTCGACGCCGCCCCGGCCCGGGCGCCGGGCGCCGACAGTACGGCGCCGAGCCCGAGCGAGCTGATGCCGGTGATCAGCCGCCGCCGGCTGACCCGCTGACCTTCGTGATCGTGTCCCACTGGAGTTCCTTCTGGCGTTCCTGCACTCAGACGAACCTCTCACGGGAGGGCGGCCTTTCAACGGAGGCGCGGCCTGCGCTCGATGACAGTCGAGTCGAAAACCTTTTCTGTGTTATGAAACTGTAACCAGATGGCTCGCGAGCTGATCAGCGACCGTCGGGCCAGATAGGCCCAGTTGGAAGGCCATGCACACAGTTGCAGTGGCTGATTGACAGCCCCCGTCGGGTCGTTCTACTTTCCCGAAAACCTTTTAGGTTCACCGCTTCGATCCCTGTCCGTGATGTTAGCGCTAACAAAAGCAATCGCTAGATTGTAAGGGGCGAACACATGAGACGACGCTGGGCAGCGGCCCTCACCGCGGCACTCGTGCTCATCCTCGGCAACGCGACGCCCGCGTACGCGGGCGCGCCGATCACCACCTCGATCTACACGGCCGACCCGGCCGCGCTGGTCGTGGGCGACACCCTGTACCTCTACACCGGCCACGACGAGGCCCCCGCGGGCGGCACGAACTTCGTCATGCGCGACTGGCACGTCTTCACCTCGACCGACGCCGCCAACTTCACCGACCAGGGCGCCAAGCTCTCGATCTCGAACTTCTCCTGGGCGGGCGCCGACGCCTGGGCGGGCGAGGTCGAGCGCGGCGCCGACGGCAAGTACTACTGGTACGTCCCCGTCAACGGCAACGGCGCCGGCTGGATGGACATCGGCGTGGCCGTCGGCGACAGCCCGCTCGGCCCGTTCCGCGACGCCAAGGGCGGCCCGCTGATCAGCGACAGCACCCCCAACTCCTCGCCGCTCAACATCGACCCCACCGTCTTCACCGACGACGACGGCCAGGTCTACATGTACTGGGGCTCCTACTACGGCCTGCGCGCCGCCAAGCTCAACGCCAACATGACCTCGCTCAACGGCTCGGTCGTCACCCCGAGCGGCGTGTCGAACTTCTGGGAGGCCCCCTGGATGTTCAAGCGCAACGGCGTCTACTACCTCGCCTACGCGGCCAACGACTCAGCCTGCTCCGCGCCGGGTTACGCCTGCATCAGGTACGCCACCGCCAGCAACCCGCTCGGCCCCTGGACGCACCGCGGCGTCGTGCTCGACCAGGTCAGCTCGACCACCAACCACCCGGCGATCATCGAGTACAAGGGCCAGTGGTACATGGTCTACCACAACGCCGCCGCCCCGGGCGGAGGCAACTTCCGCCGCTCGGTGACCATCGACAAGCTCTACTTCAACGCCGACGGCACCATGCAGAAGGTCGTCCAGACCAGCGGCGGCCCCACCACCCCGGGCAACCTGGCGACCAGCGCCACCCCGTACACCTCGTACGTCTCGTCCTGGGAGACGCTCGGGGCGATCAATGACGGCTACACCCCGGCGAACTCGGCCGACCACAGCCACGGCGCCTACGGCAACTGGGACCACCAGGGCACCGAGTGGATCGAGTACCGCTGGTCCAGCGCCCAGAACATCTCCAAGATCCAGACCTACTGGTTCGACGACGACCTGGGCATCGACCTGCCGGCCTCCTGCCAGGTGCAGTACTGGAACGGCAGCGCCTACGTCAACGTGCCCGGCCAGTCGTCCTGCGGCGTGGCGGGCAACACCTTCAACACCACGACGTTCACCTCGGTCAACACAACCCGGTTGCGGCTGAACATCACCTCCAAGTCCGGCTTCTCGACCGGTGTGCTCGAATGGAGGGCCTTCTCATGAGGCGCGCCCTATTAGCCCTGCTGCTGGTGGCGGGATTGGTCGTCGCCGGTGCGCCGGCGCACGCGGACCAGACCATCGGCTATCCGACCTTCAGCGGCCCGGCCGTCCCCGCTCCGCCGGGGTCGTACACGACCGGCAACACGATGCAGGCCATCTACGACGCCGAGAGCTCCGGCACCGACTTCTGGATGGACCGGCTGCTGGCCCGCTCGGGCAACGACCCGGCCGGCACGTGGCTCATGACGCGCGGCCGGGCGCTGTTCATGAAGACCCACACGCCCGGCACGCTCGGCTTCGCCGGGCAGGTGGCGTACTGGGAGAGCATCAACAACAACAACGCCTTCACCGTCGCCGTCACCCCCGGCACGTTCACCGAACAGGTGAACTCGCGCTGGCAGGCGCCCAGCTACTGGAAGAGCCGGCACACCAGCGGGTCGATCACGATCGACCAGACGAAGTTCATCACCGACAACAACGTGGCGGTGGCCAACCTGGCCATCACCAACGGCGGCTCCGCCTCGACGACGCTGCAGCTGCGGGCCACCTCGCCGTATGCCACCTCCGGCAGCGGCAGCGAGCTGACCGGCCAGGTGAACGCCTACAACAACCTCACCACCCTCTACCCGAGGCTGACCGGTGACGGGTTCACCGTCTCCAGCGGCGGGCTGAACAGGTCCGTCACGATCGCCGCCGGGGCGACGACGACCGTCAAGGTCGTCATGGGCTTCGTCACCAACGAGATCCCGGCCTCGCGCACCGACTACGACGCCTACGCCGGCTACACGCCCGCCACCGCGTTCGCCACGCACGTGCGCGCCTACAACAAGTGGTGGGCCGACAACATCCCCTACATCGACGTCCCCGAGCCCGGCATCAAGAAGAACATCTACTACCGCTGGTGGCTGATGCGCTTCAACAACCTGGACGCGGACATCCCCGGACAGACCTTCCAGTTCCCCACCTCCGTCGAGGGTGCGCTGGGCTACAACAACGCGATCGCGCTGACCCAGCCCATGCACATCGACGACCTCAAGTACCTGCGTAACCCGATCTACTCGTACGGCGACTGGCTGAGCGTCGGGCAGATCTCCAAGAACGGCCGCTTCCTGGACAACCCCGGCGACCCGGAGAACTGGTCGAACAGCTACACGCAGTACATCGGCGAGGCGGCCTGGAAGAGCTACCAGATCCACGGCGGCCAGCCCGCCATCGCCGCGAACCTGGCCCGCTACGCCGAGCAGGACGTCAAGGGCCAGCTCTCCTACTACGACCACGACAACAACAAGCTCATCGAGTACGACTGGGGCGCCCTGACCGGCAACGACGCCGACGCCGTGTCCTTCCACTGGAAGCCGGGCAACATGGACCGCGCCGAGTCCGCCTACCAGTACAGCGGGGCGCTGGCCGCCGCGCAGGCGTACGACGCGATCGGCAACACGGCCAAGGCCAACGAGATGCGCACGCTGGCCACGCAGATCCAGAACGCCATCGTCAACGTGCTGTGGAACCCGAACAGGCAGCTCTTCGAGCACCGGCTGAAGTCCACCAACGAATGGGTGCCGTGGAAGGAGATCAACAACTACTACCCGTTCGCCGTCGGCGCGATCCCCAACACCTCCACCTACAAGCAGGCCCTGCGCCTGTTCGACGACCCGGCGCAGTACCCGATCTTCCCCTTCTACACCGCCAACCAGGCCGACAAGGCGGCCTCGGGCACCGGCAGCAACAACTTCTCCACGATCAACTCCACGGTGCAGTTCCGCCTGCTCTCCTCGGTGCTGCGGAACTACCCCAACGAGTGGATCGACCCGACCTGGTACAAGAAGCTGCTCTACTGGAACGCCTGGGCGCAGTACATCAACGGCAACACCCAGTGGCCGGACGCCAACGAGTTCTGGGCCGACTGGAACGGCTCGTCCATCACGTACCGCTCGTGGATCCACCACAACATCCTGGGCAGCAGCAACTGGACCGTGGTCGAGGACGTCGCCGGCCTGCGGCCGCGCAACGACGCCAAGGTGGAGCTCTCGCCGATCAACATCGGCTGGACCCACTTCACCGTCAACAACCTGCGCTACCGCAACGCCGACCTGACCATCGTCTGGGACGACCCGTCGGACGGCGTCGTGCGCTACCCCGGCGTGCCCGAGGGCTACTCGATCTACATCAACGGCAACCGGGCGGCCACGGTGTCGTCGCTGGTGCCGTTCACGTGGGATCCGGCCACCGGTGACGTCACCACCAGCGGTTCCGTCACCTACCACGTGGCCGTGCCCGGGCTGCAGGCGCCCGCGCAGGTCACCCAGAACAGCGCCCGCATGGTCGACATGCTGGCCAAGGCCGGCGTCGACCTGACCGCCAACCTCACCAACCTCGCCTCCGGTGCCACCGCCACGGCCTCCACCACGGCCTCGGGCAGCACCACCGCGGGCGCGGTGGACGGCTTCCCGATCAACGAGCCGTTCTGGGGCGGCACGACCGCCGGGCAGGACTGGTACGAGCTGAACTTCGGCTCCGCCAAGACGGTCAACGAGGTGCGGCTCTACTTCAAGGACAGCCGCCCGGCCAGCGCCACCTACCGGGCGCCGGCGTCGTACGACATCCAGTACTACAACGGCAGCGCCTGGGTGAGCGTGCCCGGCCAGGCCAAGACACCGTCCGCGCCGCGGGCCAACTACAACGTGGTGCAGTTCTCCGCGGTCAGCACGCAGCGCCTGCGGGTGCTGGCCACGGCCGCCTCCGGGGCCAGGACGGGGCTCACCGAGATCAAGGTGTTCAACCGGGGCGGGACGCAGCAGCCGAATCCCACCAACCTGGCGTCGTCGGCCACGCCGTCGGCGTCGAACACCTCGTCGTGGGAGAGCGTGGCCGCGATCAACGACGGGATCGACCCGCCGTCGTCCAACGACACCGTCAACCCGCGCTGGGGCTGCTGGCCGGAGACCGGGCAGCAGTGGGTGGACCTGACCTGGGGCTCGGCCCAGAACCTGAACCGGGCCGAGGTGTACTTCTTCGACGACGACGAGGGGATCGACATGCCCGCGTCGTGGAAGCTGCAGTACTGGAACGGCAGCGCGTACGTGGACGTGCCGGGCGCCTCGGCGTACACGCTGACCAAGAACGCCTACAACAGCGTCACCTTCAACGCCACGAGCACGACCCGCCTGCGGGTCCTGCTCACCGGTAACGGCAGCAACTCCGTGGGCCTCCTGGAGGTCAAGGCCTACGGTCCGTGACGCCGCGTGGGGGCGCGCCTCGGCGCGCCCCCACCCCGTCCCGCCCCGTCAGCGCTGCCTGGCGGGGCGGATGATCATCTCGTTCACGTCCACCTCCGCAGGCTGGCCGATCGCGTACGCGATGGCGTCGGCGATGGCCTCCGGCGGGATCGAAGCCGCCCGGTATGCGCGCATCGCCTCTTGCGCGCCCGGCTCGGTGATCGTGTCGGCCAGCTCCGACTCCACGACGCCCGGGGAGACCGTGGTGACCCGGATGCTCGGGTCCAACTCCTGGCGCAGCCCTTCGGTGATCGCCCAGGCGGCGTACTTGGTGGCGCAGTAGACCGCGGCCGTCGGCACCACCCCGTGCGCGCCGATCGAGGCCACGGTGACGAAGTGGCCGCCGCCCTGCCGCTGGAAGTGGGGCAGCGCCGCGGCGATGCCGTGCAGCAGGCCGCGCACGTTCACGTCGATCATCCGCTCCCACTCGTCCACCAGGAGCGAGTCCAGCCGGGACAGCGGCATCACCCCCGCGTTGTTGACGATCACGTCCACCCGGCCGTGCTGCTTCGCGGCCGTGTCGACGAACCTCGTGACGTCCGCGCGGTCCGTCACGTCGAGACGGTGCACCTCCACGCTGCCGCCCTCGTTCCTGATGTCCTCGGCGACGGCGGCCAGCCGGTCCTCGCGGCGGGCGCCGATGACCAGGTGGTGGCCCTCGCGGGCGAGGCGCATCGCGGTGGCCTGGCCGATGCCGCTGCTGGCACCGGTGATCAGGACAATCTTCGTCATATCAGTCAGTTCCCTTGATAGTCGGTGCTGAGCGTGACGTGGCGCCACGCCTCGAATCCGGTCCTGAGCGTGTCGAGCCGCGCGGAGGCGATCTCGTACGCGGCCCGGCCGAGCAGCAGGCGCAGCGGCGGCTCGGCCGCGCCGACCGCGGTGATGATCGCCGCGGCCGCGCGCACCGGATCGCCGGGCTGGTGGCCGTAGGTGGCCAGGGTGGAGGCGCGGCGCGTGCCCGCGCTCTCCGCGTAGTCGTCGATGCGGACGGGAGACTGCCGCATAGAGGGGCCGGACCAGTTCGTACGGAACGCCGCGGGCTCGACGATCGTGACCTTGATGCCCAGCGGCGCGACCTCCGCCGCCAGCGACTCCGACAGGCCTTCCACGGCGAACTTCGTCGCGTGGTAGTAACCGGTCGCCCCGAACGCGGCCAGCCCGCCGAGCGAGGAGACGTTGACGACGTGGCCGCTCCCGCGGGCGCGCATGCCCGGCAGGACGGCCTTGGTGACGTCGACCAGCCCGAACACGTTCGCGTCGAACAGCGCCCGGACCTCGTCGTCCCGGCCCTCCTCGACGGCGGCCAGGTATCCGTACCCGGCGTTGTTGACCAGGACGTCGATGCGGCCGAAGGCGGACTCCGCCCGCTCGACCGCCGCCGCGATCTGGGCCTTGTCGGTGACGTCGAGCGGCAGGGCCACGGCCCGGTCGCCGTGCTCGGCGACGAGGTCGGCCACCTGCCGGGGGTCGCGGGCGGTGACGGCCGCGCGCCCGCCGCTTTCCAGCACGGCGGTGGCCAGCGCGCGGCCCAGGCCGGTGGAACAGCCGGTGATGAACCAGACGGACATAGTGGTATATCTCCAGGTAAATAGGCATGGCGAAATGGCGCCCCGGCCGGGGCGCGGTCGGTGAAGGGTTGTTCAGCCGGCGGTCAGGGAGCCCAGCAGGGCCAGCGACTCTTCCGACGGGCTGCCCGGGTCGGCCTGATAGACGACGAGCTGCTGCCCGGGAGCGCTGTTCACGGTCAGCGACTCGTAGTGCAGGGTCAGTTCGCCCACCAAGGGGTGGCGGAAGCGCTTGGTCTCGTGGGTCTTCTGACGGATGTCGTGGCGGGCCCACAGCCTGCGGAAGGCCTCGCTCTTGACCGACAGCTCGCCGACCACCTCGATCAGCAGCGGGTCGTCCTGGTCGGTGCCCGCGCCGGCGCGGAGCCCGGCGACGGTGTTGACCGCCACCCGGTCCCAGTCGGGATAGAACTCCCGCGCGTCCGGGTCGAGGAACACCAGCCGGACCAGGTCCCCGCTGTAGGCGTGGCCGTCGAACAAGGCTCTGCCGAGCGCGTTGGCGGCCAGCACGTTCAGGCAGCGGCCCAGGACCACCGCGGGGGTGTGCGGCCAGCCCTCCATCATGCGCAGCAGGTTCGGGCTGACCCGCTCCCGCCTGGCCGACGCGCGCTTGCGCCGGACCGGTTGGGCCAGCCGGTGCAGGTGCGCGACCGCGTCCTCCTCCAGGGCCAGGGCGTGGGCGAGCGCGTCGACCACCTGTGCGGAGGGGTGGCGCTCGCGGCCCTGCTCCAGCCGTACGTAGTAGTCGGTGCTCACGCCCGCGAGCCGGGCGACCTCCTCGCGGCGCAGCCCCGCCACGCGGCGCCGGGTCGTGACCGGCACGCCGGCCTCCTCCGGCTGGAGCAGCTCGCGGCGGGCCCGCAGGAACTGGCCGAGTGGGTTCTCCCTGTCCATGTCTTCGAGACTAGGCGAGGCCCGGGGGGGCCATGGGGGCTGAAGGTGGCCGCGCCACTCCCACCTTCGGCCCCGTCAGCTGATCGGGCTCGGGCCGCCTCAGCGCAGGCGGCCCGAGCCGGCTCTGGCCGGGACGAGGGCGCGCAGCGCCTACGGTCGTGTGGTCGCCCGAACCGTCCGCCGCGACCACGATGGCGGCGGGCGCCGGGGCGACCTCGCCGATGGGGTGCGGCAATCGGTTGCATGAAACGCTGACTCGGCCGCCTCACTCCGTCAATGCCCTGCAGTGAAACTGCATTACGCTGCAACAAGCGATTGCAAGATTATGAGTGATCTTGACCACGGGAGCGCGCCGATCTACAGTCCGCCTGATATTTATCGGCGCTTCGCTGAAACTTTCATCGGGAGCATCGTGCGCACCCTTCGAGCCCTGGTGGCCGCCGCCCTGTTATGCCTCGTTCCCGCGCTCTCCGCGCACGCGGCGGCGGACCTCGCCTACGACTTCGAGAACGGCACCACCCAGGGATGGGGGCCACGGGGCGATGGCGTCTCCGTCACGGTGACGCCGGACGCCGCCCACGGGGGCACGAGCAGCCTCCTGACCACCGGCCGGACCGCCACGTGGCACGGCGCGTCCATCGCCGCGCCGTTCGTCCGGGGTGTCGGCTACACCGTGACCGCGTACGCGCGGCAGGTGAGCGGCCGGCCCGCCGCCACGATCGCGCTGACCGTCCAGCGCACCCCGACCGGGGGCAGCACCACGTACGAGCGGGTCGCGGCGGCCACCGTGACCGACGGCGGGTGGACGCGGCTCTCGGGCAACTACCTGTTCACCGCCGAGTCCGCCGACGTGCAGCTCTACGCCGAGAGCTCCAACGCCACCGGCGAGTTCTACCTGGACGACATCGTCGTCACCCCGCTGGGCGACCCCACGCGCGAGCCCGTCAGCAGCGACTTCGAGGACGGCACCGCGCAGGACTGGGCGCCCAGGGCCGCCGCCACCCTCCAGCCGAGCGCGGAGGCCGCCCACGCGGGCAGCCGCTCGCTGGCCGTGAGCGGTCGCTCTGCCTCCTGGGACGGTCCCGCCCTCAACGTGTTCGGCCGGATGGCCAAGGGTGACAAATACGCCCTGTCGGTGTGGGTGCGGCTCGGACCGGAGGCCACGGCGGGCCGGCTCGGCCTGTCGATCGAGCGCAGGACCGGCGGCACCTCCAGCTACGAGCGCGTCGTCTCGCCGAAGGACGTGCCGGCGGGGGAGTGGGTGCAGCTGTCCGGCACGTACACGCTCGCGTACGACGTCGACTTCCTCAGCGTCTATGTCGAGTCCGACACCGGCACGTTCCCCTTCTACCTGGACGACTTCTCCATGAAGTACATCCAGCCCAAGCCGATCCAGACCGACATCCCCGCGCTCAAGGACAAGGTGCCGTTCGTCATGGGCTCGGCGCTCACCAGGCCCGACGCGCTCGGCGTCCACGGCGAGCTGCTGGCCAGGCACTTCAGCGGCGTCACCCCCGGCAACGAGCTCAAATGGGATGCCACCGAGCCCCGTGAGGGCGAGTTCACCTTCGCCGACGGCGACTTCCTGGTGGACTTCGCCACCCGGCACGGCATGACGATCCGCGGCCACACGCTCGCCTGGCACAGCCAGACCCCCGACTGGGTTTTCCAGAACGCCGACAAGGAGCTGCTGCTCAAGCGCCTGGAGACGCACGTGCGCACGCTCGTGACCAGGTACAAGGGCAAGATCGCGGCCTGGGACGTGGTCAACGAGGTCGTGGACGAGAACCAGCCCGACGGCCTGCGCCGCTCCAAGTGGTACGAGATCGCCGGCCTCGACTTCATCCGCACCGCCTTCCGCGTCGCCCACGAGGCCGACCCGGACGCCAAGCTCTTCATCAACGACTACAACACCGAGTTCCCGCGCAAGCGCGAGGCCCTGTACGCGCTGGTCAAGCGGCTCAAGGCGGAAGGGGTGCCGATCGACGGCGTCGGCCACCAGCTCCACCTGAACATCGAGCACCCGCCCGCCTCCTCCGTCGAGGCCACGATCGAGCGCTTCGCCACGCTGGGGGTGGACCAGCAGATCACCGAGCTGGACGTCAGCGTCTACACGGACTTCGTGTCGTCGTACGACACGATCCCGCCCGAGCTGCTCGTCCAGCAGGGCCACCGCTACAAGGAGCTGTTCGACGTCTTCCGGCGGCAGGCCGCCAAGCTCAGCTCCGTGACCGTCTGGGGCGAGTCCGACGACGTGAGCTGGCTGCGGTCGTGGCCGATCCCGCGGCTGAACGCGCCGCTGCTGTTCGACGACGACCTGCAGGCCAAGCCCGCCTACTGGGGCGTCGTGGACCCGTCGCGGCTGGCCCCGCCGGTGCGCCGGCTGGAGGCGCCGGCCGGGACGCCCAAGGTGGACGGCAAGCGGGACCTCGAGTGGGACCTGCTGCCGGACTCGCCGATCGCGCGGGTGGGCGACGTGTCGGCCGGCTTTCAGGCGCGCTCGTCGGGCAAGGGGCTGTACGTGCTCGCCGAGGTCACGGATCCGACGGCGGGCAAGGATGACCGGGTGACGTTCACGGTCGACGGCATCTCGTACGTCGTCAAACGAACCGGCGGCCCCAAGGCGGCGGTGCGGCCGACGCCGACCGGCTACCGCGTCGAGGCCCTGATCGCGACCGGCACCAACACAGACGTGACCGTGAGCGACTCCGCCGGTGCGAGCACCTCCTGGACGGGGAAGGTGACCGCCGCACCCGCGGTCAAGCTCACCTCCGCCGCCCACCGCACGCCCGTGCTCGACGGCGCCGTGGACCGGGCCTGGTCGGCCGCGCCGGAGATCCGCACCGCGACCTGGATCCAGGGCACGTCCGGCGCGACCGCCAAGGTGCGCTCGCTGTGGAGCGGATCCACGCTGTACGTGCTCGCCCAGGTCGCCGATCCGACGCTGAGCGAGGAGTCCCCGAACCCGTGGGAGCAGGACTCCGTCGAGATCTTCGTGGACCCGGGCAACGGCAAGACCAAGGGCTACGAGGACGACGACGGCCAGTACCGGATCAGCTTCTCGGGCCGGATCACGGTCGGCGGGACGTTCGACGCGGGCGGGGTGAAGGACCACGTGAAGGCGGTGACCAGGACGGTGCCCGGCGGGTACGTCGTCGAGGCGGCCATCGACCTGCCCACGATCACCCTCGCACCCGGGACGCTGCTGGGCTTCGACGCCCAGGTCGACGACGCCACGGGCGCCGCCCGTACCAGCGCCGTGACCTGGAACGACAACACCGGCCGAAGCTACCTGGACACCAGCCACTGGGGCGTCCTCCGGCTCACCCAGGGGTAGGTGGCGCCGCCCTCCCGTCGCCCGGTTACCGGGGTGGGCCTGCCGATGCCCACCTCGGACTGTGAAATAACCCCAGGGTTCGTTGCGCAGTCGAGAGGGGCCATATTCGTCTGGCGCAGATGGCGAAGACGAGGAGGCCGGAGTCGGCGCCAACGGTGGCGCGGAATCTTCGCGTGGCGCGGGCCCCGGATCAGAAGCCAGACTTTCTCCGGACGGAATGCTTTCCGCCCGGAGAACAGCGCACGCCACGCCTAAGGAATGCGTACGCCTAGGAAATTCATCCGCGAACCGTGACGCGGTCCCCCTTGGGAGCGCTGATGGGCGAGTGGTCGGCGAAGTACGACGCCAGCGCACCCCGGTCGTCAGGCCCGTTGTGCGCCACGCTGTTGTTGGGCCACTTCCACTGCGGGAACCCCTCCCAGCCGCCGGCCAGGATGTAGTTCGCGGCGACCTTGATCACCTGAGTATCGGTCACCGGCGCGCCGTTCAGCGTGATCTCCGTGATCTCTCCGTTCGCCAGGCTGTAGCGCAGCCCGGCGGACGGGGTCAGCACACCCCGCTCCTTGTTCGCGTGCCCCAGCAGCCACTTGAGCTGGGAGCCGTTCATGGACCAGGTGTCGACGTGGAGCCCGTTCGGCTGCGTGGCATACAGCTGCCCGTACGTGACGGGACCCTTCTTGATCTCGGCGTTCGGCGAGCGGACCGCGTACTTGCTGACCAGGGCGATCTGCGCGCCGGACACGGGCTGGACCGATTCGAGCATGGCGTCGGCCACCAGCTCGGCCAGTGGACCGCTGCCCCAGCTGTCGCGCTTGATGTCGCCGGCGGCGTCGCCGATCTGAGTGCTCGCCTTCGGCCCGGCGCACTCGAAGTAGTAGATGATGTTGGTCTTGAGCCTGCTGGCCTGGTTGAACTCGATCTGCACCGAGTAGGTGGTCGACTCCTGGTCCCAGTTCAGCGTCTCAAGCACGGCGTTGTAGACGGGGCCGTGTTCGGCCGGCACGTTGAGCGTCTTCCAGTCCTTGGCACCGACGAGGCGGTACTGAATCGACTGCGCACCCGCGGGGATCCCGTCAAGCCGACCGTGGAGCTTGAAGGTCAACGGGCACTTCGACGCGGTGGTGCGCTCGAAGGCGATGCGGGCCTTCTGCACCAGGTTCGGGAGCGGGGTCTCCGTCCCGGTCGGGGTCGGGGTCGGGCTCGAGGTCGGGCTCGGGCTCGACGTGGGGGTCGGCGTGGCGTTGGCATTGACGTACTCGACGGAGGTGTTCACGCTGTCGAAGACGTCGCCGGTGTTCTCGTCGCCATCGTTGCAGGTGACGGCGAACGACGCCTTCTTGGAGGTCTTCGTCGCCGGGCTGATCACACGGACGGCACCCCAGCCGGTGACATCGCCACCGACCTTGAGCGACGTGGACAGGCGGATGGTTTTGACGCCCTTGCCACCGATCCGGTACGTCTTGATCTTGCTCTTGTCACCGTCGCTGAAGGTCCACTGGTACTTCAGCGCAACAGGCGCCTTCACCTTCACCGTCGTGGACAGCGTCACGCTCACCGGGCAGGTGCCCGTGTGTCTTTTCGGCGCCGCGGAAGCGGCCCCGAAAACTATCGATTCCGGGGCGGCCTGTGCACCCGAGGCGAACGCACCGGAAGCCAGAGCGACAACGGCCACCAGTGCACTGATCCGGTGCCCGGCCCTAGTTAACAGTCTCACAGGATTCCTCTCATGATCTTGGCCGAAGAATCCTGGCAGAGTTTTATCACCGCAGAATAACAATATGGTGCGATACAAAAGGGAAATGGGCGTTTCCGCAATGCCCCCGTAAAGGCATGCCATCGACGGACGGATGGCCGCGCCGAAGACCAGGACCCCGCGAGCGACGAGCTCCAAAGCAGCTGTAATCGATGAGAACGATCTCGCTGGGGCGCTGGTGGGATAACGGTCCGCTTGGCCGACTCAGACTCAGCGGTCGCACATGGCGGCGACGAAGGCGTCGATCAGGTGCTGCCGCTTCTCGGGGACGCCCGTGACGTAGACGGTGGCCGCGCGCCCGGCCCGGTCCCGGCCGCTGAACACCGCTGCCCCCGGCATGTCGCCGGCGCCGAAGTAGGCATAGCCGCAGCCCGACTCCATCCGGGCCACCCCGTAGCCGTAGCGGGCGCCTTCGGGCCAGCCTTCCTGCTCGACCGGCACCGTGCTGGCGATCATTTTGCCCAGCGGGGCCTTGCGCCAGAACCGGTTGAGGTCCTCCGGCGTGGAGACCAGACCGCCGCTGGGCCCGAACTCGTACGTGGGCAGCCGGTCGGTCAGATCCACCTCGCCGTCCTGCGGGCGGCCGGGGTGCACCCCGTAGGTGTGGGCGTGCGGGCCGCGGATGCCGTCCTCGCCCTTGGCCGGCCAGTACGTGTTCCGCATCCCGTACGGCTTCAAGATCAGCTCCCGGCTCGCCTGCCGGAAGTCCTTGCCGGTCACCTCGGTCACGATCATGCCGAGGACCAGGTAGTTGGTGTTGGCGTAGGCGAACGAGCCGCGGGGCGTGGGCTTGAGCGCGAGCGCCACCTGCAGGAAGTCCGGGAACGGCTCCTTCCACTCGATCGCGTTGAGGAATTCGGGCAGGCCACTGGTCTGCTGCAGCAGCATCCGCACGGTGATCTTCCGCCCGTCGATCGCCGCACCGTCGCCCCTGCCGCGCAGCACGCCGGGCAGATAATGCTCCACCGGCGCGTCCAGGTCGATCTTCTTCTGATCGACCAGCCGCAGCACGGTGGCGGCGATGATCGGCTTGCTCGCGCTGGCGATCCGGAACCGGCCCTCGGGGCCGATCATCGGCTGGCCGGTGCCCCGCTCCGCGGTGCCGGAATGCAGGGTCACGGTCGTGCCGCCCGGGGTCCGCACCTGGCTCAACGCGCCCGCCATGCCGTCCTCGGTGGTGAGCCGGTCAAGGCGGGACTGCGGCGAGGGCGTTGCGGCGGCAGCGAAGGCGGGAGCTACAGGGGCGATGACCAGACAGCCGGCGACAGCGGCGGCGAGCAATCTCTTCATGCCTCTAATGTGGCGGGAAGATCACTCATGTTCAGTCATGCCTACCTGCCTGTTGGGGTGGAGGTCTTCCCTACCTTGTCCACCCCGGGCCGAGGCCAAGCACCCGTGCTCCTGGCCTCGTCCACACTGACACCTACCGAGCCGACCGGCCTGACCCGCTCGCAAGAAGGCCGGGATCCGGCTGCGCGACGTTGGTGACCTCAACCCGCCGGCTGAGGTCACCTGCGGGAGGAGCCCCTTTCACCGCAGGCGCAGGTTGGGGCTCCGCTTGAGCCCGAGGAGGCCGAGCAGGTCGTCGATCATGTGCTCGAACAGCGGCTGCAGGTCGTCGAAGGCGAACTTGTGGTGCCCGTACACGGCCATGCAGAGCAGCCCGTAGATCTGCCGCCAGCAGACGACCATGAGGAACACCACGCCGATGGGGAACTCCAGGCCGACTTCCGAGCGGTAGGTGCGCAACTGGGTTGCCAGGACGGGGTCGATCTCCTCGTCCGCCGGGCAGGTCAGCCGCCCCTCGTTCCACAGGCGGGCGAACAGCTGCCCGAACAGGCCGCCCAGCTCGCGCGCGATGACCACCGGGATGCCCTCCTCCGACTCGGCGATCTTGGCGAACCCGGCTCCCATGAGCAGGTCGAACTCGACCTTGTTGGCCAGCGACCAGTCGAGCACGGCCTGGGTGGCGGCGTGCAGCTGGGCGCTGACGTCGTCAGGGTCCTGGCGCCGCGCGGCCCGGTCCACGGTGTCGATGAACTCCGCGGTGATGTCGTCGTAGATGGCGCGGATGAGGCCCGCCCTGCCGTTGAAGTAGCGGTAGAGGGCCGGGGGCGTCACGCCGACGCCGCGGGCCACGGCGGCGAGGGTGAGGCCCTCGATGCCCTCCTCCGCGGCAATCCTGCGGGCGGCGGCCTTGGCGTCGCGTTCGAGCTCGGCCCGCAGTCGTTCCCGTCGCGTCAACGCTGTCACCCGACCATCTTGTCTGGTCTCGCCTGCCGCGGCCACTTGCGGTGAATGGGCGACACATGGTTAATGGTATTCACTCTTTTAAGGATCATCATTGAAGGCGTGAAGGAGATCTTGGATGAGTTCCCGTAGCGGTGGCTGGCCGGCGACGGCGGTCGCGCTCCTCCTGGCGGCAACCGGCTGTTCGGCGGCCTCCGGCCCCGTCGCCCTGTCCCAGCCGAGCCCGCGCGCCTCCACCCCCACTCCGGACGCCAGGAAGACGGCACTGGCTGAGGCGGCGAAGAGCCTTCCGGCCGTGCTCGCCGCCCAGGGGCCGGTCGCCTGCTCGTGGAATGACGACGGGTGGCGGGCCACGGCCTACGACGACGCCTTCCGTACCGGTGTCGCGAGCTTCTCCAGCGTGACGCTCGCGCCGCTCCTGACCGAGATCGCCGCGACGGCGGGCGGAGAGAAGGCCGTCGTGCGCAGCCTGTGCGGTGAGGAGGGAGATCCCGGCGTCAGCCCGGTCTCGCCGGACGGCCGCCGGGTCGCCGTCCAGGTGGACTTCCCGTCCAGCGGAGACCCGACGCACGTCGGCTGGCTCGACCTCGGCACCGGGACGTTCACGGACCTCACCGACAGGTCGAACAAGAAGGGATACGTCAAAGAGACGTTCTCCGACAAGTACCCCGGATTCACGCCCGACGGGTCGTTCTGGTTCCTGCGCGACTCCCAGCAGTACTTCTCGGCGGACCCGAACGGTCGGCTGACTCCGCGCAAGATCAGCCTGGCCTGTTTCACCAACAGCAACGACGACACCTTCTACCGCGTCGTGGGATCGATCGCCGTCATGTGCCCGGGCACCGTCCATCCCTCCGGGAGGTTCGCGGCGAACCCCAGCCGGGCGGCCGTGGGGATCAACCTGGTCCAAGGGGCCGAACTGGACATCCTCGGGAACACGGTGGACCGCTATGAGGACGCTCCGCTCCAACTGCCGTTCGGCATGAAGATCGTCGTACGTGACGGCGGCCTGCGCCACTGCGACCCGCTCGCCTGGATCAACGCCACTGACCTGCTCTGCGCGGGCGGGAGCAACGACTTCTACACCGCGCGGATCAACGCCCGGCTCGCCCGGAACGACCTCGATTACGTGCAGCACACCGAGGTGAAGGTGAAGAACGAGATCGCCCCGGCGACCGAGTCGTCGATCATCACGGCGGCCGTCTCCCGGGACCGCCGCTCCCTGATCATCGCGGCCAACGAGAACGACGACCCCGCCACGGCCAAGCTCTACCGCGCCGACCTGATCTCCCCCTCCGCACCCGTGGAGATCGGCCCGATCCCGGCGGAGTCGAGGGAGCACTTCACCCTCCTGAACAACTACCAGCAGCCCGTACGAGCCGACTGACCGGCACTTCCGGGGACCTGGAGCCTCCCGACCTCCGCTCTTGGGCCCGACTACCATGTGACCGTGACCACGAGCCCCCGACATGTCCGTAAAGGGGCCGTCCCGAGCATCCGCGACGTCGCCGCCGCGGCCGGCGTCTCGCATCAGACCGTCTCCCGCGTGCTGAACGACTCACCCCGGGTGCGGCCCGACACCCGGGCCGCGGTGCTGGCCGCGATCGACCGGCTGGGGTTCCGCCCCAACCGGGCCGCCCGGGCGCTCGGCCTCGGCCGCGCCAGCGGCGTCACCGTCGTGACCTCCAACACCATGCTGTACGGGTACGCCTCCACCCTCCAGGGCATCGAGGAGGCCGCCAGGACCGAGGGCGTGGCGCTGGGGATCAGGGTCGTGGAGTCGGCCGAGGTCCGGCAGACGGTCGACTACGTCAGCGATCCGAGCGCGGGCGGCCTGGTGGTGATCGCGTTCGACCCGCTGGGTACGGCGGTGGCGCAGGCGCTGCCGCCGCACATCCCGGCCGTGGTGGCCGCCGAGCCGGTCGCACCCGATCTGGGGCGGGTGGCGATCGCGCTGGACGAGCGCAGGGCCGCCGCCGACGCCACCCAGCACCTGCTCGACCTGGGGCACCGTACCGTCCACCACGTGGCCATCCCGTCCGAGGGCCGGGCCGGCGGGCGGCACGCGGGGTGGCGCGACGCGCTGCGGCAGGCGGGAGCGGAGATCCCCTCGGTGCTGGGGTGCGGGTGGGACATCGAGTCGGCGTACGCGGCGGGGGAGCGGCTGGCCCGCTCGCCCGGGGTGACGGCGATCCTGTGCGGCAACGACGACATCGCGCAGGGGGTACGGCGGGCGCTCTACGACGCGGGCAAGGACGTTCCCGGGGACGTCAGCATCGTGGGCTTCGACGACATCCCTGGCTCGGCCTTCTGGACCCCGGCGCTGACGACCGTACGCATGGACTTCGTGGGGCTGGGCCGGGCATGCTTCCACGCGGCGCTCGCCGAACTGAGCGGCCAGCCGCAACCGGACATCTCCCTGGTCCCACCCCGCCTGATCATCCGCGAGTCCACCGCCCCACCACGGCAGTAGGTGGGCCTGGGCTCGCCCACCCGTTGCCCGTCCGGGTGGTCGGCCTGCTGGACCCCGCCCCGGCCAAAGGTGTTCGCCATGAGAGCGCTTCGCGCTCGGGGGCTCAGGCGTTCTTGTTCAGGCGCCTTCGGCGCGACGACACCTTCGGTGTCCAGTCGCGCGCCCGCCCCTTGACCGTCTGGGTGGCTGAACTGATGCCCACCCCGGACCGGGATGCCACCGGCACCGTCGTTGGCCGACGGGCAATTGGGCCATGACTCACTTTTGTGATCAATTCTGCGAGTGAGTCTCGCGTGGTGTTGTTCGTCATGCGATGTCAGTGGGAAACGACACCCTCGTAGCCTTCGCGGGCGTAATCAAGGTCGCGCCTGCGCAAGTGCAGTTCCCCCTCGAACTCATCGACGAAGCTCCGGCCATGGCTGTCACTGCGCGTGACGCCGTCGACGGTGTGTTCTTCGATGACCTCCGTTCCGGAGGCCGTGATGGTGATGACGTCGATGCCCCAGGCCGGGTTGGCGTTCTCGCGGGTGTAAGTGAAGCTCTTCACGATGAGGGAAGGCAGGTAGTCCTGCGCCGCGTCGCCAAGCTCGTGCCGGTGGACCTGGAGTGTCACGCCATGGACCGCATCCCACGTTGCTATGACCGTGAGGTCGTCGACGCTCGCGGGATGCCATCCGTCGGTCTCGTTCGGCTCCCAATCGCCACTGGTCCAAGCCTCGGCGTGTTCGGCGAATCGGCCCATCAGGTTCGTCCGGTCGCACATGCCGAGTTCAGGGTGTTTGTGGGAGCGTGGACGCGATTTCGGTCGTGCCGATGAGTTTTGTGCGGACCCGTGGTCTATACGGCTGGACCGACCGACAGCGGTGGGCCTGTGCTGGGAACGTCCCAGCGCGGGGGGAAACATATGGAGGCAGTGATGAGCGTCGACGACTCCAAGCAGGAGCACACCATCCGGACTGGCGGGCAGGGGACGCGGGTGAGCGGTCCCAGGGTGTTGGTGGCGGGGGCGAGCATCGCGGGACCCGCGCTGGCCCATTGGCTGCGTCGGCGGGGGGCCGAGGTGACCGTGGTGGAGCGGGCTCCTGAGCTGCGTCCCGGCGGGCAGGGGGTGGACGCGCGCGGGGTCGCCAGGGAGGTCATCGGGCGCATGGGGCTGGACGCGGCGGTGCGTGCGGCGTGCACCGACACCGCCGGCGCGCACACCGTGGACGCGGACGGGCAAGTGCTGGAGACCTTCCGTGCCGACGACGACGGTGGCGACGGGTTCATCGCGGACATCGAGATCCTGCGCGGGGACCTGGCCCAGGTGCTCTACGACGACACCCGCGACGGCGTCGAGTACGTCTTCGGCGACCGAATCGCGGAGCTCGCCCAGGACGCGGACGGGGTCGACGTGGTCTTCGCGGGCGGCGACCGGCGGCGCTTCGACCTGGTGGTCGGGGCCGACGGGTTGCACTCGGAGCTGCGAGCGATGGTCTTCGGGCCGCATGAGCGGTTCCTCCGCCACCTCGGGCACGTGCTGGCCTTCTACAGTGTGCCCAACGAGTTCGGGCTGGACCGCTGGCTGCTCGAGTACCAGGATCAGGAGTCCGGGCGCTCTGCCCTCCTGCGGCCCATCCAGGACGCCACCCGGGCGATGGCCATGTTCTACTTCCCCTCGGCCGACGTCGACGTCGACTACCGTGACGTCGCGGCCCAGAAGGTCCTGCTGCGTGAGCGGATGGCGGGCCTGGGCTGGTTGACCCCGGACATCCTCGCGCACCTGGACGACACCCCGGACTTCTACCTCGACCAGGTTGCCCAGGTGGTGATGGAGCGCTGGTCGAGTGGACGGGTGGCGCTGCTCGGGGACGCGGCGTTCAGCTCCTCGCCGATGTCGGGGCAGGGCACCGGGCTGGCGCTGGTCGGCGCCTACGTGCTGGCCGGAGAGCTGGCCGCCGCCGGATGGGACCCCGACGCCGGGTTCGCCCGCTACGAGGCGCGGATGCGCTCGTTCGTCGAGGCCAACCAGGAGATCGGCCGGTTGAACGCCCGCAGCCGCGACGTCTCCGGGCCAGACGCCGAGCCGAGCCCCGATTTCGCCGGCGAATGGTTCGCCGAGCTGGTCGGGCGCGCGATCAACGGCATCGAGCTGCCCGACTACGCGGGGGTGCCGGACTCCGCGGCCCCGGCCGGATCGCCGATCACCTCGTCGGCCAAGCGGTAGGTGTCACATAACGTCGAGAGGGACCACGCTTCGGTGGGACACCGCCGGACGACCTCCGCTCATGCCGCGAAGCGCGCGTTGGAGCGCCCGTTCGGCGGCCACGCCGCGTTCCGGTGAGGCGGTGTTGACTCGGAAAATTGACAAGACAGCGGCAGTTGGTTGATGGGCTGGTGGGCGTCATAAGGGCCGAAGCGTTCGGACTTAGGTGAGCGGGACCCACCTGCGGAGGGCCTTGCCACCGGATGGCCATGGAGCAGCGAATACGCGCGACATGATCAAGAGGGGATCCGGATCGCACCAAAGCCTGCAAGGATCTCGCCGTGCCGATCTTCCGTTTACTCCTGGTCGCACTCGCGGCGCTGACCGCGACCGTCATCGCCTTCCCCCGATCCGTGCCGAACGGGATCGGTCACTTCGGCAGCCTGGCCGAGACGTTCCTACCGTGGCTCGCGCTGGCCGTCCCGGTGCTGCTCGGCCTGGCCTGGTGGCGGCGCTCCATGGCGGGCGCGCTGGCCACGTTGGTGCCGACGGTCGCCTGGCTTACCCAGTTCGGCGGGCATTTGTTGCCCCGTGGGGACCAGCCGCATCACCTGGTCGCGGTACAGCACAACGTCAGTGACGAGAACGCCGACCCGGCCGGCACCGCGCGCAAGCTGATCGCGGCCCGGCCGGACGTCATCGGCCTGGAGGAGCTCGTGCCGGCGGCGCGCCCGGCCTGGGCCACCGCGTTGGGCGTCGAGTACCCGTATTGGACGGTGCAAGGCACGGTCGGCCTCTGGTCCCGCTACCCCCTCGCCGAGGCGGCACTGGTGGACATCCGTCCGCACGGCGTCGGCCCAGACTGGAACCGCGGCCTGCGCGTGGTAGCCCGAACCCCGCAGGGTGACATCGCGATCTACGTTGCTCACCTGCCGTCGGTGCGAATCGGTCTGGGAGGCTTCGATTCCGTACGCCGAGACGAGAGCGCCCACCGGCTCGGCGCCGTGCTGGCAGCCGAGCCGGTCGATCGCATCCTTCTGCTCGGCGACCTCAACAGCACCGTGGACGACCGGGGGTTGCGCCCGGTCGCCTCGCTGATGGCAGCCCCACCTCGCGATTTCGCCTTCAGCTGGCCGGCGCGCGCCCCGCTGGCGCGCATCGACCAAATCCTGACCCGCGGAATGACCGTGACCAAGATCCGATCGCTACCCAGGACGGGCAGCGATCACCTACCGATCGCCGCCGACATCCGCCTCTGATCCAGGACGCGGCGCGTTACCCAAAGATCAGGTGGCCCGTGCGGCTTCGCCCGCGAGCGTCCCGTGCCGGACGCCGGCCTTCGATCCGGCAGAACCGATCGTGGCCCTCACGCGTGGGCCGGGGCCAGGTCACCGGGCCTTCCCCACCAGCCATTCACGCAGCTGATCGTCATCACTGAGGCTGATCAACTGCACCAGCCCCCAGTTCTCGCGGTGGTCGGGGGTGTCGAACAAGCGGTCCTGCCAGTCTTCGGCGTATTCGCGCAGCGCATCGACCATCTCGATGACGGCCTCGTCGAAGGTCCGGCCGTCGGCTGCGAGGGGCAGGCCAGGAATGAAGATCGACCAGCCGCCGTCCTCGGGAACCGGCTGTGCGCGCGATGGAGTGAACGCGGCGAGATGGTGGCGCAATCTATCGACGTCTACGAGGGCTGTCGTGGCCGACTCGCGACGCACTGTGGCCACACGGCCGCGCTCAGCCGCGTCCAAGAGTGCATTGAGATGCGCACGGGCCTCGGCGTAGCTGCCGAAATGAACGGCAGACATTGTGACACCTCCGCTGAACGTGCCTCTACGAGGCCTTCCTTGGTCAAGTACGTCGTACGCTACGTGCCTGTGACGACGCCTCGGATGACGTTCCGAACTTTGGCTCGCTAGTGCTCTTATCCGTTCGCGGGTTGCGCGGACATGAGACCGACTCTTTCCCCGGATCGGGATTGGCGTCTGGATGTGCTTCGGCGACTCGGCCGCCGACTACGCCATTGCCCGTCGGCCAACGACGGTGCCGGTGGCATCCCGGTCCGGGGTGGGCATCAGTCGGCCGACCACTCAGACGGTCAAGGGGTGGGCGCGCGACCGGACACCGAAGGTGTCGTCGCGCCGAAGGCGCCTGAACAAGAACGCCTGAGCCCCCGAGCGCGAAGCGCTCTCATGGCGAAGACCTTTGGCCGGGGCGGGGTCCAGCAGGCCTACCACCCAGACGGGCAACGGGCGGGCGAGCCCCGGCCCACCTACTGCCCTCGCAGCGGGGGACGGACGGAGTTGCGGACGACGATGTGGGTGCCGAGGACCACGTGCTGGCGTTCCTCGCGATTCAGCGCGAGCCGGACCGCCGTCCGCCCCAGCTCCTCCGTCGGGATGTGCACCGTCGTCAGCCCCGGCTCCAGGTCGGCGGCGAACGGGATGTCGTCGTAACCGACGAGCGACACGTCGTCGGGCACCCGCAGCCCCGCCTCCCGCAGTGCCGCCAGCACCCCGATGGCCACCATGTCGGTGGCCGCGAACACCGCGGTGAACCGCGTCCCGAGCGCGATCAGCCGGCGCGTGCTCTCGTAGCCGTCGGCGCGGCCGAACCCCGCCGGGATGACCAGGTCGGGGTCGTACGGCACCCCGAAGGACTCGTGCGCCCGCACGAACCCGCGTTCCCGGTCGACCTTCGTGGTGCTGCGGTCGGCGGGGGACGAGGCGCCGAGCAGGGCGATGTGCCGGTGGCCCTGCGACAGCAGGTGGCTGGTCATGGCGTAGGCGCCGCCCTCGTTGTCGTACTCGACGACGGTCGTGGGCACGTCGTCCCCGAGCGGCGGCCGCCCGCACAGCACCAGCCGGGAGCCCGCCTTGTCGAGGGCGTGGGCGAAGTGGGACATGCGCTCGCGGTACGTGTCGTCCAGCGAGCCGCCCCCCACCAGGATCACCGCGTCGGCCCGCTGCTCGCGCATCGCCTCCACGACGGCCAGCTCCCTGGCCGGGTCGCCGTGGGTGGTGCACACCATGCACAGCCGCCCCTCGGCGGTGGCCTGCTGCTCGACGCCCTTGGCCACGTACGCGAAGGACGGCCCCGTGACGTCGTCCAGCACGAACGCCACCGTCTTCGTGCTCGCCCCCGACAGGGCGCGGGCGTGCACGTTGAGCACGTAGTCGAGGTCGCGCATCGCCCGCAGCACCCGCGTCCTGGTGGCCTGGGCGACCGGGTAGTCACCCTTGATCACCCTGGAGACCGTGGTGGCCGACACGCCTGCCCGGGCGGCCACGTCGCGGATCGTGACACGCTCGTCGTCGGTGAGCACGCCTTTTGTGCTTACTTTTCGCGACAAGGTCGGCCCTTCACGGTTTTCGGCAGACGGAGCAGTGCGGGTGGATCATGGGAGATTACGCCATCTCACCGAAGTCTATGGCCAGGGAGATCCGCGGGCGCAAGACGCGCGATCTCCACGGCCGGCGTCACCCGGCCTGGCAGGGCGGGCTGTACGGGAGCCCGGGCACGTACTGGGCCCACTCGCTCCGGGTGATGGTCATTCCGGACACCTCGCAAACGTGCTGCCGCGCCTGCTCCACGTCCATGCTCCAGAGCTGCGCCGTCCCGTTGCCCGACGCGCTGGCCAGCACGTTCCCGTCCGGCGTGAACGCCACTCCGTTGACCCAGTTGGACCCGGCGAGCACCGCCCACGTGACCGGCCGGGTCCGGTCGGCGAGGTTCCAGATCCGGATGGTGCCGTCGCGCGCCCCCGTGGCCAGCCTGCGCCCGTCGGCGGTGAAGGCCACGCTGTCCACCGCGCCCGTGTGCCCCAGCAGGACCGCGACCTGCGCCGGCCGCTCGGGGTGGGTGAGGTCCCAGAGCCGGGCCGTCCCGTCGGAGCCCACCGACGCCAGCGTCCTGCCGTCCCGGCTGTACGTCAGCCCCAGCACGCTGTTGGTGTGCGCGGGGTAGTTGGCCAGCAGCCGCGGAGCGGCGGGCTTGGACACCTCCCAGAGCCGGATGGCCCCGGTCCCCGAGCCGATCGCGAGCACGCGGCCGTCGGGGCTGAACATGGCGGCGTTCAGCCAGTTGTCGGCGTCGCCCGGCGAGGAGACCAGCTTGGGAGCCTGGGGATCGGTCAGGTCCCACAGGTAGGTGCGGCCGTCCCGCGACGTCGTCACCACCGTCCGCCCGTCCGGGCTGAACGCGCCGGACTCCACGACGTTCACGTGCTTCCTGATCGTCGCCAGCAGCTTCGGGGCGGCCGGCCGGGAGACGTCCCACAGCTTGGCCGTGTTGTCGGAGGAGCCGCTGACGAGCATGCGGCCGTCCGCGCTGAAACGGACCGTCTGGACGATGTCCGTGTGACCGGACAGCGTGGACAGCGACCTGGCCAGGCCCGGGTCGGAGACGTCCCAGAGCTTGACGGTCTTGTCGCCGGACGCGGTGGCCATGATCCGGCCGTCCGGGGAGATCGAGAGCGCGTTGACGGGGCCGGTGTGCTCGCCGAGGCCGGCGCGGTAGGAGACGCGGGCGGGGTCGGAGACGTTCCACAGCCTGGTCATGGTGTCCGCCGACGACGTGGCGAGCGTCCGGCCGTCCGGGCTGAACGCGGCGGCGGTCACCGTGTTCGCGAACCCGGTCAGGGCGGTCGTGCGCCGCGGCTCGGCCGGGTTCGAGACGTCCCACAGGGTGACGGTGGCGTCGGTGGCGGCGCTGGCCAGCAGCTCGCCGTCGGGGCTGAACGTGACGTCGTACACGAAGGAGCCCTGGCCCCGCGCGGTGCCGACGCGCTTGGCCGCGGTGACGTCCCAGAGATACAACGTGCCGGTGGTGGAGGCGGTGGCGAGCCGGCGGCCGGCGGGGTCGAAGGTCACGCTCCAGGTGCTGCCGCCGTCCGGCGCGCTCAGCACCGTCGGGTCGCCGGGCCGCGCCGGGTCCAGCACGTCCCAGATTGTGGTGCTTCCGTCGCCCGCCGCGGTCGCCAGCAGCCGCCCGTCGGGGCTGAAGGCGACGTCGTTGAGCACGTACTTCTGCCGCAGGAGGGCGATCTGGGCGGGCCGGGCGGGGTCGGCGATGTTCCACAGCCGGGTGGTGCCGTCGAAGGAGACGGTGGCCAGGACGCCTCCTTTGGGGCTGAAGGCGACCGAGCTCACCTTGTTCGTGTGGCCCTTGAGCGTGGCGAGGACCCGTGGTCTGGCCGGGTCGGAGACGTCCCAGAGCCGGGCGGTCCGGTCCACGGACGCGGTCGCGAGCACCCGCCCGTCCGGGCTGAACACCGCTCGCACCACGCTCGCGGCGTGGCCCTTGAGCTCGCTCACGGCCTTGGGGCGGGCGAGGTCGGAGACGTTCCAGAGCCGGGCGGTGGCGTCGCTGGAGGCGGTGGCGACCATGCGGCCGTCGGGGCGGTAGGACACCCACTCGACCGGGCCCCGGTGCCCGATCAGGCGGGCGCCGACCGGGTGCGCCAGCGTGCCGAGCAGCGCGCCGCGGGCTTCCGGGGTGTCGGCGATGCGGTAGGAGACCAGGGAGAGCTGGGCGCCGAGCGAGGCGTCGGCGGCGCCGTTGGCGGAGTCGGCGACCTGCGTGGAGACGGCCTGGTCGCGTTGCCTGGTCACCTCGGCGGTCTGCCGCAGGGCCAGGACGCCGGCGGTCACGGCGGCGAGGAGGAGGACCGTGAGCGCGGCGATCACCTGGCGGACGATCCAGGTCCGCCGTCTGCGCCGCCGCAGCGCCGCGTCGAGGAACGCCCGCTCGGTCGCCGATCGCGCGCCCTGCGCAACAGCCTGTGCCGCCGCCAGGCGGCTGTCCGCGTACAGGTACGCCGGGTCCCGGCCCTGCCGCTGCCACGTCTCCGCGTCCTCGGCCAGGCGCTGGCGGACGAGCAGGTCGACCCGGTTGGTCTCGATCCAGTTCCGGAGCCTGGGCCAGGCGCGGATGAGGGCCTCGTGGGCGATCTCCGCCTCGTCCTCGTTCACCGTGAGGAGCCGCGCGCGCACGAACTCGTCCAGGACCCGCCGCGGGACGCCCGCGGGAGCCAGGTCGGCCAGGGCCACCCGCTTCCTCGTGTCGTCGGTCTGCTCGTCGAGGTGCACCAGCCGTACCAGCAGGTCCCGTGCGATCGGCTCCACGTCCGCGCCGAGGCGCCGCAGCGTCTCCTCGGCGCTCGTGGCCAGCGCCCGCGCGATGCCGCCCGAAGCCCGGTACGCGGCCATCGTCAGCGTTCGCTCCGTACGGCGCTGCCAGGTGGCCAGCAGCGCGTGGGACAGCAGCGGCAGCACGCCGCCGGAGTGCTCCACGTCACCGGCTCCGACGTCTTCGAGCAGCAGGTCGGTGAGCCCGGGCTCCAGCGAGAGCCCCGCCCGCGCGGCCGGGCCCTCGATCGCGGCGCGCAGCTGCGTCACGGTCATGGGCCCGACGATCGCGGGCCGCTGCATCGCCTCCAGCAGCCCCGGGTACGACGCGCAGTGCCCGAAGAAGTCGGCCCGGACGGAGGCCACCACGGCCGCAGTCCTGGAGAGCGCGACCAGCTCCTCGACGAAGCGCCGCCTGGCCCGCTCGTCCGCGCACGCGGTGAAGACCTCCTCGAACTGGTCCACCACCAGCAGTAACCGCCGGTCGCCCGGAGCCACCCTGCGGGCCAGCTCCGCCGACGGATCCGCGCCCGGGGCCAGTACGACGCACGACAGCTCCTCCGCCATCTGGTGCCGCAGCGCCGGGATCAGCCCGGCCCGCAGCACCGACGACTTCCCCGCCCCCGAAGGACCCGTCACGATCAGCGGGCGTCCGCTCCCGAACGCCTCCCGCACCCGCGCCACCAGCGACCTGGTCAGCTCCTGCCGCCCGAAGAACACCTCCGCGTCCTCGGGCCCGTACACGGCCAGTCCCCGGTACGGGCCGGCCTCGTCGCCGGGCTCCGCGACCGGCGGGACCGGCCGGGAGCGCGGGGCCACGTAGGCCGGGTTGACCGCGAACGCGCGGCGATCGCCCAGGTCGGTGGCCTGGCGGCGGGGCCGGGGGAAACCGGCGTCGGGGAGCCTGCGGGCGAGGCTGTGGTAGACGTGATCCAGGGTGAACACCGAGGGCCCCGCCGGGTCACCCGCGTTCAGCAGCCGCAGCAGCGCGCCGCTGAAGGCCGTGTGCCGGACGCCGGGCAGCGCCCACGAGTTCTCGTCCCTGCTCGACGACGTGAGCAGGTACGCCCCCTGCCACATCGAGTCGAACACCCGCTCCACCGCCTGCGACGACGCCCCGCGGGCGCGGCCGGCGAAGCAGCAGTCCAGGACCACGACGACGAGCTCGGCCCGCGACGCGGACAGGATCTGGCGCACGACCCCGTACGGCAGCGCCTGGTACCCGGGCGCGCCGCGGCCGAGGTCCACGGTGGCGCGGGTGGCCAGGTGCAGCTCGTTGTCCGGGCCGACCAGGCCGTGGCCGACGTAGTAGAACATCAGGACGGACGTCGCCTCCTGGGCCAGCCGGTCCAGCGCCTGCCCCAGGTCGGCGGGGGTCGCCGGGTCCAGCCGTACGGTCAGGTGGGCCTGCGCCAGCCCGCCGCGCTCGACCAGGCAGTGCCCGACGTCCGCGACCGTCGCCGGCACGGCGGGCACCGCCGGCAGCGGCGACCCGGGCCGATGCGTCCCCGTGCCCGCCACCAGGACGCGGGCGCCGCCGGACGACAGCAGGAGAGGTGGACCGTTCCAGCGCGGTCGGGGCCTCTCGACGGTTGCGGATTCGTCGTCGGTCATCCGGCGCTCCACGGCGAGGAAGGTCGGCGGGCGGCACGAACTAGGAGGCGCCACTCCGAGCGCGCCTCGTGATCCCCCGACAACTCCCGGTTGCCAGAGTACGCACCTTTCCGACCTTCCGTCGAGATCCCGTGCCGGGGGTCACCAGTTGGCGGGCAGCCCCGGCGTCGTGGCCGGCAGCGCGTGGCCGGGCGGGTGGATGATGTACGTGACCCCGCCGCTGCTGGAGCTCCGCAGCCACACGTTCTCGAAGTCCGCCCGGGGATAGACGTGCCGCACGGCGGCGTTGCCGGACGACGCCGGGTCGTTGGCGATCACGTCACCCGACGAGGTGAAGCCCACGATCGCCATGAGGTGCCCGTTGGTGCCGTAGCCGGCGCCGGGCAGCTCGCCCTTCTTGAACGACTGCGAGGTGATGACCGGGATGCCCGCCTTGATCAGCTGCTCCAGCTCGGTCAGCGACCGCAGCCGCGTGACGAACCCGTCCATTCCGTAGCGTCCGGCGTAGGCGGTGTTGAACGGCCAGTTGCCGGCGCCCTGGTAGGCGTGGTCGTAGGTGTAGCGGGCGGCGTAGTCGACCTCGGGGTTCGGGTCGGAGGGGTCGACCCAGGAGGTGTCCTGCGCGCTCGGCCACCTGTCCCAGTAGCCGAGGACCATGGTGGTCGAGGTCGGGCTGCACCAGGCCTCGCCGCCGCCGTCCCATTCGGGGTAGTGGCCCTGGTGCACGTTCTGGGAGCGGCGCGGCACGGCGAGCTCCGTCCCCCAGGCGCCCCCGCCCGGGCTGACCGGCACGGTCTTGCGCTCGGGCACGTTGGAGGCCATGACGCCGGAGGTGCGCACGCGCGGCGTGATCGCGGACCCGGGCGCGCGGTAGAGGGTGAGGCGCAGCTGGTAGGCGGTGATGGGCTTGCCCGCCGCCGCGACCAGCGTGTCCACCGAGACGTTCGCGTCGGCGTCGCCCTGTCCCGGCACGGAGGTGCGGCGGATGTCGCCCTCCGCGTACGCCCAGCGGCCGAGCGAGAACCACTTGGTCAGCCCCTCGGCGTTCCTGGCCCGGGCCTCGACCTGCATCCAGCTGCCCGGGGGCACGTCCGCGGTCCAGGAGGCGATCAGCTCGGTGGCGTCGAACCCGATGGTCCGCTCGGGGCCGGTCCAGCGGGCGTACTCCCAGCTCTTGGTGCCGAGCGCGTCGGTGTAGGAGACGGTGCCGGCGGCCGTGCCGAACGACAGGCCGTCGCCGGCCGTGGTGCCCTCGTACGTGCCGGTGGCGAAGTCGGCCCGCTGGAAGACGACCTCGGACGTCAGGGCGAGCGGTTTCGCCCCGGCGGGGGCGGAGAGCGCCGTGGCGAGGAGCAGGCTGGACAGGAACACGGTCAGCGCGCGCATGAACCCACCTTCCGGCACAACCGCTGTGTGAAGCATCCGGAAATCTACGTATCAACTCACGCTGCGTAAGTTTCACGAGTGTCGAAATATTTCGGTAAGAGTTTCCCTAGGTTATGGCAGATTATTACGCTTGGCACTGACCTGCGGGCCCGATAGCTTTCTACGATTCATTGACACATTTCGGAAATTTCCCCAAACTGGCAGTTCACCCCTTCGGTGATGGACGTGTGTGGTGTGGTGTGCTCCGGGTGCCGCCACACCACACACCTTCCCGGCCATGATCCAGCTGGGTCGGCTGTGGGAACGTGGGGCATATGCGCAAATACGTGATCCTCGGCGTCCAGGGCAGCGGCAAGGGCACCCAGAGCGCCATGCTCGCCGGCGACCTCGACCTCGTGCACATCAGCGTCGGCGACATCTTCCGCTGGCACGTCAAGAACCACACCAAGCTGGGCGCCCAGGTCCGCCGCCTGGTCGCGGCCGGCGAACTGGTGGGGGACGACCTGGTGGAGGCCGTGGTCAGGGACCGGCTCCAGCAGCACGACTGGAACTACGGCTTCATCATCGACGGCTTCCCCCGCAACCGCCGCCAGGCGGAGTTCTTCCTGGAGAGCTACGACATCGACGGGGTGATCCACCTGGACCTGCCGGACGAGGAGGTGCGCCGCCGCGTCCTGGCCCGCCGCCTGTGCTCGCGCTGCGGCATGGACTACAACCTGATCGCCCACCGGCCGGCGGAGGAGGGCCGCTGCGACGTGTGCGGCGGCGAGCTGATCTCCCGCGCCGACGACACCCCGGACGCCCTGGCCAGACGCCTGCGCGAGTACCACAGCAAGATCGACCCCGTGGTGGAGCTGTTCAGGGGCAAGGAGTACGTGATGACCGTCGACGCCCGGTCGGACAAGGCGACGGTCCAGCGGACCATCCGCACCCGCTTCAACCTCCCGCCCTACACGCCGCCTCAGTGAGTGATCAGCATGGTGAACCGGTAGAGGTCGACGGCGAGGAAGAGGGAGAAGACGACGAACGCCGACGTGCTCCGCCACACGAAGCCCATCGCCGCCAGGGTCAGGAGGACGGCGGAACCCGACGCCGCGGTCGCCAGCGTCATCATGTCCGGATCGCTGTAATCCGGCATCTCGGGGTCCCAGTCGTAGTTGGTCGGCATGAAGCTCGCGAGCATCGCGAACGCTCCGAGGGTGCCCGTGGAGGCGCTCATGCTGATCCAGGCGACCCTGTACGTCCTGTGCGCCGCCAACTGAGCCGCGGTCTCCGGATTTCTCACGACAACGCCCCCGTTTCCCGTAATTCCTTGACGCACTTTATGACGAGGAACACGGGGAAGCGGGCCGCTTCCGGTCGATTCGCCGCCCATTCGGGAGCCGGCTCGGGCTCGGCGAACTCGTCCACCCACAGGCCGTGGCGGCGGAAGGTGTTGACGTACGTCGAGAGCGTACGGTGGTTGGCGCCCACCTGGCGGCGCAGCGCGGAAAGCTCCCCGTCGGCGCGCCACCAGCCCTCGGCGTGGTAGCGCGCGTCCCCCGGCCAGGAGCCGGACACCCCCGGGCCGCCGGGAAAGCACGGGTGCAGGATCGAGCAGGCGAAGACCCCTCCGGGCCGCAACGCGCCGGCGGCGGTCGCGACGGCGCCTTCGAGGTCGTCGATGTCGGAGAGGCCGAAGTTGCAGACCACCACGTCGAACGCATCCGGCAGGCCGGGCCGGGAGGCGTCCGCGTGGAGATAGCGGATGCCCAGAGGCGCGTCGCGCTCGGTGGCCCTCGCCTTCGCGATCAGGGCCTGTGAGACGTCCACGCCCACGACGGCGGCGCCCCGGCGGGCCAGCTCGCGGCTGATCCGGCCGTGGCCGCAGGCGATCTCCAGCACCCGCGTGCCCGCGACCGGCCCCAGCAGGTCGAGCAGGCGCGCGGAGGCCGGGTCGTCGATGACGTCGGTCCAGCCGGAGGCGTAGAAGTCGGCGATCTCGTCGTAGCGCGCGACATCGGGCATGACCCCGACGGTACGCGTCCTCGATCCGCGGCGGGCGGGTGTTCGTCGAGCGCGGAACGCCTGCCGGGCGGGCAAAGGGTTCGCCATGGCGGCGCATGGTTCCGGTCGGGCCGCCCCGTGGGCGGGGCGGGTGAGAGGAGGATCGTCCCCGGTCGAGCGGCACGGCGCGGTCAGGCGGGGGGACGACATGGGCATGCCCGGGATCGCGGCGGTCATCGCGCTCCTCGCCGTAGGCGGGTGGACCGGAGTGTACGGCTCCGCCCCGCCACCGCTGTCCGGCGCGGTTCCGGCCGCGTTCCACGTGCCCGGGAGCCCGGACCTGCGGATCATCGGGACCGTCAGCCCGGAGCCGATGGTCATCGGCGGGGAGTCGGTCTACTCGGTCACCGTCATGAACGCGGGGGACCGGGCCGCCCAGAACGTGACGGTCATCGACACGCTGGACCGCAACGCGATCCCGGGCCCGATCCCCGACGACTGCGCCCTCATCAGGCACGGCGGCGCCGTCGCCTGCGGCGGACCCGGGCTGACGCTCCCCGCGGGGCAGAGCGTGAGCTACGAGATCCCGGTCATGATCGACCCGGGAGTCCCGGAGGGCGCGCACGTCCTCAACCGCGCCGAGGTCACGGCCTGGGGGATGGGCAGCGGCACGACGCGGATGGTCAGCCCGACCCGGGCGCGGGTCGGGGGCCGTCCGGAGGCCGCGGGCCCGGACGGCGCCGTCGACGACTGCGCCCCCGGCAACACGGGCGGTTCCGAGGACGCGCCGGTGGAGGGCCCCGCCGGGGGCGGCGGCTGCGCGTCCGCCGTACCCGATCCGGCCCCGGCTCCGCGGCCGACGCCGAGCCCCGACACCCCCAAGGAACCGGACCCCGCGCCCACGGCCGATCCGGTGCCGTCCGTCACGGCGGAGCCGGGCCCCGTTCCGGGCCCCACTTCGGGTGACGACGCCGGGCCTCCGCAGCCCGTCCCCGGTGAGGGTTACCTTCCGCCTCTGCCCGGCCAGGATCCGCTCCAGCCCGTCCCCGGTCAGGGGCCGGTCCAGCCGGGTCCCGGTCAGCCGGGCCCCGGGGAGAAGGCCGGGCCCGGCCAGGTGCCGTACCCGGAAGGTCTCCATGAGGGTGGATATCAGGTGGGGGTCGGCGGGGGACCCGCCCATCGCGGGTCCCGGCCGGCGTCCGGCGGCGAGGAACCGGAGACGGAGGCCGACGACCTCCCCCTGGCCGGCGTGTCAGGCTGGGGGCTCGGCCTGGGCTTCGCCGTCCTCCTGGCGATCAGCCTGCTCGTGTGGCACTTCTCCCGCCGCGAGCAGGCCCGAGACCGTACCCGCAACCGGCCTCCCGCCGAAGCGGGCAAGAAGCGGTGAGGCTCAGCGGGCGCGAGAGGACAGCGCGTCGCGGGTCCACGAGCCGAGCACCAGCAGCGTCTTGGTCCCGGTCACGTCCCCGGCCCGCCGCAGCCGGTCGATGACCTGCTGCAGGTGCCCGAGGTCGCGTACCCGCACGTGGATCAGGGCGTCCGGATCGCCCGCGATCGTGAACACCGCCTGCACCTCGGGCACGTCCGTGGCGGTGCGGACGATCTCGCTCACGGGAGTCGTGCCCGGATAACGTAGCTCCGTGAACGCCTCGATCCCCCACCCCAGCTTGCCGTAGTCGATCTGCACCGTGAACCCCGTGATCACGCCGAGATCCCTGAGCCGGTCGACCCGCCGCTTCACCGCCGCGACCGACAGCCCCACCAGGTCCGCCATCTCCGAGAACGTCCTGCGCCCGTCCTCCCGCAGCAGCCGGAGGATGCGGTGGTCGACGTCGTCCACATCAGGCATGCGAGAACCCCTTCGTCCGGCGCAAAGAACCGCAGCCGCCAAGCCCAAGTGTTCACATAGTTTGCGTCTTCCGGGCACTTTCTCATCTAATACTTGCGCATATCATCCCGCATTGCTGTGCTTGGCACACAAGTACGAGGCCAGGAGGTTCGAGCGTGAGCGAGCCAACAGTGTCGCTCGACGACAAGTACACGGCACATGACGGCCGGGTCCTCATCTCCGGCATCCAGGCCCTGGTGCGCCTGACGCTGGAGCAGCGCAGGCTGGACGAGGAACACGGGCTGGACACGCGTGTGTTCGTCACCGGCTACCAGGGTTCGCCGCTGGGAGGCGTGGACCTGGAGATGAAGCGGGCGGCGCGGTTCCTGGAGCCGGCCGGCGTGGTCTTCCAGGCGGGCCTGAACGAGGAGCTGGCCGCCACGGCGGTGGCCGGCACCCAGCTGCTCGACCAGGTGCCGGGCCGCCGGCACGACGGCGTCACCGGCTTCTGGTACGGCAAGAACCCCGGCCTCGACCGCGCCGCCGACGCCATCCGGCACGCCAACACGGCCGGCACGGCGCCCCTGGGCGGCGCGGTGGCCTGGATCGGCGACGACCCCGGCTGCAAGTCCTCCACGCTGCCCAGCACGTGCGAGCCCATGTGCCAGAGCCTGTCCATGCCGCTGCTCGCGCCCGGGTCGATCGCGGAGATCGTCGAGTTCGGGCTGCACGCGGTGGCCCTGTCGCGCGCCACCGGGCTCTGGGCCGGGCTGAAGATCGTCGCGGACATCGCCGACGCGTCCGCCACGGTGGACCTCGGCCGGCTCCGCGCCGGCATCCCGATGCCCGACAAGAGAGATCGCGGCGCGGCCCCCCTCCTGCTCGGCGCCGCCGCGCTGGACGCCGAGCACGACATGCTCACGCGCCGCCTCGACCTGGCCCGCGAGTACGCCCGCGAGCACGGCCTCAACCGGGTGACGGCGGGAGCGGGCAACACCGCCCTGGGCATCCTGGCCTCCGGCACCACGTACGCGGTGGTCCTGCGCGCCCTGGCCGACCTCGGCCTGGACGAGGCGGCGCTGGACGAGCGCGGGATCCGGCTGATCAAGCTCGGGATGCCGTTCCCGCTCGCCTACGACGACCTGGCCGCCATGACCGCCGACCTCGACAAGGTGCTGGTGGTCGAGGACAAGGTGCCGTTCCTGGAGGGGCAGCTCAAGCAGGCCCTGTACGGGCGGGAACGCATGCCGGCGGTCGTGGGCCGGGACCTGCTGACCGCCCGCGGCACCCTGGGCGCCGAGGACGTGGCCAAGGCCGTCGCCGCCTGCCTGGGCATCGACCTGGCCCCGCGCGCGAAGGTCCGGCCGAGGCGCATGCTGCCCCTGGTGGCCGCGCGCACCCCGTACTTCTGCTCCGGCTGCCCCCACAACACCTCCACCCGCACCTCCGACGGCACGCTGGTCGGCGTCGGCATCGGCTGCCACGCCATGATCGCCCTGGACGGCCACGGGCGCGGCACCCAGGTGGGCCTCACGCAGATGGGCGGCGAGGGCGCGCAGTGGTTCGGGCTGGCGCCGTTCACCGAGGACCGGCACTTCGTGCAGAACCTCGGCGACGGCACCTTCCACCACTCCGGCTCCCTGGCGATCAGGGCCGCCGTCGCCGCCGGGGTGACGATGACGTACAAGCTGCTCTACAACGACGCCGTGGCCATGACCGGCGGCCAGCGCGCCGAGGGCCGGCTGGACGTGCCGGCGCTGACGCACGAGCTGGCCATCGAGGGCGTGCGCCGGATCGTGGTCACCTCGCCGGAGCCGGAGACGTACCGGGGGGTGCGGCTGGCGGGGATCGCGTCGGTGCGGCACCGCGACGACCTGCCCGAGGTGGAGAAGGAGCTGGCCGCCCTCGACGGCGTGACCGTGCTGATCCACGACGACCGGTGCGCGGCCGAGGAGCGGCGGCTGCGCAAGCGCGGCAAGCTGCCCACGCCCACGGAGAAGGTCGTGATCAACGAGCGGGTCTGCGAGGGCTGCGGCGACTGCGGCGAGGTGTCGACCTGCCTGTCCGTGCAGCCGGTCGAGACCGAGTACGGCCGCAAGACCCGCATCCACCAGGCCTCCTGCAACTCCGACCTGAGCTGCCTCAAGGGCGACTGCCCGTCGTTCCTGCTGGTGGAGCCGGGCACCGTACGCCGTCGCCAGGCCCCGCCGCCGCCCGCCGAGGTGCCGGAGCCCGCGAGCCGGCCCGTCGAGGCCCTGATCCGGATGCCCGGCATCGGCGGCACCGGCGTCGTCACCGTCTCGCAGATCCTGCAGATGGCGGCCCACCTCGACGGCCTGTACGCGTCCGGGCTCGACCAGACCGGGCTGGCGCAGAAGGGCGGGCCCGTGGTCAGCGACGTGCGGATCTCGGCGCGGCCCCTGGAGGGCTCCGTGCGGGCCACGCCGGGGACCGCGGACGTGCTGATCGGGTTCGACCTGCTGGGCGCGGCTGCCGAGTCGAACCTGGCCACGGCCTCGCCCGAACGCACCGTCGCCATCCTGAACACCGCCGTCGTCCCCACCGCCGCCATGGTGACCGGGCGCGCGGTCGTGCCGGGGCACGCGGACGCGGTCGCCCGCGTCGAGTCCGCCGCCAGGCGCGTCGAGTGCCTGGACGCCCAGGGGCTGTCGGAGAGCCTGTTCGGCGACCACATGCCGGTGAACCTGCTCCTCCTCGGCGCCGCCTACCAGCACGGCTGTCTGCCGGTCTCCGCCGCCGCCGTCGAGCGGGCCATCACGCTCAACGGGGCCGCCGTCGAGCAGAACCTCGCCGCCTTCCGCTGGGGCCGCGCCACCGTGGTCGCCGCGGAGCCCGCTCCGTCGCCGGCCGCCGAGGGGCTGGACGAGGTGGTGGCCACCCGCGTCGCCGACCTGACCGGCTACCAGAACGCCGCCTACGCCCGTTCGTACGAGGAGGACGTGCGGCAGGTGGCGGACACCGCGGTCAAGCTGGCGGGCGAGGAGGCGGGCGCCCGGATCGGGCTCGCGTACGCCCGGGCCCTGCACAAGCTCATGGCCTACAAGGACGAGTACGAGGTCGCCCGCCTGCACCTCGACCCCGTGGAGAAGGAGCGGAGGGAGCGCGAGTACGGCCCGGACGCGGTCGTGTCGGTGCTGCTGCACCCGCCGCTGCTGCGGGCGATGGGGCTCAAGCGTAAGATCAAGGTACGCCGTTCCGCCGGGGTCCTGTTCCGCGGGCTGCGGGCCGCCAGGGTGCTGCGCGGCACGACGTTCGACGTCTTCGGCCACGCCCGCGTACGGCGCGTCGAACGCGAGCTGGTCGTCGAATACCGCGACCTGGTGCGGACCGCGCTGGACAAGCTCACGCCCGGCAGCGCCGAGACGGTCGCGGAGATCGCGGGCCTGCCCGACCTGATCCGGGGGTACGAGGACATCAAGCTCGCCCGGGTCGCCGAGTTCCGCGACCGCGCCAAGGCCGCGCTCGCGCGGCTGGACGAGCCCGTTACGAGCCAGGAGAGATCGTGACCGTTGACCGCCTGCTGCCCGACCAGGACGCCCGGGATCTCATCGAGCTGACCCGCGAGATCGCCGACAAGGAGCTCGGGCGCCGGGTCGACGAGCACGAGCGCGCCGAGACGTACCCGGAGGGGCTGTTCGCCACGCTGGGCGCGGCGGGGCTGCTCGGGCTGCCGTACCCGGAGGAGCTCGGCGGCGGCGGGCAGTCGTACGAGGTCTACCTGCAGGTGATCGAGGAGCTGGCGATGCGGTGGGCGGCCGTCGCGGTCGCCACCAGCGTGCACACCCTCGCCTGCTTCCCCGTCTCCGCCTTCGGCACCCCCGAGCAGCGCGAGCGGTGGCTGCCCGACATGCTGGCCGGACGCCTGATCGGCGGCTACAGCCTGTCGGAGCCCCAGGCCGGCTCCGACGCCGGGGCGCTGACCTGCAAGGCGGAGCGGGTGGAGACCGGCTACCGGATCACCGGCAACAAGGCGTGGATCACCCACGGCGGCCTCGCCGACTTCTACGCGCTCTTCGTCCGGACCGGGGAGGGGTCGCGGGGCATCTCCTGCTTCCTCGCGCCGGGGGCCGCCGACGGGCTGACGTTCGGGCGGCCCGAGGAGAAGATGGGGCTGCACGCCGTACCGACCACCAGCGCCCACTGGGACGGGGCGATCCTGGAGGAGGACCGGCTGATCGGCGAGGAGGGCCAGGGACTGCAGATCGCCTTCAGCGCGCTCGACTCGGGACGCCTCGGCATCGCCGCCTGCGCCACCGGCCTCGCACAGGCCGCGCTCGACGAGGCCGTGGCCTACGCCAAGGAACGCCAGACGTTCGGCAAGCGGATCATCGACCACCAGGGGCTCGGGTTCCTGCTGGCGGACATGGCGGCGGGGGTGGAGAGCGCGCGGGCCACCTACCTCGACGCGGCCCGGCGCCGCGACGCGGGCCTGCCGTACAGCAAGCAGGCCAGCATCGCCAAGCTGGTCGCGACGGACGCGGCGATGAAGGTCACGACGGATGCGGTGCAGGTGTTCGGCGGGTATGGGTACACGCGCGAGTTCCGCGTCGAGCGCTACATGCGCGAGGCCAAGATCATGCAGATCTTCGAGGGCACCAACCAGATCCAGCGCCTCGTCATCAGCCGCCACCTGGCCAAGTAGCCCCTGACCTGCGAAAACCCCGCTTCCCTGTGCTGGGAGGCGGGGTTCTTCGGCTTGGGAGTGGGCCCTAGATGATCACTGTTCCGTCCCTGTTCCGTGAGAGACCTCGCGCGGTCGGAATAGGCGGTCGTCGATGGCCTTGCGGGCGCGATCGTGGGAGCCGGGCATTATGTGGGCGTAGACGCGGAGGGTGAAGCCTGGGTCGGCGTGGCCGAGGTGCTCCGCGAGTTCCCTCACCGAGACGCCGCTGGCCAGCATGACGCTGGCGTAGTAGTGCCGGAGCTGGTGCAGCCCTTCTTTACGGGAGTGACGTAGCGCTTCCGTTGACGAGGGTCCTTGCCGGGCGGTGGGATGACGCCCGCTTGGACGAGTGCGGGCTTCCAGACGATCTCACTGTAGGTCCTGGATCTGCCGACGTAGGCGGAGCACACTCCTCGAAGTCGATGTCCTCCAGAGCGAGGCCGAGCAGTTCGCCCTGCCGCAGCCCGCAGGCGGCCCCGATCATGGGGAGCAGGAAGTATCAGGACCAGCTCTGGTTCACCGGCGAGGTCGAGGACGTCTTCGACCTCGCCTTGCCCGGCGCTGCGGGCAGCCCGTACTCGAGGACTTGCTCGTGGGTGAGCGCGATCTGTTCCACGGCCAACCAGCAGCCGCTGGTTCGGGCGAGCCAGTCGGTCAGGATCGCCTCGCCGCTGGCGTCGTAATCGCCGACGTAGGCCAGCACCGCCGGGCGCGGATCGGCGGCCAAGCGCTCGCGGACCCGCCGCACATAGGTCTCGCTGGAAAAGCCGCGTAGCACCAGGACGGGCAGGCCGTACTCGAAGGTCCAGGTGCAGTGCCACCGGCTGGTTCTCCGTCCGGTCGCGCCGGTACAAGTCGGGGACTTGGGCGAGGATTTCGCCGGGATCGGTGTGTTCGCGGACACTCAACTTGGTGATGAACGCGTCATTCAGGATGGGGACGGGCAGGCGTCAAAAGACCCCGACTGGGCGAAGCTGTCGGGGTCTTGGTGTGCAGACTGACGGCCTGGTGTGCATCATGCCCGGCAGGGTTCGGGTCTTCATCGGCTCCGGGCTGCGCGTAAGAAGACGTCCTGAGACCCGGTAGGGCCTTGGGGAAGTTGAGCTGGATCAGACCGGGCCTTGGGGTGCGTTGCGTCAGTTCCCGTACTGCTTGGTGTCCGGGTGCTCGATGAGCAGGACATGGGCGGTCTTGTCGGCAACGGGACGGTGCCGCATTCCTCTGGGAACGACGAACAGTTCGCCCGCCTTCAGCACCACCGGGTTTTGCCCCTCCAACTGGATCTCAAAGCTGCCGTCCCAGCACAAGAAGAGCTCGTCCTCATCGTGGTGATGCCACGGGAACTCGCCTTCCAATCGAGCCAGGCGAACAACGGTGGTGTCGTTCACCGCCGCCAGATTGTGCTGCTGGAAGGGCCCTGGGAGCGCGGTGATGGCCTCGGCCACCGAGACCGCAGCAAGGTGACGCGAAGCTTCATGCTGTGTGGTCATGCCACAATCCTTGCCTTTCAGAGTGGCCCGATAACAGAGCCAATCTGCGAAAATTGGTCCTTATGGCGGACCAATCGCCTGAAATCATGCTGATCCGAAGCAGGGCTATTGGACGATCCTCTTCGTGGCGGGTTGGCGTCACTCTGATGCGATGACTTCGTTGACGGCGGCCCGGGCGGCGGACTCGTCGACGATGGTCTTGTCGGCGATGAAAGTCGCCAGTAGAGCTTGGATGGCCAGGTTGTTGATCGCGCGGGGGTAGCCGCGGCTGGCAGTGTGGATGAGCGTGGCGGCGTCCTCGGTGAACAGGGGATCGGTGCGGCCGGCCAGGGCGAGGTGGTGACGTAGGTAGTCGACGGTCTCCTCGCAGGCCATGCCGTTCATGTGGTAGCGGACGGCGATGCGCTGATCGAGCGCGGCCAGCACGCCTAGCTTGATCTTGCGGCGCAGGGTCGGCTGGCCGATCAGCAGGCACGCGAACGGGCTGGAGGAGTCCATCTCGTGGTTGGTCAACATGCGTACCGACTCCAACTGGTCGTGGCCCAGCAGGTGGGCCTCATCCAGGATGAGCACCGGGGTGCGACCGCGTTCGGCCAGTTCGGTCGCCAGCGCGTCGTTGGCCTGTGGGATCAGGGTGGCCTTGTGCGGTTTGGGGACGCCGCCCAGCGCGGTGACGATGGCGGTGTCGATGCCGCGGACGCCGACGTCGGGGTTGCCGATGTAGATAGGGATGTGCCGAGCGGGGTCCAGGGAGGCGATCGCGGCCCGGGTCGCGACGTCTTGCCGACGCCAACTTCACCGGTGATGACACCGAGGGCGCGTTCGGTGACGCACCAGGTGATGCGGGCGGTGGCTTCGCCGTGGGCGCCATGCCGGTGCATCATGCTGGGGGCCAGGTCGCGGCCGAAGGGCATTTTGGTGAAGCCGAAGAAGCCTTGCAGGCGGTCGATCACAGCTGGTCCTCTCCGGTCAGTGCCGGGTCCTGCTCGGTCGGCGCTGCTTCTTCGTCTTCACCTTGCCGGTCGATGTTCTTGCTGGTCAGCGCGGTGTAGTTGATGCGGGTGGCCAGGGCGGCGGTGTGGCTGTCATCCAGCAGGCGCAGGTAGTCGATCCCGGTGCCCGGCTCCGGCGCAGCGGGCGCCGCCTGTTCGGGTTTGGCCTTGGGGTGCGTGTGCCGGCCGATGACCTGCGGGGTGGCCATCCCCATCGGCTCGCCCCGGAAGCGGACCTCCAGCATGGTCAGGTCGAAGGGATCGAAGACCAGCTCGACCTTCCGCCCCACCAAGCTCGGGTCGACGCAGTAGGAGTTGGCGAACAGCCGGACTGTGGCGGTCCCTGGTGATAGACGCGCTCGACCCAGGCAGTGAACAGCCGGTTCAGCTCGGCCAAGTCGTTCACCTTGGTGCCGGCGGTCTGCCCGTCGGCAGCGATCTCGACCAGGAATTGCTGGCGGACGGTCTTGAAGAACCTTTCGATCTTCCCGCGGCGATGCAGTCGAGGACGCGCTGGAGCCCGTACCGGAACTGGTCGTCGCGGCTCAGGTGCAGTCGGCGCTCGCACTGGTTGGATCGTCCGGCTCCAGCGGGTCGAGGTTCTCGTCAAAGGCGAACGCCGCGCTGCCAGGCTGATCGGCCAACTCCGCGCCTTGCAGGTTCAGCACCAAGAGTTGCTTCTTAA
>NZ_JBEXMW010000027.1:0-181892 GCF_040610775.1 Nonomuraea sp. NPDC003709 | reverse complement strand
TGACGGGGATATGCATGTGTATCTCATGCACTGGCTTTTAACACACTGTTGAGTTCTCAAGAAACGGACGCGTACTTCCTTGCTCAAAACCGTTCAGGTCTTTCGCTCGGAGGCGTTCATTTCGTTGTGTCTTTATTCTTTCAGCCGTTCAAGTCCCTGTCAAATTGACCCGACTTGCTCGACTTGCTGGAATTAAGACCCGCCCCGCTTCCGGGACAACCCCTCTAAGTTACCAGCCCTCACGAGTGGACGCGCACGTCCGCCGTGATGGAGGAGGAAGAAGGCTTGTGCCGGACTGCTTCGGCTCTTCAAGATTAGCAGCGCTCCCGACCTCTCGTGCCGGATCGCCGCGTACGACGGACACAGATCGATCACGCCCGAACATAGACTCCCCACGTGAGCAGTAACACGCCGCCAGTGGCGAAGAAGGTTCCGACTGAGCGCACCCACCACGGTGACACCGTCATCGACGAGTACGCCTGGCTGAGCAACAAGGAAGATCCCGATACCACCGCCTATCTGGAGGCGGAGAACGAGTTTCTCAAACAGCAGACCGCTCACCTCTCCGATCTCCAGGAGCAGGTGTTCCAGGAGATCAAGGGCCGCACGCAGGAAACCGACCTCTCGGTGGCCAGCCGCAAGGGCTCCTGGTGGTACTTCTCGCGCACCTCGGAAGGCAAGCAGTACGCCGTCTCCTGCCGGGTCCCGGCCGACAGCGACACGCCTCCGGAGATCACCCCGGGAGCCACTCTCGAACGCGAGGAGGTGATTCTCGACGGCAACGAGCTCGCCGCCGACAGCCCGTTCTTCTCGATCGGCACCAGCTCCGTCTCGCCCGACGGCACGATGCTGGCCTATTCGACCGACTTCAAGGGCGACGAGCGATTCACGCTGAAGTTCAAGAACCTCGAAACAGGCGAACTGCTCCCCGACGAGATCACCGACATCTTCTACGGCGGCGCCTGGTCGGCCGACGGCTCGACGTTCTTCTACACGCGCGTCGACGACGCCTGGCGCCCGTTCCAGGTCTACCGGCACACCCTCGGCACCGAAGAGGACGTGCTGGTCTACGAGGAGTCCGACGAGCGTTACTGGGTCGGCATCGGCCTCACGCGCAGCGAGAAATACCTCGTGCTCGGCGCGGGCAGCAAGATCACCAGCGAGGTGCGGATTCTCGACGCCACCGATCCTGCCGGTGAGTTCACGGTCGTGCGCCCCAGGAAGACCGGCGTCGAATACGGCGTCGAGCACGCGGGCGACTTCTTCTACGTGCTCCACAACGAGAACGCCGAGAACTTCGAGCTGGCCACCGCCCCGCTCGACGCCCCCGGCACCTGGACGCCGCTGATCGCCCACCGGGACGACACCAGGCTCCTGGAGATCGACGCCTTCTCCGACCACGCCGTGGTGCACTTCCGCCGCGACGGGCTGACCGGCCTGCGCGTGCTGCCGTACCCGGCCGACGTCCAGGGCCGGCGCGAGCGGGTCGAGGCCGCCGAGCGGAACGCGTACGAGATCGACTTCCCCGAGCCGCTCTACGACGTCGGGCCCGCGGGCAACCCCGAGTTCACCACGACGCGGCTCCGGCTGGCCTACACGAGCATGGTCACCCCGCCCAGCGTGTACGACTACGAGCTCGACACGCACGAGCTGATCCTGCTCAAGCGGCGCCCGGTGCTGGGCGGCTACGACCCGGCCGACTACGAGCAGTTCCGCGAGTGGGCCACGGCCGAGGACGGCACGAGGATCCCGGTGTCCATCGTGAAGCGCAAGGACTCCGCAAAGCCCGCGCCGACCGTTCTGTACGGGTACGGCAGCTACGAGACCTCCATCGACCCCGGCTTCTCGGTCCCGAGGCTCTCGCTGCTCGACCGCGGGTTCGTCTTCGCCGTCGCGCACATCAGGGGCGGCGGTGAGATGGGCCGCCGATGGTACGAGGACGGCAAGCTCACCAGGAAGCGGAACACGTTCACCGACTTCGTGGCCGCGGCCAGGCACCTGAAGGCGACCGGCTGGAGCGAGCGGGTCATCGCCAGGGGCGGCTCGGCCGGCGGCCTGCTGATGGGCGCGGTCGCGAACCTGGCGCCGGAGGAGTTCGCGGGCGTGGTGGCCGAGGTGCCGTTCGTGGACGCGCTGAACACCATCCTGGATCCGTCGCTCCCGCTCACTGTGATCGAATGGGACGAGTGGGGCGACCCGCTGCACAACCCCGATGTCTACGCCTACATGAAGAGCTACACCCCGTACGAGAACGTGGACGGCCGCGCGTACCCGCCGATCCTGGCCATCACCAGCCTGAACGACACCCGCGTCCTCTACCACGAGCCCGCGAAGTGGATCGCCCGGCTGCGGGCGACGGCGAACGGCGGGCCGTTCCTGCTCAAGACGGAGATGGGCGCCGGGCACGGCGGCCGCAGCGGGCGCTACGACGCCTGGCGCGAGGAGGCCTTCGCGCTCTCCTGGATCATCGAGAGGGGCACCTCATGACCTATCAGGCCGACGACCGGCGCTACGAGCGGCAGCCGTACAACCGCAGCGGTCGCAGCGGGCTGAAGCTGCCCGCGGTCTCGCTGGGCCTGTGGCACAACTTCGGCGACACCCGCCCGATCGAGAACTCCCGGGCGATCCTGCGGCGCGCGTTCGACCTCGGGGTGACGCACTTCGACCTGGCCAACAACTACGGCGTCCCGTACGGCTCGGCGGAGACGAACTTCGGCCGCATCCTGCGCGAGGACTTCACCCCGTACCGGGACGAGCTGATCATCTCCACCAAGGCCGGCTACGACATGTGGTCGGGCCCGTACGGCGAGTGGGGGTCGCGCAAGTACGTCCTGGCCAGCCTCGACCAGTCGCTGAAGCGCATGGGGCTGGAGTACGTCGACATCTTCTACAGCCACCGCCCCGACCCGGGGACGCCGCTGGAGGAGACCATGGGGGCGCTCGACCGGGCCGTGCGCTCGGGCAAGGCGCTCTACGCGGGCATCTCCAACTACTCGGCCGAGCAGACCGCCCAGGCCGCGCGGATCATGCGCGAGCTGGGCACGCCGCTGCTCATCCACCAGCCGTCCTACTCCATGATCAACCGGTGGATCGAGGACGGGCTGCTCGACGCGGTGGAGGAGGCGGGCATGGGCTGCATCGTGTTCTCGCCGCTGGCCCAGGGCCTGCTGACCGACCGCTACCTCGGCGGCGTGCCGGCGGACTCGCGGGCGGCGACGAGCAGGTTCCTCAGCGCCGACCGGATCGACCTCGACCTGGCCCGCGGCCTCGACGAGATCGCCAGGGGCCGCGGGCAGACGCTGGCCCAGATGGCGCTGTCGTGGACGCTCAGGGACCCGCGGGTGACGAGCGTGCTCATCGGGGCCAGCAGCGTGCGGCAGCTCGAGGACAACGTGGCGTGCGTGGACGGCCCGGCCTTCACGGAGGACGAGCTGGCGGCCATCGACAAGATCACCGAGCGCTACACGGCCCGCTGATCACAGGGATTCGTGCCGCTGGAGGTAGGTGAAGGCGGCCCAGCCGGGCAGCACCGGGAGCCAGAACGTGAGCAGCCGGTGCAGCAGCACGGCCGAGGTGGCCAGCTCGGCGGGCACGCCGGCCACGGTCAGGCCGCCCGCGAGCGCGAGTTCGACCGCGCCCAGACCGCCCGGTGTGGGCGCGGCCGAGCCGATGGCGTTGGCCGTGAGGTAGACGACTGCGACGGCGGTGAAGCTGAGCGAGCCGCCGAACGCGGCCACGCAGGCGTCCAGGCAGAGCACGAACGCCAGGGTGATCATGAGCGTGCCCGTGCACGCCTCCACCATCTTGCGCGGCGACTGCAGCACGTCGAGCAGCCTGGGCAGCACGTTCGAGAACAGCTTGCGCATCCTGGAGGTCACCAGCCTGCGCAGCGGCGGCACGCCGAGCACCACCACGACCAGCACCGCGACCGCGAGCAGCACCAGGACGAGGCCACGCGACGGGGTGAACGACGTGGTCGTGGTGGAGCCGGTGATGTAGGCGAACAGCAGCAGCAGCGCGATGTGGAAGACCAGCATGATGAGCTGTGAGGCCCCCACGCTGGCCACCGCGCTGGCCGGCGAGATGCCGCGCTTCTGCAGGTAACGGGTGTTGATCGCGACGCCGCCCACGGCGGCGGGCGCGACGAGCTTGACGAACGACGAGGCGAACTGCACGAGCACGGTACGCCAGAGCGGCAGCGGCTCGGGCACGAAGCCCCGCAGCATCAGGGCCGCGGCCACGAAGCTGACGAACGACGCGACCAGCGCCACCCCGGACCAGGCCCAGTTCGCGGTGGTGACCACCCGGTAGATGTCGACCCGGCTGAGCTGGGAGAGCACGATGTACGCGGCCAGCGTGCTGGCGATGATCGTGATCAGGGTGCGCGGTTTGAAGCGTTCGAGGCGTACTTCCTCGACCTTGCCCTGCGGCTTGAGCGCGACGATGTGCTCGCGGATGCCGGCCAGCAGGTTCTTGTTCTTGGAGAGGGCCGAACGGGTCTCCCTGGTCAGCGCGATGCGCTGGAGCAGCGGCATGGCGGTGGCCAGCGAGTCGGGCCCCATGACGGCCGCCGCCGTCCGTACGGAGCGTTCAGGGCCGACGCGCAGCGCCAGGTAGGTGAGCAGCTGGGCGATGTCGAGCCTGAGCAGGAGGTCACCGGCGGCGATCTCGCCGCTGCGCGCGTCGGTCAGCACGACGCGGCCCGCCCGGTCGAGGTGGATGCTGTCGCCGGTGAGCCGCCGGTGCGCCAGGCGCTGGATCTGCAGCAGCTCCACCTGCTCCCAGATCTGGGCGAGCAGCTCGTCGTCGATCTGCTCGTCGGGCACCTCGTCGAGGGGGCGCGTCTCGATGTGCTCGTACGCGAGCATCGCGGCCTCGGTGCCGATCTCGCTGGTGCCGAGCAGCCTGGGGGTGCTCGCGCCGGCCGCCTGGGCCGCGTACGCCATGAGCGCCTCGCGCTCCAGTTCCGCCCGGAGCGACCTGATGGCCCGGCGCCTGGTCTCGGAGTTGAGCCGGATGCGCCGCCACAGCCGGTACGGCAGCCCGGCCACCTGCCGGTCGCGGTCGAGCACGGTGACGTCGAGGCTGGTGCCGTCCTTGAGCCCGATGGCGTAGCGGCGGCTGCCCTGGTGGTCGTCCTCGATGCGGCGGGCCGAGACCACCGCGAACGACAGCTTGCGCAGCGCGGCCACCAGGGCGCTGCCCGCCGGCCTGGTGTTGGGGCTGCCGACACCGTAGAGGGTGGCGTAGCCGATGACCATGCCGACCAGCACCGTGACGATGGCGCTCGGGATCGTGATCTGCCGGCCGGAGAAGAACGCGAGGACGTAGAGGGCGATCGTGGTCCACATCAGCATGCGCCAGGTGGGGCGGCGCGAGATGCGGACGGCGGTGGCGTACGCGACGACCGAGGTGAGCAGCGTGTTCACCGGCTCGATCGTCCGGTCGCCGGTCAGCAGCACGCGCAGGTCCTCGGCGTTGCCGGCGACCAGCCACTGCCCGAGCAGGAACGACCCGGCCATACCGATGATCGCGGCGATCAGCCCTTCGGCTACGCGTAGCCCGTCGCGGTGGAAGACCCGTTCGACGGCGAAGGCCGCGGGCACGATGAGCACGGCCGCGCCACCGAGGAACGCGGCGATCCTGCTGAGCAGCGGTACGAGTTGCGCGCCCTCCTTGACGTCGGCCTCCAGGCCGATGAGCGTCTGCTTGGCGACCAGCGCGAGCAGGACGACCGCGCCGAGCACGATGAGCGTGGCGAAGAAGCGCAGCAGGTCGGAGGGGCGGCGAAGACGCTGGGGCAGCAGCGGCTCTACAACGTAGACGTCGCTTTCCGCGCGTGACTCATCCACGGCTGGATCCCCCTCGAGGTCCTCCGTGTCATCTCGTTCCCTGATTTCGGCCACCGACAGCGATTCTGCACCTTCCCGGCCGGACCGTGCGATCTCTAGGCTTCCAGTGTCCTCAATCGCCCCCGCAATCGTCGCACCGGGCAGGCTACACGCATTTCCGCGTCTGCCGTCATTCCAGGTGCGGGACGTAGTCTGTGTCCCATGTCGGGTGAATTGAGGGTTTTGGGGGCGTGTCCGCTGGACTGCCCGGATGGCTGCTCCTGGGTGGTCACCGTGGAGAACGGCAGGGCCGCCAAACTCCGCGGCAACCCCGACCACCCGTACACCAGGGGCGCCCTGTGCGTGAAGGTCAACCGTTACCTCGAGCACACCCGGGCGGACGACCGCATCCTGCACCCCATGCGCCGCATCGGCCCCAAGGGCTCCGGCCAGTTCGAGCGCATCACCTGGGACGAGGCGCTCGACGAGATCTCGGTGCGGCTGCGCGGCATCGTCGAGGAGCACGGCGGGGAGGCCATCTGGCCGTACCTGGGCACCGGCACACTCGGCTACCTGCAGGGCTGCGAGGGCGTGGCCGGGCGGCGGTTCTGGAACATGCTGGGCGCCTCCAAGCACTGGCTCAACATCTGCTCGGCGGCCGGCAGCAGCGGCCTGATGCGGACGAACGGCACCCCGGGCGGCATGGACCCCGAGAACTTCGCGCTGGCGAAGCTGATCCTGCTCTGGGGCACGAACACGCTGACCAGCGGCCACCACCTGTGGAAGTTCATCCAGGACGCGCGGGCGGACGGGGCGCACGTCGTCGCCATCGACCCGATCCGCACCAGGACGGCCGACCAGGCCGACGAGTACCTGGCGATCAGGCCGGGCACGGACGCGGCGCTCGCGCTCGGGCTGCTCAACGTCGTGCTGGCGGAGAACGCGCAGGATGAGGAGTTCCTGGCCGAGCACACCGAGGACTGGGAGGACTTCCGCCAGGAAATCCTGAAATATCCGGTCGAGACTGTGGCTGAAATCACCGGCATCCCCGCCTCCGCCATCCACAGCCTGGGGATACGGCTCGCCCACACCCGCCCGACCGCCATCCGCGCCACGCAGGGCCTCCAGCGGCACCAGGGCGGCGGCACCGCGCTGCGCACGCTCGCCTCGATCCCCGGCGTCACCGGCGACTGGCGCCACCCCGGCGGCGGCATCGCCTACTCCACCAGCGGCCACGTGCACTTCGACATCGACACCCGCGACGACCTGCTGGCCAAGCCGGTCCGCACGCTCGTCATGACCAAGCTGGGGTCCCAGCTCGACGACGTGAAATGCCTGTGGGTGTACGCGGCCAACCCGGCGGGCTCGAGCCCCGACGCGAACGCGATCAGGCGGCAGCTCGCCCGCGAGGACCTGTTCACGGTGGTCATGGAGCAGTTCCCGACCGACACCGTGGACTACGCCGACATCGTGCTCCCCGCGACCATGCAGACCGAGCACCAGGACCTGCACGCCGGATACGGGCACCTCTACCTGCTCTGGAACGAGCCCGCCGAGCCTCCGCCCGGCGAGTGCCTGTCCACGACGGAGACGTTCCGGCGGCTGGCGGCGCACATGGGGATGACCGAGCCGTCGCTGTTCGACTCGGACCTGGAGCTGGCCGAGCAGCTGCTGTCGAGCGGACACCCGTCGCTGGAGGGCATCACGCTGGACCGGCTGCGCAAGGAGGGCTGGGTGCGGATGAACTACCCCGAGCCCTTCACGCCGTTCGCCGAGGGCTTCCCGACGCGCTCGGGAAGGATGCGCTTCCCGCCGGCGGGCAAGGCGTACATCCCGTCCCACACGGCCGGCGCGAGGGGCGGCTCGCCGTACCCGCTGGCGCTGGTCACGCCCGCGGCGCACACGTTCCTCAACACGACCTTCGGCAACAACCCGGAGCTGCGCCGCCGCGCCAAGGACCCGGTGGTGCTGGTCAATCCGGCCGACGCGGCGGTCCGGGGGCTGGTGGCCGGTCAGCGGGTACGCGTGCACAACGACGGCGGCGAGTTCCTGGCGGACGTGGAGATCAGCGACCGCGTGGCGGCCGGGGTGGTGGCCTCGCCGAAGGGGCGCTGGCCGAAGCTGACCCCCGGCGGCGCCAACCCGAACGCGGTCGTGGCCGAGCGGGACGGGGACATGGGCAGGGGGCCGGGCTTCCACGACAACCTGGTCGAGATCAGCCCTTGTGCCGGTCCATGAACGCCACGATCCGGTCGAGCACGTCCTTCCCGTGAGGGCTGGCGAACAGGGCCGAGGCGTGCAGGCTCTCCCCCGGGATGACCATGGTCTGGTTGTCGGGGGCCTTCGTGGCGGCGGCGTGCGCCGTGGCCAGGTCGTCGGCGCCGCCGTACCCGTCGTTCGCGGAGCCGATCTGCAGGAGCGGGACGGTCAGCCTGGCCGCGTTCTCCGCGCTGATCTCGCCTGAGACGGCCACCACGCCGGCCACCTTCGGGCCGAGCCGCAGGGCGGCGGGGACGGCGGTGGTGGCGCCGATCGAGCCGCCGACCAGGAAGATCCGCTTGACGCCCGGCTCCTTGGCCAGGCGCCCGGCCATCGCGACGGCGCCGTCCTCGGGGAGGATGGCGGAGGTCCTGGCGTACAGCAGGACGCGGTAGCCGGCGGTCACGAGGCGGTCCGACAGGGGCCGCCACGTGCACACGTTGCCCCGGCGCTCATAGGTGATGACCACGCCCACCGGGCCGTCGCCGGTGATCACGCCGGGCAGATCGCCGCCGTGCTTGAAGATCTTGCCGTCCGCCTCGGTGAAGCACCCGGAGACGTTCGGCCCCGTGGGAATCGGGGCCGACGTCGTCGCCTCGGGAACCGGGGCCGGACTCGTCGCCGCGGGACTCGTGCTCGGGCCGGGCGCCGCGGCACCGGTGCTGGCCGCGCCCCCGCAGGCCGTCAGCACTCCCACCATGAGCCCCACCACACCTACCAACGCGCGCATGGCCGCCCTTTCCGCTCAACTATGTCAGAACTGACATAGTTGTAGGAGCACCATATCCTTGGGCGAACCATGACCTCAACGCTGGGATTCGCGATCCTCGCCGTGCTGGCGCGCGGCGAGCGCACGGGGTACGACCTCGCCGCGGCCATGCGGCGGCCCGTCGGCTACTTCTGGACGGCCGGGCACAGCCAGATCCACGCCGAGCTGCAGAAGCTGCGGGCCGGAGGGCTGGTCGGGTTCGAGGCCGAGCACGGGCCGGGGCCGCAGGGCAGGAAGGTCTACCACCTGACCGCCGAGGGCCAGGCGGCGCTGCGGGAATGGGTCACCGCGCCGCCCCGCGAGCGGCCGGAGCGCGACGAGCTGGTGCTGAAGACGTACGCGTCGTGGCTGGCCGAGCCGGAGCTGGTCAGGCGGATGTTCGCCGACCAGCTCGCCGCGCACGAGGAGCGGCTGGCCGAGTACGAGCGGCAGGAGGCGTCATTCGACGGGCCGCCCGCCTTCGGCGATCCCCGGTTCGGCAACTACGCCACGTTGCGCTGCGGGCTGAGCTACGAGCGGCACCGGGCCGACTGGTGCCGCTGGATGCTGGATCAGCTCAGCGAGAGCTTGTAGCCCTCGTGGGAGGCCGTGAAGCCGAGGTTGTCGTAGAAGCGGTGCGCGTCCGTACGTGACTTGTCGGAGGTGAGCTGCACGACGGCGCAGCCGCGCTCCCGGGCCCGGTCGACGGCCCACTTGATCATCCGGCCGCCGAGGCCCTGGCCGCGGGCGGCGGCGGCGACCCTGACGGCCTCGATCTGGCACCGCTCGGCGCCCAGCCGCGACAGCCCGGCCAGGTACGTGAGCTGCATCGTGCCCACCACCTCGCCGTCCTGCTCGGCGACGATCAGCTCGTCGTACGGGTTGGCGTCGATCCGCTCGAACGCCGCCAGGTAGCGCTCGTCGCCGGGGTCGCCCTCGCGCGTGGCGCCGAGATGGTCGTCGGCCAGCATCGCCACGATCGCGGGCACATCCTCCTTGCGGGCTTCGCGGAAGAGCACTTTCTCACTTTGCTGCATGTCCGAATGATGTCAGGGATGGCTCAGGGTCCGTCCCCGATGCCCCCAAGGGGGCCGAAAAGGCACCATGAGTGACATGAACGAAATCAGCCGACGAGACGAAGTCTCGCTGTCGGGCGCCGCGCTCCGCGGCGCCCCCTGGAAGGCCGCCGCCGTCGGTGGCGGCGCCGTCGCCGCGACCAGCTTCGGCCTGGGCGTGCTCACGGGCGGTGGCGACCTGGTGTGGGCGCTGGGCCTGGGCATCAGCCTGTTCGCCCTGATCGCCGCGATCGGCGCGGTCTCCAAGCCGCACGAGGGCGACCGGGTGACCCGCCAGGCCCGCCTCTGGTCGCTGAAGCACCCGTGGAAGTTCGCGCTGCTGCCCGCGGCCATCACGGCCGTGCTGGACTATCCCGTGCAGCTCGTGCTCGACCACGAAGGGGTGTTCGGCTCCGGCGTGCAGGCCCTGTGGCACGGCGCGCTGGTCTACCTGATCGCCGGCATCCTGACCCTCACCATGCGGGGCCGCGCCGATTCCGCCCGGTGAGCTCAGCCCTGCGCCTCCCGCTCCGCCTGGCTCCGGCACACGCAGAACTCGTTGCCCTCCGGGTCGAGCATCGTCACCCAGCCGGTGCCGTCGGGCTGCCGCAGGTCGTCGTGGACGGTCGCGCCCAGCCCGATCAGCCGCTCGACCTCCTGGTCGCGGGTCCTGCCCTCGGTGCCGTTGACGTCGAGGTGGACCCGGTTCTTCACGGTCTTGCCCTCGGGCACGCGGATGAACAGCAGGAACGGGTCCTGCTTGGTACGCAGCATGACCTCGTCGTCGCCCGGCTTGTCACCCTCGCCGAGCGGCAGCCCGGTGGCCTTGCTCCACCAGGTGGCGATCTCGTACGGGTCGGCGGCGTCGATGGTCACGGCATGAATTTCGATCACCCGGACACCCAACCCGTGACGAGCCGAAACGTCAAGGTCAGGCGAGCACCCGCAGGCCGATGACCCCCGCCAGGATCAGCGCGATCGAGACGATGCGCGCCGGCGAGACCTCGTCCCCCATGGCGATCATGCCCAGCACCGCGGTGCCCGCCGCGCCGACGCCGGTCCAGACGGCGTACGCGGTGCCGACTTCGAGGGTCTTGAGCGCGTACGAGAGCAGGCCGAAGCTCAGCACGGCCGTGACGAGGAACGACAGGGTCCACCACAGATTGCCGAACCCGTTGCTGAGCTTGAGCGAAAGGGCCATGACGACTTCGAAGACGCCGGCCAGCACGAGGACGATCCACGCCATGATCAGAACTCCCTTGGGACGAGACATCAGTGCGTGCGTCGTCTTGGCGTTCCGGGTACGGCGCGTCTCGTCCGGGAGCTGTCAGCTCATGAGCAAGAACGCGGCCCTCGACGGGATCATTCCCACCAGATGGTGACCCATCGGTCGCGCGGCAACGGCCACATGCCCAGCTCCATCACCGTGGCCGCGACCTCCTCCGCCCTGGACGGGTCGAGGCACACCCTGCGGCACGCGCTGGCCGCCAGGTCCTCCAGCGAGGTGAATCGTTCCAGGGGAGCTTCCCGTTCCTCCACCTGCACCGGGTAGCCGAGCGCCGCGGCCAGCGCCACGCAGTCCTCGGCGATGGGCCGGACCGGCCGGTCCACCCCGTGGAAGTGCTGCCACAGCGGCGCCATCCAGCTCATGGGATGGCGGTGCGTGAGCTCCAGCACCACCCGCCCCTGCGTGCGCTCGTCGAGGGCCCGCAGGAAGTCGGCCAGGTCGAGGACGTTGTAGATCACGTGGGCGGCGACGGTGACGTCCACCACGGGCACCCGCCCGGCCACGTCGGGCCAGCGCCCCTCGATCGCTGTGACCGGCACGCCGAGCTTCTCCGCCCGGGCGGTCAGCCCCTCCAGCATCGACGCCGAGGTGTCCACCGCGTAGAGGTGGCCGATGCGCTCGTGCAGCGGCAGGGACGAGGCGCCGGGGCCCGAGCCCACGTCGAGCAGCGTGCCCTTGTCGGGCAGCGCCTCCGAGAGCCGGGACATGGTGGGGCCGTCGTCGGGCTCGGCCAGCGCCCTGTCGGTACGGGTGCCGAACCGCTCGGGCGAGTGACTCCAGGGGTCGGCAGAAACCTTGGCCATGATCTCGTCGGGAATGGCCCAGGATTCCAGGCGCTCTCGCCATCTCGCGGCGAGTTCTTCGGCGTCCATGGAGACGAGCATGCCACGCATACCTGGGGTTACCCGCGGGTAGCATTGCAGAGTAAGGTTACTCGCCAGTACGAATACCCCTCGGTTCAAGGAGATCGACCCCATGGGCCACTACAAGAGCAACGTGCGAGACCTGGAATTCAACCTCTTCGAGGTGTTCGGGCGACGCGAGATCCTCGGCACAGGGCCCTTTGCGGACGTGGACGAGGAGGTCGCCCGGGGCATCCTTGACGAGGTCAGCAGGCTGGCCTCCGGCGTCCTGGCCGACTCCTTCGAGGAGGGCGACAGGAACCCGCCGGTGTTCGACGCGGCGACCAGCTCCGTGAAGGTGCCCGAGGGCTTCAAGAAGTCCTACAAGGCGCTGGTGGACGGCGGCTGGGCCAACCTCGACCTGCCCCCCGAGCTGGGCGGCCCCGGCATCCCGAGGAGCCTGGCCTGGGCCACGGCCGAGATGGTGCTGGGCGCGAACCCGGCGCTGTACATGTACGCCGCGGGCCCCAACTTCGCCTACACGCTGTGGAAGGTCGGCACGCCGGAGCAGAAGCGCTTCGCCGAGCTGGCCATCGAGCGCGAGTGGGGTGCCACGATGGTCCTCACCGAGCCGGACGCCGGCTCCGACGTGGGCGCCGGGCGGGCCAAGGCGGTGCGCCAGGAGGACGGCAGCTGGCACATCGAGGGCGTCAAGCGCTTCATCACCAGCGCCGAGCACGACATGACCGAGAACATCTTCCACCTCGTGCTGGCCCGCCCCGAGGGCCACGGCCCCGGCACCAAGGGGCTGTCGATGTTCCTGGTGCCGAAGTTCCACGTGAATCTCGAGACCGGCGAGCTGGGCGAGCGCAACGGCGTCTATGTCACCAACGTCGAGAAGAAGATGGGGCTCAAGGTCTCCACGACGTGCGAGCTGACGTTCGGCGACAAGCACCCGGCCGTCGGCTGGCTGGTGGGCGACGTCCATGAGGGCATCAGGCAGATGTTCATGGTTATCGAGCACGCCCGCATGATGGTCGGCACCAAGGCCATCGCCACGCTCTCCACCGGCTACCTGAACGCGCTGGAGTACGCCAAGTCGCGCCTGCAGGGCGCGGACCTGACCCGGATGGCCGACAAGGCCGCCCCGCGGGTCGCCGTCACCCACCACCCGGACGTGCGGCGCGAGCTCATGCTGCAGAAGTCGTACGCCGAGGGCATGCGGGCCCTGGTGCTCTACACGGCCACGTTCCAGGACACCCTCCTGGTCGACCCCGACGACCGGCACGCCAGTGAGATGAACGACCTGCTGCTGCCCATCGTCAAGGGTGTCGGCTCCGAGCGGTCGTACGAGCTGCTCTCCCGCTCGCTGCAGACCCTCGGCGGCTCGGGCTACCTGCAGGACTACCCGATCGAGCAGTACATCCGGGACGCCAAGATCGACTCCCTCTACGAGGGCACGACCGCGATCCAGGGCCTGGACCTGTTCTTCCGGAAGATCCTGCGCAACCAGGGCGCGGCGGTCGGGTCGCTGCTGGCCGAGATCGGCGAGTTCGCCGGCTCGGAGGCGGGCAACGGCCGGCTCAAGGAGGAGCGCAAGCTCCTCGCGGAGGCGGCCGCCGAGGTCAAGGCCATGGGCGACACCATGGCGGGCTGGGCGCTGGGCTCGCTGGAGGCGCCGGCCGAGGTGTACAAGGTCGGGCTGAACACCACCCGGCTCCTGCTCGCGCTGGGCGACCTGGTGATCGGCTGGCTGCTGCTGCGGCAGGCCGAGGTGGCGCTGGCCAGGCTGGCCGACGGCGAGGACCCGTTCTACCTGGGCAAGGTGGCCGCGGCCTCGTTCTTCGCCAAGACCGTCCTGCCGCGGCTGGCGACGGAGCGCCGGATCGTGGACTCCACCGGGCAGGAGCTCATGGAGCTCCCCGAGGAGGCCTTCTAAACCGTAGGGGCGGGGGTGCTTCGAGGGAGTACGGTCGCGGCATGAGCTCGACTTCTCACGATCACCCCCTTCCTCCGCCCCAGGTCGAAGAGGTGTCCGAGGGCGTCTTCGCCTACATCCAGCCCGACGGGAGCTGGTGGATCAACAACACCGGCTTCCTGGCCGGCCGGCGCGGCGTGATCTGCGTCGACGCCTGCTCGACCGAGCGCCGTACGCGGGCCTTCCGCGAGGCCATCGGCACGGTCACCGACCGGCCGATCACCACGCTGGTCAACACCCACCACCACGGCGACCACACGTTCGGCAACTGGCTCTTTCCCGAGGCCACGATCGTCGGGCACGAGGGCGTGCGGGAGCAGATCCTGGCCGACGGCGTCCCCACCTACCGCGCCGCGTGGTCGCCCGAGGTGGAGTGGGGCGAGATGGAGGTGGTGCCGCCGTTCCTCACCTTCACCGACCGGATCACCCTGCACTCCGACGACCTGCGGTGCGAGGTGAGGCACGTGGGCCACGCCGCGCACACGACGAACGACTCGTACGTGTGGATCCCCGAGCGGCGGCTGCTGTTCTCGGGCGACCTCGTCTTCAACGGCGGCACGCCGTTCGTCCTGATGGGCTCGGTGGCCGGGGCGCTGGACGCGCTCGACCAGCTCAGGGCGCTGGGGGCGGAGACCGTCGTGCCGGGGCACGGCGGGGTGTGCGGGCCGGAGGCGTACGACCGGGTCGAGGGTTACCTGCGGTTCGTGCAGGAGACCGCGGCGCGGGGCCGGGCGGCGGGCCTGTCGCCGCTGGAGGCGGCCAGGGAGGCCGACCTGGGCGAGTGGGGCGGGCTGCTGGACTCCGAGCGCATCGTGGGCAACCTGCACCGCGCCTACGCCGAACTCGACGGACAGCCGCTGGGCGCGCCGATCGACCTGGCCACCGCCGTGTTCGACATGATCACCTACAACGGTGGCAAGCCTTTGTCCTGCCTCGCCTGAGATGTTACGGGTGTGATCTTCTGTACCCGGGTATGACCGTGGCTGTACTCGCCGTTTGCCTGGAGGTCGTCATGGGTGTCGGGGTAAGCATCTTCTTCCTCACGCTTGGCGCCATCCTGAGATTCGCGATCGAGCCCGACGTGTTCGGCAAGGCCGTCCACATGGACGTCGTCGGGCTCATCTTCATGATCGTCGGTGGCGTGGGAGTGGTGCTGAGCGTCGTGCTGGCCCCCAGGAGGGGCCGCACTTCCGAGGGCCGGCTGATGCACCGCGAGAACAACCCGCCGGAGATCTAGAGGCTGAGCTGCACCGCGGCCCGGGAGGCCAGGATCGGCCTGATGTGCTCCACGATCACCGCCTGATGCTGCGGGTGGTCGCGGTAGACCAGGTAGTCGTCGACGTCGTCGAAGTCGGCCACCACCGCGTAGTCGTGGTTGCCCTGGTTGATGCCCGCGTCCGGGCCCACGGTGTACGAGCGGAGCTGCGGGATGATGCCGGGCAGCTTGCCCAGCTCGGCGGTCACCGTCTCCTTCTGCTCGTCGGTCGCGGCCTCGGTCCAGGTGAACAACACGATGTGGCGAATCATGCGATCAGGTGTATCAGATCGCGACGGCGTGACTCTGTACGGGATGGGTGCGGGTGTCCCCGGCCTACGGCGATCGCCGGGGGAGGGGTCCTCCCGGCGATCGCCGTAGGCTTTCCCGGCTAGCTCCAGGCCAGCATGTGCAGCGGGTCCTCCAGCATGTCGCCGACGTCGCGCAGGAACATCGAGCCCAGCTCGCCGTCCACGATGCGGTGGTCGAACGACAGGGCCAGGGTGGTCACCTTGCGCACCGCCAGCTCGCCGTCCACCACCCACGGCATGTCCCTGATCTGGCCGACGGCGAGGATGGCGGCCTCGCCGGGGTTCAGGATGGGGGTGCCGGCGTCGACGCCGAAGACGCCGACGTTGGTGATGGTGAAGGTGCCGCCGGCCATCTCGGCCGGCTGGGTGCGGCCCGCCCTGGCGGTCTCCGTGAGCTCGGCCAGCCGCCCGGCCAGCTCGGGGAGCGACAGAGTGTGGGCGTCCTTGACGTTGGGCACCACGAGGCCGCGGGGGGTGGCGGCGGCTATCCCCAGGTTCACGTAGCGCTTGAGCACGATCTCCTGCGCCGCCTCGTCCCACGACGAGTTGATCATCGGGTGGCGTTTGACGGCGGTGAGGACCGCCTTGGCCACCAGCAGCAGCGGGGACACCTTGACGTCCGCGAAGTCCCGGAAGGTGCGCAGGCGCTGCACCGTCTCCATGGTGTTCGTCACGTCGAGCTGGAGGAACTCGGTGACGTGCGGAGCGGTGAAGGCGCTGGCGACCATGGCCTGGGCGGTCATCTTGCGCACGCCCTTGACGGGGATGCGCTCCTCCGGCCGCTCGGCCGCCGCCACCTCGGCGACCGGGGCCGCTCCGGCCTGCGCCGCGGCGTGGACGTCCTCGCGGGTGATCGAGCCCTCGGGGCCGGTGCCGGCGAGGGTGGACAGGTCGACGCCGAGGTCCCTGGCCAGTTTCCGTACGGGTGGCTTGGCGAGGACGCCGACCCGGCCGGCCGGCGGCGCGACAGGGGCAGGGGCAGGGCCGCCGTCCACCTCCACGCGGGAGGGGTTGGCCACCGGGTTCGCCGGGATGCCGGGAGCCTGGGGCTTGCGGGGGCGGCGCTTGGTGGCGCCGGTCTTGACGCCGTAGCCGACCAGGACCGCCTGGCGCTCCTCCTTGGGCGCCGGGCTGCCGTGGGCCCCGGGCTCGACGGCGCCCTCCGCCGGAGGCGTGGGCACCATGTCCTCGGCCAGGGCCTTGGTCTCCTCCGAGACGGCCGGCTCGCCGGGAGCGGCGCCTTCGGAGGTCTCGACGGCGATGATGGGGGCGCCGACGTCGACCGTCTGGCCCGCCTCGGCCAGCAGGTCCGCGACCACCCCGTCCCAGGGGATCGGGAGCTCGACGATCGACTTGGCCGTCTCGATCTCCACGACGATCTGGTTGACCTTGACCGCGTCACCCGCCTCGACGTGCCAGCGGACGACCTCGGCCTCCGTCAGCCCTTCGCCGACGTCGGGGAGCTTGAACTCGCGTCGCATGAGAACCCCCCTCAGTACCCGAAGGCCCGGTCGACGGCGTCGAGCACCCGGTCCAGATCGGGCAGGTAGTGCTCCTCCAGCTTCGACGGCGGGTAGGGGGTGGAGAAGCCGCCGACCCTGAGCACCGGCGACTCCAGGTGGTAGAAGCACTGCTCCGTGATCCTGGCCGCCAGCTCGGCCCCGAAACCGCTGTTGACGGGGGCCTCGTGGACGACCACCACCCGCCCGGTACGGCGCGCGGAGTCCATCACGGCCGGCTCGTCCAGCGGGTTGAGCGAGCGCAGGTCGATCACCTCCAGCGAACGGCCGTCCTCCTCGGCGGCCGTGGCGGCCTCCAGGCACGTCTTGACCATGGGGCCGTAGGCCAGCAGCGTGACGTCGGACCCGGGCCGCACGACCCGGGCCGCGTGCAGCGGCGGCCACCAGTCGGTGGAGCCGGTGTCGATGTCGGCCTTCTCCCAGTAGCGCCGCTTGGGCTCGAAGAAGATCACCGGATCGTCGCTGCGGATGGCCTGCTGGATCATGGTGTACGCGTCGGCCGGGTTGGAGCAGGACACGACGCGCAGGCCGGCCGTGTGGGTGAAGTACGCCTCGGGCGACTCGCTGTGGTGCTCGACCGCGCCGATGCCGCCGCCGCACGGGATGCGTACGACGACCGGGAGCTTGATCGCGCCCAGCGAGCGCATCGGCATCTTGGCGAGCTGCGTGATGATCTGGTCGGCGGCCGGGAAGACGAACCCGTCGAACTGGATCTCGCACACCGGCCGGTAGCCGCGCAGCGCCAGCCCGATCGCGGTGCCGATGATGCCCGACTCGGCCAGCGGCGTGTCGATGACGCGGTCCTCGCCGAAGTCCTTCTGCAGGCCGTCGGTGACCCGGAAGACGCCGCCCAGCTTGCCGACGTCCTCGCCCATGATGAGGACCTTGGAGTCGTCCTCCATGGCCTTGCGCATGCCCTCGTTGAGCGCCTTGGACAGGCTCATGACCGTCATTTGGCGAACCCCTCCAAGTAAGCGGCGTACTGGGCGCGCTCCTGGTCCATCAGGGCGTGGGGCTCGCGGTAGACGTGGTCGAAGATGTCGAGCGGCTGGGGGTCGGGCATGGCCAGGCAGCGCCTGCGCAGGTCGGCACCGAGCTGGTCGGCCTCGGCGTCGACGGAGTCGAAGAACGACGGGTCGGCGTGCTCGTTCTTGAACAGGTACGACCTGACCCGCTCGATCGGGTCCTTGAGCTTCCACGCCTCCAGCTCGCTGGCCACGCGGTAGCGCGTCGGGTCGTCGGTGGTGGTGTGGGCGCCCATCCGGTATGTGAACGCCTCGATGAGCGTCGGCCCCTGACCGGTGCGGGCGGCCTCCAGCGCCTTCCTGGTCACAGCCAGGCAGGCGAACACGTCGTTGCCGTCCACCCTGATCCCCGGGAAGCCGAAGCCGGAGGCGCGCCGGTAGAGGGGGATGCGGGTCTGCTTCTCCAGGGGCTCGGAGATGGCCCACTGGTTGTTCTGGCAGAAGAACACGATCGGCGCGTTGAACACGCTGGCCCAGATGAACGACTCGTTCACGTCGCCCTGCGAGGTGGCGCCGTCGCCGAAGTAGACGATCGTGGCGGCGCTGGCGTCGTCGCGCTGGATGCCCATCGCGTAGCCGACCGCGTGGAGGGTCTGGCTGCCGATCACGATCGTGTACAGGTGGAAGTTGTGTTCCTTGGGGTCCCAGCCGCCGTGGTTCACGCCTCTGAACAGGCCCAGCAGCTTCACCGGGTCGACGTCGCGGCACCACGCCACGCCGTGCTCACGGTAGGTGGGGAAGGCCATGTCGGAGTCGGTCAATGCGCGGCCCGAGCCGATCTGGGCCGCCTCCTGGCCCAGCAGCGAGGCCCAGATGCCCAGCTCACCCTGGCGTTGCAGCGCCACGGCCTCCAGGTCGATGCGCCGTACGAGGACCAGGTCGCGATAGAGCGACCTGACCTCCTCATCGGTCAGGTCGATGTCGTAGTCGGGGTGCTCAACCCGCTCGCCCTCGGGGGTGAGCAATTGGACGAGCTCCGGAGGTGCGTCTGCAGCACCACGAGAGGCTTCGGCTGTCACGTGCCACTCCTGTTGCGGTCGTCAGGGCAGGTCTTCGATGGGGTTGCCACCTTGAGGCCCGCCTTCCAAGCGATGAACCATCTGGTGGTGGTTCGTACGCGTTTGGGGACATCGTGGCAGACGTCACAGCCCTGCGCGCAAGCCCCATGCCCTCCCCGTTCCCGTTGTGTCGACAGCCACACGCGCCGGTAGGCTGTGCTTCCCAGTCACCCACCTCATCCAGGAGGAACGCAGTGGCCCGCGTCATCGTGGACGTCATGTTGAAGCCCGAGATCCTCGACCCGCAGGGCCAGGCGATCGCCAGGGCACTGCCCAGGCTCGGCTTCTCCGGCGTCTCGGCCGTGCGCCAGGGCAAGCGCTTCGAGGTCGAGCTCGACGGCCCGGCCGACGAGGCGGCGCTGGAGGAGATCCGCAAGATGGCCGAGACCCTGCTCGCCAACACGGTGATCGAGGACTACAGCGTCCGGGTTGAGGATTAGGGGAGATTTGCCGCCCGGATTCCCCCCTGGCCGGTTAAAGCGGGGTTCGGAGGCGGCACAATGCCACGGGCGTGCCAACACTAAATAACAACAACGTGATTTTGCGGTTAGCCCCGTTTTCACAGGGAAACCTACTCCAGGTGACGTTCTGGCGCCCGGAGGAGTCCGGTGGATATTGAGTTCTCGTTGGCACTGCCTCGGGATGCGATCGGCATACCGATGGTCAGGCGAGTGCTGGGCGATGCCATGCGTTCACTCAACGTGAGTGAGACGTGCATCGCCGACATGCTCCTCGCCGTCTCCGAGGCGTGCTCCAACGCGGTGCGGCACGGAGGTCCTGCCAACCGCTACGAAGTGAGCGCGGCGATCGGCTACGGCCGCTGCGACGTGCGCATCGCGGACAACGGCGACGGGCTGCCGACGATGCCGCCGCACTTCCCTCCACCCGACACGGAGAACGGCCGTGGTCTGCTGATCATGCGCTCCGTGGTGGACGAGATCTCCTTCGGCATCACACCCGGCCGTGGCACCACGGTCCACCTGCGCAAGCACCTCGCCTGGGACGACTCGGCCGACGCCCGTCCCCGCGAGCTGGCAGCAGTCTGACCTGCGCCTTCGCCCGACGCACGAGCCGATGTGGACCACCCGGCAGCACCCGATAATCTGAAGACACCGCCGCAGACCGCCGTCCACCCGAAGAGACGGTGGCGCGTGCGCGCGCATTCCTCGGAGGGGACGACTGTCATGAGCGCTGCCCGTGTGGGCGTAGTCACGTTTCCAGGAACTCTCGACGACCAGGACGCCGCCAGGGCCGTACGCCTCGTGGGCGCGGAGGCGGTGCCGCTGTGGCACGCCGACCACGACCTGAAGGGGGTCGACGCCGTCTTCCTGCCCGGCGGCTTCTCCTACGGCGACTACCTGCGCTGCGGCGCCATCTCCCGGTTCGCGCCGCTGATGGACGAGCTCGTCCCGGCCGCCAGGGCGGGGCTGCCCGTGATCGGCACCTGCAACGGGTTCCAGATCCTCTGTGAGGCCCATCTGCTGCCCGGCGCGCTGACCCGCAACGCCTCGCTCCACTACGTCTGCCGTGACCAGCGGGTCCGGATCGAGCAGACGGCCACCCCCTGGACCAGCTCCTTCGAGCCCGGCCAGGAGATCGTGCTGCCCGTCAAGCACGGCGAAGGCCGCTACGTGGCCTCCGAGGACACCCTGGCCGCGCTGGAGTCGGGCGGCCACGTGGTCGTGCGCTACGTCGGCGGCAACCCCAACGGCTCGCTCAACGACATCGCGGGCATCCGTAACGAGGCGGGCAACGTGGTCGGCCTCATGCCGCACCCCGAGCACGCGGTCGAGGACCTGGTCGGCGCGCCCAGCACCGACGGCCTCGGGTTCTTCACCTCCGTCCTCAAGAAGCTGGTGAACGCATGACCGATAATGTGAAGCGGGCCGGCGAGACGCCCGACGAGCCGATGCCCTTCGCCGAGCTGGGGATGAAGCAGGACGAGTACGACCGGGTCAAGGACATCCTGGGTCGCCGTCCCACCGGCTCCGAGCTGGCCATCTACAGCGTCATGTGGTCCGAGCACTGCTCGTACAAGTCGTCCAAGGTGCATCTCAAGCAGTTCGCCACCAAGGCGCCCAAGTCCGACGCGCTGCTCGTGGGCATGGGTGAGAACGCCGGCGTGGTGGAGATCGGCGACGGCTGGGCGGCCACGTTCAAGATCGAGTCGCACAACCACCCGTCCTACGTCGAGCCGCACCAGGGCGCGGCCACCGGCGTCGGCGGGATCGTCCGCGACATCATGTCGATGGGCGCGCGCCCGATCGCGGTGATGGACGCGCTGCGCTTCGGCGGCGCGGACGCCGTGGACACCCGCCGGGTCCTGCCCGGCGTGGTCGAGGGCATCAGCCACTACGGAAACTGCCTGGGCCTGCCCAACATCGGCGGCGAGGTCGTCTTCGACCCCTGCTACATCGGCAACCCGCTGGTCAACGCCCTGTGCGTGGGCCTGCTCCGCAAGGACCAGATCAAGCTGGCCACCGCGCCCGGCCCGGGCAACAAGGTCGTGCTGTTCGGCGCGTCCACCGGCCCCGACGGCATCGGCGGCGCCTCCGTGCTCGCGTCGGCGACCTTCGAGGACGAGTCGCACGCCAAGCGGCCCGCCGTGCAGGTGGGCGACCCGTTCATGGAGAAGCTGCTCATCGAGTGCTGCCTGGAGCTGTACGCGGCCGACGTGGTCGTCGGCATCCAGGACCTCGGCGCGGCCGGGGTGTCGTGCGCGACGACCGAGCTGGCCGCCAAGGGCACCGGTGGCATGCACGTCGACCTCAACCTCGTCCCGCTCCGCGATCCCTCGCTCAGGCCCGAGGAGATCCTCATGAGCGAGTCGCAGGAGCGGATGATGGCCGTGGTCCGGCCCGACGACATCGCGGCGTTCATGGCGATCTGCGACAAGTGGGATGTCCCCGCCACCGTCATCGGCGAGGTCACCGACACCGGCCGCCTCGTCATGACCTGGGACGGCGAGGTCATCGTGGACATCCCGCCGGGCACGGCGGCCGACGACGGGCCCGTCTACGAGCGCCCGTACCACGAGCCGTCCGGGCAGGCCGCGCTCAACGCCGACACGCCCGACCGGCTGGAGCGGCCCGCGGACCTGCGGGCCACGCTGTTCCAGCTCCTCGGCTCGCCCAACCTGGCCTCCAAGGAGTGGGTGACCTCCCAGTACGACCGCTATGTCCGCTCCAACACCGTGCTGGCCCAGCCGGCGGACGCGGGGATGCTGCGGATCTCGGAGGTCATCGCCGGCGCGGAGCCGACGACCAGGGGCATCGCGCTGTCCACCGACGGCAACGGCCGCTACGCCAAGCTCGACCCGTACGCGGGGGCGCAGCTGGCGCTGGCCGAGGCGTACCGGAACGTGGCCGTGACCGGCGCCAAGCCGCTGGCCGTGACCAACTGCCTCAACTTCGGCTCGCCCGAGGACCCCGAGGTCATGTGGCAGTTCGCCGAGGCCGTGCGCGGCCTGGCCGACGCGTGCCGCACCCTGGGCGTGCCGGTGACCGGCGGGAACGTCTCCTTCTACAACCAGACGGGCTCGACGGCCATCCACCCCACGCCGGTCGTGGGCGTGCTGGGCGTCATCGAGGACGTGGCCAAGCGGGTGCCGTCCGGGTTCACCGCCGAAGGGCTGAAGGTCGTGCTGCTCGGCGACACGCACGAGGAGTTCGGCGGCTCGGAGTGGGCGCACGTCGCGCACCGCCACCTGGGCGGGCTGCCGCCCCGGGCCGACCTGCACGCCGAGCAGGCGCTGGCGACCGTGCTGGTGGAGGCCGCCACGAGGGGGCTGCTGGAGGGCTCGCACGACCTGTCGGACGGCGGGCTGGCCGTCGCGCTGGCGGAGTCGTGCCTGGCGCGGGGCGTCGGGGCTTCGGTGGCGCTGAGCGGGGACGCCTTCACCGACCTGTTCAGCGAGTCGGCCGCGCGGGCGCTGGTCGCGGTGCGGCCGGAGGCCTACGAGGAGTTCGCGTCGCTGTGCGGGCGGCACGAGGTGCCCTGCTACGGGCTCGGCACGACCGGAGGCGCTTCGCTGGTGGTCGAGGGCGTGTTCGAGGTGGCGGTCGAGGAGTTGCGGGAGACGCACTCGGCGGCGCTGCCCGCGCTGTTCGGCTGACGGTCTTCCGGAGGGCCGGTACGGGGTGCCCGTACCGGCCCTTCTTCACGTGTCAGGCCTTCTTCTGGCCCAGGCAGACGACATAGACGGTGCCGCTGACGCTGGTGCCGTGGCTGGTGGTGGTGGTCGTCTTCTGGTCGGTGGCGGTGGACGAGTAGGTGTTGTTGCCGTTGTCGTCCTTGGCCACGCTGACCGTCCAGCCGGTGCCGCTGCTGGGCGCGCTGCTCATGACGATGGCGTTCTTGAGGGCCTCGAACGAGAACCCGCCGCCGGTCATCATGCCGCCCTTGTCGCAGCTGGCCGTCGCGGAGCCGGTCGAGTTGAGGGACGCGGTCCTGGTGTAGGAGGTGTAGCTCGCGCCGTCGCCGGAGTCACCCTTCGGGCCCTGCGGCCCCTGGGGACCCTGGGGGCCGCGCGGGCCCTGCTCGCCCTGCTCGCCCTGCCTGCCGGGGAGGCCGTCCTTACCGTCCTTACCGGGGAGGCCGGTCTTGCCGTCCTCGCCGTTCTTGCCGGGCAGACCGTCCTTACCGTCCTGACCGTTCTTGCCGTCCTGACCGTTCTTGCCGGGCAGGCCGTCCTTGCCGTCCGCGCCCTTCGGACCCTGCGGGCCGTCCGCGCCCTTGAGGCCCTGCGGGCCCTTCGGGCCCATCTCGCCCTTCGGCCCCTGGGGGCCGGCCGGGCCGGTCTCGCCCTTCGCGCCCTGCGCCCCCTGCTGGCCCTGCTGGATGGTCGTCTGGGAGGCGCCGCCGATCAGGATCCGCTCCTCCGTCTTCCGGCACTTCGTGGCGGGGTTGACGATGCGGGCGTACCGCGTCTTCTTGTGCACGCAGGCGTGCACCTCGCCGGCGGCCGACGATGCGGTGGCGACGCCACCGACGGTGAGGAGCGAGGCGGCCAGCGCCCCCACGGCGGCGAGGGTGAGCGTGCGCCCACCGCGAACCTTGTTAGCCACGGCTGTCCTTCCGAACAAGTGATGCTCATGTTGTCCATGAGATTCACGTTTCAATCGTTCCAAGAGATGGCAAGAACTACATAACGTATCCATCACGAAACGGAGGGTTACTGACCAGATTGACGGGATTTGGAGACAGCGGTGAGTAAAACGACGCATTGGCGACGTCGATCTCCGGTGGATAATCGGGACTGTGTCAACCCCCTACCTGCCTCCGGCCACCCAGCCCGTACGCGGCGTGGTCTGGGGGATCCACCTGGTGCTGCCACTGCTGGGGCTCTGGCTCCTGCTGGCCCAGCCCCAGGTCAACGTCATGTGGCACCACAACCTCAGCCACTTCTGGATGATCATCACGGTGGCCGGGATCAACGTGGTCCTCGGAGTGATGATCAGCGAGGCGTCGCGGCGCCGCCAGGACGCCCGGCTGTTCCTCGTGTCCATGGTCTTCCTGAGCAGCGCCGGCTTCTTCTTCATGCACGGCCTGGCCACGCCGGACATCATCCTGCCGATCGGCTCGCTGGGCTTCGACGTGGGCCAGCAGGTGGGGCTCTCCGTCGCGGCGGCGTTCGCGTTCGCCTCGGCGCTGCCGCTGGGCGACGCGGCGGCCAGGAAGGTCCTGGACGCCCAGCACTTCATCCGCGCGGTGCTGTTCGGCTTCATGCTCATCTGGGGCGTCACGTCGCTGGTCCCGGGGCTGACGCGGCTCAGCGAGCCGCCGATGGCGTCCCCGGTCGACTGGCTGGCCTGGGCGTCGATCCCCGGCGTCCTGCTGTACGGCGCGGCGAGCGTGATGATGTTCCTGCTGCACCGCAAGCGCCCGTCGGCCATGCTGATCAGCCTGATCACGGCGTACGCGCTGCTGGCCGAGGCCATGATCGCCGGGATGTCGCAGCTCAACTGGCATCTGTCCTGGTGGGAGTGGCACCTGCTGCTCACGCTGGCCTTCGTCTTCGTGGCCTACAGCGCCTACCTGCAGTTCAGGCGGGAGGGGTCGAGCGCGGGCCTGTTCGACTCGGTGACGCTGGCGGCGACCGTGCGGCGCATCCAGCAGGACTACGACAAGGCCCTTGAGGAGCTGGTCGAGCACGTACGGCGGGGCGAGCCGCTGGCCGCGGCCCGGCTGTCGGGCAAGTTCCGGCTGAACGAGAGCCAGGTCGCGGTGCTCGACCGGGCGGGCGAGGCGCTGGCCAACGAGCGCGAGCTGTCCGGGCGGCTGTCCGCCATGGTGGCCGTGAGCGCCCAGACCCGGGTGGGCCTGCCCGAGGACCAGCTCCTGGCCACGGCCCTGGACCGGGTGCGGCAGGCGTACGGCGACGTGAAGATCGGCCTGGTCGCGGAGGGCAGGACGGAGATCGGCTCGCGCGAGTACGAGTTCGCCGACAACGAGCCCATCAGGCGCGACAACCTGCTGGCCTTCCCCCTGACGGTCAAGGGCCACCTGGCGGGCGTGCTGGAGGTGCCCATCGGGCGCACCCAGCAGGACGAGGCGCTGGCCGCCACGCTGGCCGGGCAGCTGTCGATCTCCCTGGAGAACGCCCGCCTCTACCAGGAGCTCGACACGCTCTTCCGGCAGTACATGTCGCCCGACGTGGCCAACGCCCTGCTGGCCGACCCGGCGCAGGCCGCGCTGGGCGGCGAGCTGAAGGAGCTGACCGCGCTCTTCGCCGACCTCAAGGGCTTCACGACGTTCTCCGAGAAGGTCACGCCGGGCGAGATCGTCGAGATGCTCAACCGCTACCACACGGCCGCCGTCCCCTGCATCCTCAACAACGGCGGCACGATCGTGCAGTTCGTCGGCGACGCGCTGCTGGCCCTGTTCAACGCGCCCGCAGCCCAGGCGGGCCACGCGCGGGCCGCCTGCAAGGCCGCGCTGGAGATGCAGCGGGCCGCCGCCGAGGTGGCCGAGGAGATGGCGTGGAAGCGGGTGGACGACGTCCCGTGGCCGACGTTCAGGGTGGGCGTCAACACCGGTCCCGCGCTGGTCGGCAACATCGGCAGCCCGGAGCTGCGCGGCTTCAACGCGATGGGCGACTGCGTGAACGTGGCCGCCAGGCTCGAGGGCATCGCCGAGCCGGGCACGGTCGTCATCGGCGAGACGACGCTCCGGCAACTGGGACGTGGCGCGTCGGTGAACCCTCTGGGCCCGCTCAACCTCAAGGGCAAGGAAGAGCTCGTCAATGCGTATGTTCTGACTGATTTGCAATAGAAGGGTGACTCCCGTACCGACATAATCGGGCGCATGGAGCCAGAGTCCGGCGAGTTTCTGTCCATGCTCACCGAGGAGGAGGTCGCGGCCCTGCGCGCGGCCGGTCGCCCGCGACGCTGGGATCGCGGCACGACCGTGATCAACGAGGGCGACACGTCCGACTGGGTCCTCGTGCTGACGGATGGCCGGGTCAAGTGCTCGTCGCACACGAGCGCCGGCACCGAGGTGGTGCTGGCCGTGCGCGGCCCCGGCGCGCTGCTCGGGGAGATGTCGGCCATCGACGGATCGCCCCGCTCGGCCACGGTGACCGCGCTGGAGCCGATCGCGGGCATCGTGGTGCGGGACTTCTCGTCGTTCCTGGAGTCCCACGGGCGCATCGCCGTGCTGCTCATGCAGCTCGTCACCGGCAGGCTGCGGGACGCGGACAGGAAGCGCATCGAGTACGGCGCGTTCGACACCACGGGCCGGGTCGCGACGCGCCTGCTGGAGCTCGCCGACCGCTACGGCGAGAAGACCAACAGCGGGGTACGCGTGGCGCTGCCCCTGTCGCAGGACGAGCTGGCCGGCTGGACGGGCGCCTCCCGCGAGGCGGTCAGCAAGGCGCTGCGCACGCTGCGCGACCGGGGGCTCATCGAGACCGGGCGGCGGCGGGTGGTCATCCACGACCTCGACGGCCTGCGCAAGAGGGCCCGCTAGATCCCGCCCGCCAGATCCGGTACGTACGCCGTACGTCATAGTGGAGGGCATGGTCGCGGTCATTCCTCACGACGCCAGCCGCTTACGCTACGCCTGGCAGGTCTGCGCGGTCACCAGCCTGGGGCTGGTCCTCATCGGCATCGCCGGCAGCACGCTCAACGTCGCGCTCCCGACGGTCGTGCGGCACTTCCACGCCAACGCCCTGGAGTCGGGGTGGATCCTCCTGGCGTTCCTGCTGGTGAACACCGCGAGCCTGGTCTTCTTCGGCCGGGTGGCGGACCTGCTGGGCAGGCGGGAGGTCTACCTGACGGGGTTCGCGATCTTCACGGTGGCCTCGCTGCTGGCCGGGCTGTCGCCGAGCGTGTGGTTCCTGATCGCGATGCGCGTGCTGCAGGCGATCGGGGCGGCGATGATCCTGGCGAACGGCACGGTGATCATCACGGACGCGTTCCCGCCGGACCGGCTGAGCCAGGGCATGGGCGTCTACATCGGCACGCTGTCGGTGGCGCAGCTGGCCGGTCCCACGCTGGGCGGGCTGATCGCGGAGACGGCGGGCTGGCAGTGGATCTTCTGGGTGAACGTGCCCGCCGGGCTGGCCGCGCTGACCGTGGGGGCGGTGATCCTGCGCAGGATGCCCAGGCGGCCGAAGGAGCCCGTGGACGCGCTGGGCAACGTGCTGGTGTTCGCGGCGCTGACGGCGGTGCTGCTGGCGCTGTCGGAGACGGGCTCGGCCGGGCTCACCAGCCCCGTGGTGCTGACGGGCGCGGCGGTCTTCCTGGTGCTGCTGCCGCTGATCGCGCTGGCCGAGCGGCGCTCCTCGAACCCGGTGCTGGACCTGCGGCTCTTCGGCGGGCGGCTGCTGGCCTACGCGAATCTGGCCTCGTTCTGCAACGCCCTGGCCCGCTCTGCGCTGATCCTGGTGGTGGCGCTGTACTTCCAGGCGGCCAGGGGGGTGGACGCGTTCACGGCGGGGCTGAGCGTGCTGCCGGTGCCCGTTGGGATCGGGCTGGCCTCGCCGATCGTGGGCCTGCTGGGGCGGCGGGTGTCGCCGTACGCGCTGTCCATCGGCGGGGCGGTGCTCAGCGCTCTCGGGCTCGGGACGCTGATGCTGACCGCCGATCCCGCCACGCCGTACTGGGTGATCGGGATCGGCCTGTTCGTGGCCGGCTGCGGCAGCGGAACGTTCCTGACCGGCAACACCACCCAGGTCATGCGGGCGCTGCCGACCGGCAGCCTGGGCGTGGTCAACGGGTTCCGCGTCATGATCATGAACGTCGGCATCGTGATCAGCGTCGGCCTGTCGCTCAGCGTCCTGACCGCCTCCGTGGGGCCCGGGCTGCGGGCCCAGGTGTACGCGGGCACGCTGTCCAGGCTGTCGCCGGTGGCGGTGGGACAGCTCATGGACGGCTTCCAGCGCGCGTACGCCGCGCTGTTCGCCGTGGCCCTCACGGGTGCGCTGCTCGCGGCCCTGGCGCGTCCTCAGAGGGCGGTGGCGAGCCTGGACTCCACGTCGCGGTAGCGGGAGACCGGGATGAGGTGGACGCCGTCGAAGGCGCCCGAGTCGCGCAGGGCGAGCACCTGCTCGCAGGCCGCCTCCACGCCGGCCATGCGGTCCGCGGCCACCTTCGCGATCAGGTCCTCCGGCAGGTCGATGTCGGGGATGGCGGCGGCCAGCATCCTGGCGTGGCGCTCGCTGGCCAGGACCATGACGCCCGCGTAGACCGGCACGTCCACCGGGTGGGTCTCGCGCCAGCGCAGCTGCGCCTCCAGCGAGAAGCCGACTTGCAGGAACAGGAAGTCGGCCGCGCGCTTCCACGCGGGCAGCGAGCGCATCGAGGCCGCCGCGCCCAGCCGCATGCCGGGCGAGAACTCCCGGGCCTCCTCGATCATCGAGCGCACGGTGAGGTCGCTGGTCCGGTTGCCGCTCGTGGGCTTGTCGCCGTAGACGAACAGGAACTGGTCCACCCCGTAGGCCGCCGCCGTGAGCAGGTCGCGGCGGAAGCCCAGCAGGTTGCGGTCGCGCGAGTTGAGGCAGGCGATCCCGCGCCCGCCCATGGCCTCGACCTCGTGCGCCACCGCCACGCTCGACACCGTCGCGCGCCCGATGTGGTTGTCGGGGATGAGGAACGAGTGGGCGATCTTGCTCATGGTGCCGATCTGGTGCCTGACGTGCTTCAGATCGGGCTTGGTGGGAGGTTCGATCTCGCAGATCAGCTCAAAAGGCATGATCGAGACTCTAACCTTTGGGCGCGAGCGCCTCTATGCCGCTGAGCACCAGATCGACGCCGAACGTGTCGTACAACCCCGGCTCCGTCCCCCTGACCAGCGGTGAGGCCATCTCGACCAGGTGCGGGTACGTCTCCTCGGGCAGCGACCGCAGGCCCGCCAGCTTGGTCCTGAGCGCATCCGGGTTGACGGTCTTGACGTGCACGGGGGCGTCGGCGATGGCGATGGCGCTCTGCAGCAGATATTTGCTGATCAGGCAGCTCTCGTCGACGCCGAACCCGGCGCTGCGGGCCAGGCCGAGCGCCTGGTCCCAGACGGCCAGGAAGTTCGGCACCTCGACGGGGTCGATCTGCTCGATCACGCTCTTGGCGCAGGGGTGCGCGCGCAGCGTCCTGATCAGCCCCTCGATCAGGTCGCGGAACTGCTCCTGCCACGGGCGTTCGTCGGCCTGCTTGGGCGCGAAGCCGCCGATCAGGTGGTCGGCCATGCCGACGAGCAGCTGATCCTTGTTCTTGTAGTGCCAGTAGAGGGCCATCGGGGTCACGCCCAGGTCCGTGGCCAGGCGCCGGATCGTCACGGTGTCGAGCCCTTCGGCGTCACCGATCTCCAGCGCCCGCTCCGCGATCGCCTGGGCGGTCAGTTTTCCCATCACGGTTGACAACTATACGCCGTACAAGTTCAACTATACGACGTACAAGTACGGCGTATAGGAGGAGATGTCCGTGCGGTGGTGGGCGTTGGTCGCGGTGACCTTGGGCACATTCATGACTTACTTGGACAACAACGTCGGCAATGTCGCGTTGCCGACGATCCAGCGGGAGCTCGGGCTGACGATCTCGGGTCTCGAATGGATCGTGAGCTCGTACATCCTGGTCTTCGCCGGGCTGATGCTGGTCGGCGGCCGGCTGGCGGACGTGTTCGGGGCCCGCAGGGTGTTCCTCGGCGGGCTGGCCGTCTTCACGCTGGCCTCGCTGGCGGCCGGGCTGGCCACGTCCGGCGCGGCGCTGATCGCCGCGCGGGCCGTGCAGGGGGTGGGGGCGGCGCTGCTCACGCCCACCGCGCTCACGCTGATCAGCCAGATCTTCCCCGACCCCGGCGAGCGCGGCAGGGCCGTGGGCATCTGGAGCGCCGCGGGGGCGCTCTCCATGGCGCTCGGGCCGATCACGGGCGGCTTCATCAGCCAGAACCTGCACTGGGGCTGGATCTACCTGATCAACGTGCCGATCGGCGTGGTGACGTTCGGCCTGGGGTTGTGGGCGGTCAGGCCCGCGTTCACCCGCGTGCGGCACCGGATCGACCTGCCCGGGCTGGCCACCTCCGCCCTCGCCTTGTTCGCCCTGACATATGCGCTCATCGAGGGTGAGAGCGTGGGGTGGACCTCGCCGGAGATCCTGGCCGCGTTCGGCGTGTTCGCGGCGGCGGCCGTGGCGTTCGTGCTGGTCGAGGCGCGGGCCGCGGAGCCGATGATCGCGATCTCGCTCTTCAGGTCCAGGGTGTTCAGCGGCGGGCTGCTCACCAGCGGCATCTGGTCGTTCGGCGTGTTCGGGATCTACTTCTTCAGCGCCCTGTGGCTGCAGAACGTGCTCGGCTTCTCCCCCACCCAGGCGGGCGCGTCGTTCGTGCCGATGGCCCTGGTCATGGCCATGATCGCGATCCTGTCGCAGCGGATCAGCGCGCGCATCGGCATCGGCCCCACGGTGGCGCTGGGGATGGCGCTCATGGGCACGGCGATCTACCTGCTCTCCGGCGTGGGCGCCGACGCCGACTACGCCGACGTGGCCCCCTGGTTCCTGCTGTACGGGCTGGGCGGCGGCATGCTCGTGCCCCTGACGGCCGCGGTCCTCGGCGGCATGCCCCAGGGCAGGTCGGGCGTGGCCTCGGGCGTCCTGAACGTGTCACGCGAGGTGTTCGGGCTGCTCGGCATCACCGTGCTGGGGGCGATCCTGAGCGCCAGGCAGAGCGGCAGCGACCGGGCGCCGCTGCTCTCCTTCCTGGACGCGTACCAGTTCACGCTGGTCATCGCGGCCGTCGTGGTGCTGGCGGCGATCCCGGTCGCCCTCTACTCGCTGCGGGACTCGCGGCGAGGGAGCGCCGTCGCCTGGAGGAGCGGCGGGAGCGAAGCGACCAGAGCGGGGGAAGGCGACGGCATCGAGGGCGACCGAGCCAGCCTCACGAAGTGAGGCCATGAACACGGCCTCAGGCCATGGCGACCGTCGGCTCGTCGAACTGAGTGCGGTAGAGCTCCTCGTAGCGGCCCTCGGCGGCGAGCAGATCGGCGTGCGTGCCCCGCTCGACCACGAGCCCGTCCTCGATCACGAGGATGAGGTCGGCGGCGCGGATCGTGGAGAGCCGGTGGGCGATCACCACGGCGGTCCTGCCTTCGAGCGCCTCCCCGAGCGCCGCCTGCACGGCCGCCTCGGAGGTGGAGTCGAGCGCCGCCGTGGCCTCGTCCAGGATGACCACCCGGGGCCTGGCCAGCAGCAGCCGGGCGATCGTCAGCCGCTGGCGCTCGCCGCCCGACAGGCGGTAGCCGCGCTCCCCCACGACCGTGTCTAGCCCGTCGGGCAGCGACTCGATCAGGGTGGCCAGCCTGGCCCTGGCGAGGGCGTCCCAGATGTCGTCCTCGCTCGCCTCGGGCCTGGCCAGCAGCAGGTTCGCCCTGATCGTGTCGTGGAAGAGGTGGCCGTCCTGGGTGACCATGCCGAGCGTGTCGCGGAGCGAGTCGGCGGTCAGGTCGCGCACGTCCACGCCGCCGAGCCGTACGGCGCCGGAGTCGACGTCGTACAGCCTGGGCAGGAGCTGGGCGATCGTGGACTTGCCCGCGCCGGACGAGCCGACCAGCGCCACCATCTGGCCGGGCTCGGCCCGGAACGAGACGCCGTGCAGCACCTCGACGCCGCCGCGCGAGTCGAGCGTGGCGACCTCCTCCAGCGAGGCGAGCGAGACCTTGTCGGCCGAGGGGTAGGCGAAGCGGACGTCGTCGAACTCGACGGAGACCGGGCCCTCCGGGACCTCGCGGGCGTCGGGCTTCTCCTTGATGAGCGGTTCGAGGTCGAGCACCTCGAAGACGCGCTCGAAGCTGACGACCGCGCTCATGACGTCCACGCGGGCGCTGGCGAGCGCGGTCAGGGGCGCGTACAGGCGGGTGAGCAGCATGGCCATCGACACGAGCGCGCCGGGCGCGAGCTGGTCGCGCAGGGCGTAGAAGCCGCCGAGGCCGTACACGAGCGCCAGGGCCAGGGCCGAGACCAGCGTCAGCGCGGTGACGAAGGCCGACTGGGTCATGGCGGAGCGCACACCGATGTCGCGCACCCGCCTGGCCCGGTGGGCGAACTCGGCCGATTCGTGCGCGGGCCGGCCGAACAGCTTGACCAGCGTCGCGCCGGGCGCCGAGAAGCGCTCGGTCATCTGCGTGCCCATGGCCGCGTTGTGGTCGGCCGCCTCGCGCCGCAGCCTGGCGATCCGGGAGCCCATCCGGCGGGCGGGCAGCACGAAGATCGGGAGCAGCAGGAGCGCGAGCAGCGTGATCTGCCAGGAGATGCCGATCATGGCGATGAGCGTCAGCACGAGCGTCACGATGTTGCCCGCCACGCCGGACAGGGTGTCGGTGAACGCCCGCTGCGCCCCGATCACGTCGTTGTTCAGGCGGCTGACCAGCGCGCCGGTGCGCGTCCTCATGAAGAACGCGACGGGCATCTTCTGCACGTGGTCGAAGACGGCCGTACGCAGGTCGAGGATCAGGTCCTCGCCCAGGCCCGCCGACAACCACCGGTTGAGCAGCCCGAGCCCCGCCTCCGCGAGGGCCAGGCCCGCGATCGCGAGCGACACCACCACGACCACGTCGAGCGGCTCGCTGTTGAAGATGGCGTCCACCACCCGGCCCGCGAGCAGCGGGGACCCCACCGCCAAGCCCGCCATCACCACGCTGAGCACCAGGAACAGCGTCAACTTCCGCCGGTGCGGGCGCGCGAACCCGCCGATACGCCGGAGCGTCGCCCTGGAGACAGGGCGACGCTCCTTCTGGTTGTTCATCGAATACAGCTGGTGCCAGGCGGTCATCTCCATGCTCATGGCATGGAACGGTATTGCCTCAAGTTAAGTTGAGGTCAAGCGCCGATCTTCTTGCCCTGGCCGTGCCAGACCACCGCGACCGACGGACGCGGCTGGTCGCCGTCGGGCCAGTGGCTGCTGGGGTTGTCGGGGTTCGCGCCGTCGGTCTCGCCGGGGTGCTGCACCGCGACGAAGACGCTGCGCTGGTCGGCGGTCACCAGCGGGCCGCAGGTCTCCGCGCCGAACGGGACGGTGAGGAACTGGCGCAGGTGGCCGCGCTCCTTGCCGCGCACGGGCATCACGAACATGCCGTCGTTGCTGCCGAGCTGGTTGCCGTCCGTGGAGATCCACAGGTTGCCGTCACGGTCGAACGCCACGTTGTCCGGGCACGAGATCGGCGAGACCTTGGTCTTGTCGTAGCCGGCGAAGTAGGTGTTGGGGTCGTTCGGGTCGCCGCAGACCAGCGGGAGCGACCAGGCGAACGTCTTCTCGCCCGCGTCGTCGCGCCGCTCCACGATCTCCAGGACGTGGCCGTGCTTGTTCGAGGGGCGCGGGTTGGCCTCGTCCACCTGGGCCGCGGTGCGGTTGGTGTTGTTGGTGAGCGCCACGTACACGGCGCCGGTGACCGGGTTGCGCTCCATGTCCTCCGGGCGGTCCATCTTGGTCGCGCCCACCTTGTCGGCGGCCAGGCGGGTGTAGACCAGGACCTCGACGGCGGTCATGCCGTCCACGTACGACTTGTCGCCCGAGACCAGCGGGATCCACTCGCCCGAGCCGTCGAACTCGCCGTCGGAGGGCAGCTTGCCGCTCCCGTCGATCTCGGAGGCGGGGCTGTCGCCGGTGAACTTGGCCACGTACAGGGTGCCCTCGTCCAGCAGCGTCCGGTTGTGCCGGTCGAAGCCGGGGATGTAGCGGTTCTTGGAGACGAACTTGTAGATGTACTCGGAGCGCGAGTCGTCGCCCATGTACACGACCAGGCGGCCGTCGCGGGCCAGCGTGGTGTTGGCGGCCTCGTGCTTGAAGCGCCCGAGCGCGGTCCGCTTGATCGGCGTGGAGTCGGGGTCGAACGGGTCGATCTCCACGATCCAGCCGAACCGGTTGGCCTCCTGCGGGTGCTTGGCCAGGTCGAAGCGCTCTTCCACCCGGTCGAACCGGCGGTTGCCCGACGGGGTGCCGGTGGTGATGGTGTAGCGGGTGATGTACGGCTTCTGCGCCTCGGGCACCTTGTCGCCGTTGACGAAGTACTGGTCGAAGTTCTCCTCGGCGGTCAGCACGGTGCCCCAGGGGGTGGTGCCGCCCGAGCAGTTGTTCAGCATGCCGACGGGGGTGCGGCCCGCGGGGTCGGCGGCCGTCTTGAGCAGGTCGCTGCCGGCCGCGGGGCCGGAGAACTTCATCTTGGTCTGAGCGGTGATGCGGCGGTTGTAGCGGCGGCGGCCCTTGGTGACCAGCTTCCACTCGCCCGCGCCGGCCCGCTCGATCTCCACGACCGAGCCGCCGTGCGCGGCCAGCGCGATCTTGATCTGCTCCTCGGTCGCGGCGGCGCCGCCGGTGTAACCGCGGAACATCAGGGCCTCGTTGGTGTACTCGTGGTTCACCCACAGCAGGGCGCGGTCACGGCCCATCGGCAGGAGCGTGACGTAGTCGCAGTTGTAGCCGAACTGCTTGGCCTGCGCGTCGGCGCTCTGGTTGTTGAAGTCGAAAGCGGGGGCGTCGGGCAGCACGGGGTCGCCCCAGCGCACGACCACGGACGAGCGGTAGCCATCGGGGATGGTCAGCTTGTCGTCCTTGTTCGGCGCGACCGGGGTGAACCGGAGGTCGCCGGAATTCCCGCCCCGGGCGAGCTCAGCGGCCTGCGCCTCGGGGTCGTCGGCCATGGCCGGCACGGCCCCCGCGATCCCCGCACCCGCCACGAGGGCGCCGAGCGCGCCGGCGCGCAGCACGCCGCGGCGCGACAGCGCCTCCTTGACCACATCGCCGAAATAAGCGTTGCCACTGGTGTTCGCCACGTCATGCGCGCACGCGTTCCCGCAGCGGAACTGACACGTCATCGCGGAGCGACCGCCCTTGTGCGGGGTGGAAATCAGCGGCAGCAGCCGCCCGCCCGCGTTCCGGTTCGCCACAGATCCTCCATATTTGTGCGCGGTTGTACGGCGGGGAGGTTACGGCCGCTGTCAAAACCGGAGGTGAACGATGACCTCCGTCTCGATGAACGCTGCCAGGGAGACAATGGTGAGGTGCCACCACGCAAACTGGATCAAGAGAAGCTGAGAGCGGCGCTCGACGCCCAGCTCGTCGCCCTCGACGAGCCCGCCTACGACGGTCCCGCGTCGTCGTTGCCCGACGCGCTCGTGGCCGCCGTGCTGGCCGCCTACGACCGGGGGCTCGAGCCTGAGCGCGCCGCGGCCAGGCAGGCGGTGCGCTACCTGCTCGACCGGCTGGCGACCGCCGCACCCGGCAGGACCGTGGAGGTACGCGTGCCGCCGTACGCCGCCGTCCAGGCCGTCGAGGGCCCCCGCCACACCCGGGGCACGCCGCCGAACGTGGTCGAGATGGACGGCCGCACCTGGATGGAGCTGGCCCTGGGCCGTCTCACCTGGGCGGAGGCGATGGCGAAGAACCTGGTGTCCGCCAGCGGGTCGCGGGCGGACCTGTCAGAGCACCTGCCGCTCCAGCCTTCCTAGCCGCGGGTGCCGCCCATCCAGGGAAACTTGTCCTGGACGCACTTGTCCACGAGCGGGCTGGGCAGGTGCGCGCACTCCTGCACCACGTGCCAGAACCAGATCGCCACGATCGCGAAGAGCACCAGCGAGAGCCCGCTGATCACGATGCCGGCGATCGCGCGGCCCTTGCCGGCACGCTTGGCGAGCGCCACGCAGCCGAAGACGATCGACAGGATGGCGGTGATCAGGCCCGTGAAGCAGACGAAGACCAGAAAGGGGCTGGCCACGCCCAGCACCAGCGACGCCGTGGCCAGGCCGCTGCCGGGCTGGGCCTGCTGGTAGGGGACGCCGTAGGGCGGCGGGCCGTAGCCGGGCGGGCCGCCGTACGGGCTGGACGGCGTCGTGCCGGGGACGGTCGGCTCCTGTCCCGGTGGCGGGGCGGCGTACCCGCCCGGGGTGCCGCCGCCGGGCGGCCCCTGGTCCGGCGGCGGGGGCGGGTAGGGCCGCTGGTCGTCCTGTTCGTAGCGGGACGGCGCCGGCCTGGCCGGCGGCTCCCCCTGGGCGACTCCCCAGCCCGGGTAGGTCGGGGTGGCCCCGGGGATCTGGTACGCCTGGGTCGCCTCGGCATCGCCCTCCGCCGGCGGCAGGACCTGGGTCGCCTCGGCGTCGCCTCCCGTGGGCGGCGGGGTCTCGGGCGAGGTGGGCAGGTCGGGATGGGTCGGCTCACCACCCGGCCTGGGCTCGTGCGTGGGCGGCACGTCGGGCGGGGGCACCACAGGCGGCACGGGAGCGATCGGCTCCTCGCCCTCCTGAGCGGGCTCCCGCCGCTCCTCCTCCGGCTCGCCGTCGCGCCACCACTCAGGCGCGTGCCGGCCGGGCTCTTCCTCTTCCGGACGGCCTTCGCGCGGGCCCTGGCCCGGGCGGGGCTCGTTCGGGTCCTCAGGTGTGGTCATGCGTCTCCCCGACGGCTCAATTGCCGGATACTTCACCCTTTCGCGGAGGGGGTCGGCTAAACCACGCGACACGGTAAAAGGCTTCCGATGCTTGGGTCACCATGCGCCAAAACCGCAGGCGGCGGGCAAGATGGGTGCATGCTGGAGGAGACCCTGACGTACGCGCTGATCAAGGTCATGAAGGCGCACCGCAACCAGTTGGCCGCCGAGCTGGGCCCGCTCGGGCTGCACGCCGGGCAGGAGTTGCTGCTCAACCAGCTGTGGCGGCAGGACGGCCTCTGCCAGGGCGAGCTCATCACCAGGCTCGGCGTCGAGCCGCCCACCGTCACGAAGACCCTCCAGCGCCTGGAGCGCGCCGGGCTCGTCCGCCGCGCGCCCGACCCCGGCCGGGCGCGGGTGACCCGCGTCTACCTCACGGACGCGGGCAAGGCGCTGCAGCAGCCGGTGGAAGCCATCTGGAACCGGCTGGACGAGGAGCTCCTGCGCGGCTTCGACGCCGAGGAGCGCACCCTGCTGGCCCGGCTCGTACGCGCCATCACCCATTAGTCGTTTCACTCCCAGCGAAATCCCCTTGCGACCAGGGCGGCTTCTACAGTTAGCTGGCTAATTAGTCGGCTAACTAGAAGGGATCGTCTCCATGCACGTACTGATCACAGGTGGCTCGTCGGGCATCGGCGCCGCCACCGCGCTCGCGTACGCCAAGGCCGGGGCGCGCGTCACGATCACCTACAACACGGGCGCGGACCGGGCGGCCGGGGTCGTCAAGCGGATCGAGGAGGAGGGCGGCCGGGCCGCGGCCGTACACCTGGACCTGGAGGACCACGCGACCATCGCGCCCGCGGTCGCCCAGGCGGGCGAGGTGGACGCCCTGGTGGCCAACGCCGTCCGCTGGGGCACCATCATGCCCAACAGCATGCCTTTCGAGGGCGTGCCCGCGGCCGAGTGGTCGGCGGTCATGCACGCCAACGTGGTGGCCAACGCCCTGCTCGTGCAGGCCGTGCTGCCGGGGATGCGGCACAGGGGGTTCGGGCGGATCGTGTTCGTCTCGTCGGGCGCGGGCGAGGAGGGGCTGCCGGGGCCGGGCGCGTACGGCACCGCCAAGATGGCCCTGCACGGCATGGCCCGCGCGCTGGCCTGGGACGCCGGAAAGGACGGCATCCTGGTGAACGTGGCCGTCGCCGGGCTCACGCTGACCGAGCGGGAGCGCCCGGTGTCGCAGGAGGCGCTGGACGCCATCGCGGCCCGCACGCCCACCCGCAGGCTGTCCACCGCGGACGACCTGGCCGCGCTGATCCTCTTCCTCGGATCCGCGGCGAACCGAAACCTCACCGGAGAGATCATCCGGGACGGTTCAAATGCGGGCAGATCCAGCCACGTCGCCTGATATCGCCCCCGAGTGTGCGAGCACCGAAGCGGCCGACCTAAACTGAGGCATGTGCTGAAGGGCGACGGCCGGCTCGGCCATGACCTGGACCTCGATGACCGCGCGCCTAAAGATGCCTGTGGCGTCTTCGGTGTCTGGGCTCCAGGCGAGGAAGTTTCCAAACTCACCTACTACGGGCTGTACGCGTTGCAGCACCGCGGGCAGGAGTCCGCGGGCATCGCGGTCAGCGAGGGCAGCCGCATTCTCGTCTACAAGGACATGGGCCTGGTTGCCCAGGTCTTCGACGAGTCGGTGCTCAGCACCCTGCGCGGCCACCTGGCCATCGGCCACTGCCGCTACTCCACCACCGGATCGAGCGTGTGGGAGAACGCGCAGCCCACGCTGAGCTCCACCGACGTCGGCGGCCTCGCGCTCGCCCACAACGGCAACCTGATCAACACCCCGGAGCTGGCCCAGCGCCTGGCTCCGGGCTCCACCCGCGCGACGACCGACACCGAGGTCCTGACCACGCTGCTCGCGCAGGACCGCACGCGTTCCATCGAGGACTCGGCGGCGGAGCTGCTCCCGCAGGTCAAGGGCGCCTACTCGCTGGTGTTCATGGACGAGAAGACGCTCTACGCGGCCCGCGACCCGCAGGGCATCCGCCCGCTGGTCCTGGGCCGGCTGGAGCGCGGCTGGGTGGTGGCCTCCGAGACGGCCGCGCTCGACATCGTGGGCGCCACGTTCGTCCGCGAGATCGAGCCGGGCGAGCTGCTGACCATCGACGAGCGCGGCGTCAGGTCGCGCCGCTTCGCGCTGGCCGAGCCCAAGGGCTGCCTCTTCGAGTACGTCTATCTCGCCCGCCCCGACACCACCATCGCCGGGCGCGGCGTCCAGGTCACCAGGGTCGAGGTGGGCCGCGTGCTGGCCCGCGAGCACCCCGTGGAGGCCGACCTGGTCATCCCCACGCCCGAGTCCGGCACCCCGGCGGCCGTCGGCTACGCCGAGGAGAGCGGGATCCCCTACGGGCAGGGCCTGGTGAAGAACTCCTACGTGGGCCGCACGTTCATCCAGCCCTCGCAGACCATCCGCCAGCTCGGCATCCGGCTGAAGCTCAACCCGCTGCGCGAGGTGGTCGCGGGCAAGCGGCTGGTGGTCGTGGACGACTCGATCGTGCGCGGCAACACCCAGCGGGCCATCGTCAAGATGCTGCGCGAGGCCGGGGCCAAGGAGGTGCACGTACGCATCTCCTCGCCGCCCGTGGCCTGGCCGTGCTTCTACGGCATCGACTTCGCCACCAGGGCCGAGCTGATCGCCGGATCGCTGTCGGTCGAGGAGATCCGCGCCTCGCTCGGGGCCGACTCGCTCGGCTACATCTCCCTGGAGGGCCTGACCAAGGCCACCACCATCCCCGCCGACCGCCTGTGCAGGGCCTGCTTCGACGGCTCCTACCCGATCCCCATCGACCAGGACAACGTGGGCAAGTTCGTGTTGGAGAGCAAAGCGTGAGCAGTTATGAGGCCGCGGGCGTCGACATCGCGGCGGGCGAGCGTGCCGTCGACCTGATGAAGAGCAAGGTGGCGCGCTCGCGGCGGCCCGAGGTGGTCGACGACGCCAGCGGGTTCGCCGGGCTGTTCGACGCCTCGGCCCTCCTGCGTTACGAGCGGCCGCTGCTCGCCACCTCCACCGACGGCGTGGGCACCAAGGTCATGATCGCCCAGCGGTACGGCAAGCACGACACCATCGGCATCGACCTGGTCGGCATGGTCCTCGACGACCTGGTGGTGTGCGGGGCCGAGCCGCTGTTCATGACCGACTACATCGCCTGCGGAAAGGTGGTGCCCGAGCGCGTCGCCGAGATCGTCGGCGGCGTGGCCGAGGGCTGCCGCCTGGCCGGGGCCGCGCTGGTGGGCGGTGAGACGGCCGAGCACCCCGGGGCCATGGGGCCGGACGAGTACGACCTGGCGGGCGCCGGGACGGGCGTCGTCGAGGACTCCGCCATGCTGGGGTCCTCCCGGGTCGTGGCGGGTGACGTGGTGCTGGGGCTGGCCTCCTCCGGGATCCACTCCAACGGCTACTCCCTGGTACGCCACGTGCTCCGCGAGGCATCCCTGTCGCTCGACGCCGTCCTGCCCGAGCTGGGGCGGCCACTGGGCGAGGAGCTGCTGGAGCCGACCCGGATCTACTCCCTCGACTGCCTGGAGCTGGCCCGGACCGTCGACGTGCACGCCTACGCGCACATCACCGGCGGCGGCATCGAGGGCAACCTGTCGCGGTCGCTGCCGGGCCATCTCGACGCCGTGCTGGACCGGGCCTCCTGGACGCCGCCCGCCGTTTTCGGGGTGCTCGCCGGGCACGGGCAGATCGCCCAGAAGGACATGGACCGCACGTTCAACCTCGGGGTCGGGATGGCGGCCATCGTGGCCGCCGACTCGGCGGACGAGGCCGTCAGGGTGCTGGGAGCACGCGGGCTGGACGCCTGGGTGCTCGGGGAAGTGGTGCCGGGCGAGGGCCGCGCCCGCTACCGGTAGCCGTTCCTCAGATCCCCAGCTTGGCGGCGATGCCGTCGAGGACGTACTCGAGGCCGGTCTCGAACCGCCAGAGCACGTCGTCCTTGCGGGTGGCCGTCATCAGATAGCCCTCGAAGGTGGGGTAACGCCCGGTCTGGATGTGCCAGGTCATCTGCGGGGCGAGCTCACTGCGCAGCTCGCCCCCGTCGGCCCAGCCCTGCTGGTCCATGAAGCTCTGCACGGCGATCTCGTACGCCATGGCGCCGTTGGCGTAGGCGTCCACGGCGCGGAACACGCTCATCGTCGTGTCGGGGTCGAGGCCCGATCCGGCCAGGGCCGACAGGGAGCGCTCGGTGACGGCCATGCGGCGCGGGGTGAGCGCGAGCATGGCCTGCGGGGACAGCTGAGCCAGCCACGGGTGCCGCAGCGTCATCTCGCGCGTGCCGTGCCCCAGGGCGCGCATCGTCTCCCGCCAGCCGAGTCCCTCGGGCAACCGCAGCTCCTCGTAGACGTGGTCGACCATCAGCTCCAGCAGCTCGTCCTTGCCTGACACGTACCGGTAGGGCGCCATGGGCGCGACGCCCAGCTCGGTGGCCAGGCGGCGCATGGTGACCGCGTCCAGGCCCTCGGCGTCGGCGATCCCCACCGCGGCCGTGGCGATGCGCTGCGGCGAGAGGGTCTGCCGCGGGGCGGCGGCCGGACGTTCCAGGCGCGCCCAGAGCGGTTCGCGCGGTTTGTCTTTCTCGACGGCCATGTGGGCTCCTCTTCCGTGTCCGATACAGCGTATCTGAAGTAGACAACGTACATTCTCGTGTGTACGTTGTATCTCACTGAATACGACGTACACAGACACGGAGCCCCAATGAACGACAGCCCGCTCAAGATTGCGGTCATCCTCGGCAGCACCCGCGACGGCCGCCTCGGCACGGTCGTGAGCAACTGGATCGTCGGCCTGCTCGACCAGCGCGGCGACATGGAAGCCGACCTCATCGACCTGGTCGAGACGCCGCTGCCGACCGTCTTCCCGGTCCTCGGCGAGCCCCCGGCCTCCCAGGAGGCCAGAGACCTGCTGGCCGCGGTGTCACCGCGGATGGCGGCGGCCGACGCCTTCGTGATCGTCACGCCGGAGTACAACCACAGCTTCCCGGCCGCGCTGAAGAACGCCATCGACTGGCACGGCCCCGAGTGGCACGCCAAGCCGGTCGCCTTCGTCTCCTATGGCGCCTTCTCCGCCGGTTTGCGCGCGGTCGAACAGCTGCGCCTGGTCCTGGCCGAGCTGCACGCGGTCACCATCCGCGACGGGGTCGGCTTCCAGCGCGTCTGGGAGCAGTTCGACGGTGAGGGCAGGACGGTCGACCCGGCCGTCGAGCCCGCCGCCAAGGTGATGCTGGACCGGCTCGCCTGGTGGGCGCAGGCCCTGCGCGAGGCCAAGGCCGTCCGGCCGTACGCGGCGTGACGCGCCATGACCCGATCCCTTTACGTCGGCGTGTTCGGCCTGCTGCTCGGCATGTTCCTGGCCATGCTGGACGGCCTGATCGTGGGCACCGCGCTGCCCACGATCGCGGGCGACCTCGGCGGGCTGGACCGCCTCCCTTGGGTCGTGACCGCCTACCTGCTCGCCGCCGCGGCCACCACCCCGATCTGGGGCAAGGTCGGCGACCTGTTCGGCCGCAAGGCGACCTTCATCAGCGCGATCGCACTCTTCCTAGCCGGGTCGGGCCTGGCCGGACTGTCGCAGGACATGGGCCAGCTCATCGCCTTCCGCGCCGTGCAGGGGCTCGGCGCGGGCGGGCTCATGGTCGGGGCACTGGCCATCATCGGCGTTCTCGTACCGCCCCGCGAGAGCGGCCGGCTGCAGTCGATGATCGGCGTCATCATGCCGATCGCGTACGTCGGCGGGCCGCTCCTCGGTGGCCTGCTCACCGACTACCTGAGCTGGCGCTGGACCTTCTACGTCAACCTGCCCGTCGGCGCCGTGGCGCTGCTGATCATCTCCACCCGGATCCACCTCCCGCCTGCCGAACGCGTCAAGCCCCGCATCGACTACGGCGGCGCGGCCCTGCTCACCACCGCCATCGTGGCCCTGACCCTGCTGGCCGGCTGGGCGGGCACCGCCTACGCCTGGACCTCACCCCAGGTCCTCGGCCTGGGCGCGCTCTCCGTGCTCGCGCTGGCCGGATTCGTCGCCGTCGAGCGCCGGGCCGCCGAACCGGTCATCCCGCCCCGGCTGTTCGCCGACCGCGGCTTCACCCTGGCCCAGGTTCTCAGCTTCCTCGTCGGCGCAGCCATGGTCAGCGTGACCAACTACCTGCCCCAGTACATGCAGTTCGTCCAGGGCGCCTCGCCCGCGGCGGCCGGCATGCTGCTGCTGCCGCTGATGTTCGGCATGCTCGCCGCGCAACTGGTCACCGGCCGGCTCATCAGCCGCGACGGCCGCTACCGCCGCTATCCGATCCTCGGCGGCGCGCTCATGACCGCAGGTGCCCTGGCCCTGCTCCTGCTCGACGCCTCCACCCCCGCACCGGCCGCCTCGGCGCTCACCCTCGTCATCGGGACGGGGATCGGCCTGGTGATGCAGAGCACCACGCTCATCACGATCAACGGCGCCGACCCGCGCGACATGGGCGCCGCCAGCGGCACCGTCACCCTGCTGCGCACCGTCGGCGGATCGCTGGGCATCGCCGTGCTCGGCACCCTGTACGCGGCCCGGATGCGCACTCACCTGACCGCCCATCTCGGCCCCGGCCAGGCCGAACGGCTGGAGCGGAGCGGCGAGCTGACACCTGGATCGCTGCCCCGCCTGCCCGCCCCCGTGGCCGACGCCGTCCGCGAGGCCGTCACCAGCGGCCTGCACGCCCTCCTCCTCGGCGCCGCGGCCCTCGCGGCGATCTCCTTCGCGATCGCCTGGCTCATCCGCGAGACCCCGCTCCGCACCGAACCCACACCCCAGCCGGAGCCTGAACCGGCGCCCTCGCCCTCGCCCTCGCCCCGGAAAGCCTGAGTCAAAGTTCACTCGGAGGCGGGATCCGCGCCCAGAAAAAGGGAATCGCGCCGATAGCGGGCACTGCGATCCCAGAAGGGGCCATGAACGGATTCTATTGGGGATTCGCCACGGCGGGACTGGCGGCCATGGTCCTGACGATGGCCGGCAACTCCGGCATGCGTGCGGCTCTCCGCGCCATATTCAGGCGCCCGCTCGGCGAGCTGACCCTGATCGTGAAAGCCGGGACCACGCTGGAGTCCCAGCAGGGGGCACGCGCCGCCACGGAGGAAGAGGTCATCCCCATAGACGCGCTGATCGTCAAGGTCGCCGAGGACCGGAGCGGCCCACCCAAGCCGAGCCCGGCGGCGCGCCCCCGCCGCTACGCAGGGGGGCCGGAATGAGCCCGGGAGGCGGCGCGACGACCGTGGACCGGAATTTCCGTCTCGTGTTCTTCGTGGTGCTGGGCTTCACGGTCCTCTTCGTGGCCGGCGCTATTTATTCGGGTTTTTTCATCGCCAACCCCACTCCCTCGCAGATGTCAACGACGGAATGGCTACAAAGAGCCGCATGGGCCGGTCTGGGGGTTATTTTCGGCCTGCTCGGAGGCAAAACAGTTTGATGCCGGAACTCAGGTTAGCTCTCGTGGCTCGGCCGGGTGTCAAGCTCCGGCAATGATCGCAGGGCATGAGGCTTCACCAGGCCGACCACGTCCCGCGATGCATGGGCCACGAATTGCGTAAGCAGCTGGTCGCTCTGCTTGACCTTCACGTCGAACTCCGATCGCGACAGGGTGGGACGCATTCCATCGATCGTCTCCAGCGCGCTCTGAGCGCAGGCCGTCACATCGTTGTCGCCGGCGATGATCTGGGCGCGGAACAGGGCATGCAGGGCTGCTCCTTGAGCGCGGTCGCTCTCGGCACGAGCTTCGCGATAGCTCGGTCCTTCAGGATCATCCTGCTGTCTGTACCAACGCGTGATCCGCGCCTGCCGGTAAGTAGTTGAAGCGGCGGCGAAGGCTCCATATGCCTCGATCCGCTCTTCTCGGAGTTTGGAATCTCGGGACCGTATCTCCAGTTGGTCGGTCGTACGGCGTTGTAATCAGTGGGTGACGATGGACCCCAGGAGGGTTCCCACTATGGCGACGGCTCCTGCCAGCACAGCTTCCATGAGCCCATGGCACCACATCGAATGGATGATCCGACAGAAGCCTGAGCCGAAGCTCCCACGCGGTGGTCCTCCCGTCACCTGTCGCGCCTCCTAGGGCCGCGGCAGACGACGCCAATAATGGCTCGTAACGTGATGAGGCGGCCTTATAGGGTGCCTGGATGCCTTCTCAACGCGCCCTGCTGCCGCGGTCGACCCCGGCCGCCTCGGGGATGTCGTCCCGCGCGGTTGCCGCGCTGCTGGACCGGCTCGAAGCGCAATCCGTCGAGTGTCACTCCATCATGGTCGTACGCCACGGTCATGTCGTCGCCGAAGGCTGGTGGGCGCCGTACTCGGCCGAACGCCCGCACCTCCTTTACTCGCTGACCAAGTCGTTCACCTCGGTCGCCGTGGGGCTCGTGATCGCCGACGGGCTGCTCTCGCTGGATGATCGGGTGGTGGACGTGCTGCCCGACCACGTTCCGGCCGACATCTCGGAGCGGGCACGCCGCCTCACCGTTCACCACCTGCTGTCCATGACGACCGGACACCGTGCGGACAGCCTCGCCGAGGCCTGGCGGCTGGAACCCGGCGACCTGGTGAAGGGCTTCCTGCGCGTACCGTTTCCCGAGGTCGAGGGGACACGGCACGCCTACGACAATCCGAACACCTTCATCCTGGCCCGGATGGTGGAACGGGTCACGGGCCGCGGCCTGCCGGAACTGCTCGACGAGCGCCTCTTCAAGCCGATGGGCGTCGACCACGCCGAATGGGACCGGGTGGCGAGCGGCGCCGCCTTCGGATTCCACGGGCTGCATCTCACGACCGAGGCCGTCGCCGCCTTCGGCGAACTGCTGCTGCGCGGGGGCCTCTGGGGCGACCGGCGGCTCGTTCCGCGCGAATGGGTGGAGCTCGCGACCAGCCGGCACATCGACACCCTGCCCTTCGAGGACGGGTCGGGGGACGTCGACTTCCTTTGCGGTTACGGTTACCAGTTCTGGATGTCGCGTCATGGTTACCACGGTAATGGCTCCTTCGGCCAGCAATGCGTGGTCGTCCCGTCGCACGATCTCGTGGTCGCCATGACCGGCGGCAATGCGCAGGCACAGGTAACGCTCGACGCGATCTGGGAGTGCCTGCTGCCCGGCATGGACCAGGCGGGAAGCACCCGGGACGACGAGATCCTCGCCGAGCGGCTGCGGCGGCTGTCATTCGCGCCGGTGCCGGGTTCGGCCGCCCCGGAGCGTTCCGTCAAGGCGAGACTCGACGCCTCCGCCGAGGATTCGGCTCTGCCCGACGGAACCACGGTGATCGTCGATCCCGTGGACGGTGGATGGCTGCTGCGATTCGGATCGTTCCTCGACGTCGAGGCCGGCCACGGCGAATGGCGGGAAAGCGCGCCGCTCGGCCGCCCTGTCGTCGCGGCCGGCGCCTGGCAGGGCAGCACGTTCGTCGCCGAGCTCTACGTCATCACCACCCCGCACCGGGTTCGGCTGGTGGTCGACGCCGACGCGGGGACAGCGGTGGCGACGTGGAGCACCGTGCCCCTGACCGGTCCCAGTCTGGCGTTGCATGTGCGGTCGCCGCTGATGACACGACCCGACGTCGCGTAGGTGCCGGCCGCGGGAGGGCTGTGCGATCCGCACCCTGCCGACCCCGGTGAGTCTCACCTGCCGCCCGTCGGATCGGTCATGGACAGCGCAACCGGGAAGGCGGTGACGGTGACCTCCTCGGAGATCCGCCAGATGCGGCAGGCGTCGTCCTCGCTGCGAAGCCGGGAGTAGACGGGCTGTTCGGCGGGCGCGCCGGACAAGTTCCTGAAACCGCAGGGACCGTAGAGGCGGGCGCCGCGCGCGTCCGGGGAGGTGGCGGCGAATAGGGCCGGCAGCACCGCCGTCTCGACCGTGCCGAGAAGGATGCCGCGGCGGGAAAGAGCGCGGATGACGCGCACGCCGACCGTGTCATTTGCCCGGCCCATCTCGGGGTGCGCGGCCAGAAGATTGGTGGGTGCGACGCCGGGGTGGGAAATGTTCCTGGTGATCCCCCAGCCGGCCGCCTGGCTGCGCCGATGCAACTCGAGCCCGAACAGGCCGAACGCGATCTTGGACTGGCTGTATGCGCGGCGGGCGTGGTATGACCGTTCCCAGTTCAGGTCGTCCCAGTTGATGGCGTTCTCATTCGCGGCGATGCTGATCTGCGAGGTCACGCGGGCGCGTCCCGCGCGCAGCAGGGGCAGCAAGTGGGAGACGAGAGCGAAGTGACCGAGGTGGTTGCTGCCGAACTGCAGCTCGAACCCTTCTACGGTGGTCTGCCGGTCCGGTGGGGTCATCACTCCGGCGTTGTTGATGAGGATGTGGATCGGACGGTTCTCGCTGCGCAGGGTGGCGCCCAACGCGGCGACCGAGTCCAGCGACGACAGGTCGAGTTCCCGTAGGGACACGGCGGCGTTCGGATACTGCTGCTTGATCTTCGCGACCGCCGCTTCGCCCTTCCGACGGTTGCGAACGGGCATGACGACCTCGGCGGCAGCGGCGGCGAGGCGGGTCGCCAGGCCCAGTCCGACGCCGTCGCTGGCCCCTGTGACCACGGCGAGTTTCCCGGAGAGGTCGGGAACCGTGATGTCCAGTCGTGTGGTGCGTGCCATATTGCTGCTCCTCGCTTCTCTTGAATGGCGCCGACGGCGACCGGCCCGGGCGCGTGGATCGGCGCCCTGTCCTCGCCCGAAAGCAGTTTTCGGCCCTAAGGCACAATGGCGTTGCCGACGCCGCAGGGCTGTTCCGTGACCACGATGACTTTTCTCGTGGGATTCGCCAGGTGCCCGTTCCTCCGGAGAGTGGATGCGATCCCAGGCTGCACCTGACCCGCGGGGATATCCACGGCCTCTCAATCCCAGGCTGTCCGGACCGGGCCGGCCGCGAAGGGGGGATCGACAAGCCGAGGCTGCGGTCAGGCACCGGTGGTAGAACCAAACAGAACTGGCAATCAGGGAGGAAGCAGCCATGATCGATCGGGCCGGGCTCGCCGATTTCCTGCGTCGCCGCCGCGAGTCACTTCAACCTGAAGACGTCGGGCTCCCGCGCGGGCAGCGGCGCAGAACCACCGGTTTGCGCCGCGAAGAGGTCGCCGCGCTCTGCCACATCTCCGCCGACTACTACAGCCGGCTGGAGCGGGAGCGCGGACCCCACCCCTCCGAGCAGATGATCGCCTCGATCGCGCAGGGTCTGCATCTGTCCCTCGACGAACGCGACCATCTGTTCCGCCTCGCCGGGCACAACCCACCCGCGAGAGGCGCGACCAGCGAACACATCAGTCCCGGCCTGCTGCGCATCTTCGACCGGCTCACCGACACCCCCGTCGAAATCGTCACCGAGCTCGGCGAGACACTGCGGCAGACCCCGCTCGGCGTCGCACTCACTGGCGACCTCACCCGATACACCGGCCCAGCCCGCAGTATCGGCTACCGATGGTTCACCGACCCGGCCGTCCGGGCCCTGTATCACCCCGACGACCACGCGCTGCACTCCCGCGTCCTCGCCTCCGGACTCCGCAGAGTGGTCACCCTGCGCGGCCCCACGTCAAGGGCCGCGCACCTCCAACAGCTCCTGCTCGACCGCAGCGAAGAATTCCGCGCCGTCTGGAACGAACACGAAATCGGCATCCGATACAACAACGTCAAACGCTTCATACACCCTGAGCTCGGCGAGCTGGAGCTCACCTGCCAAGGGCTTCTCGACCCCGACCAGTCGCACTCCCTTCTCGTCTACACCGCCATCCCCGGCAGCGAAAGCTACGAGAAACTGCAGCTTCTCTCCGTCATCGGAAGCCAGCAGCTGATTTCGCACACGCTGCCGAATACGTGAAGACCGGGACTTGGTCTGTTCCGTGCCACGGACGGTGTCTCGGGCCCGACGCTCACGGCATCCCGTGCCCGTAAGGGGCGGCGGCCGAGGTCGGCGAAGACAACCAGGCTCTGCCGGTAGGCGGGCTGGCCGAGGAGTGCGGGAGCTGGCGGGGAGTGCGGGAGGAGCTGGCGGGGCGTTCTCGACGGTGCGTCTAGGATGCCCGTTTCGCCCCTGCGCGAGGCGCTACGACATCGCGCAAGAATTCCACCCAGATCGCGTGCGCACGCTCGTGCGCCTTGGTACGCGCCTGCTCCATGGACGTGCTGCCATTCACCTCGAACGTCTCACTGCTCATCGGGAGACCGTCACGCCCGGGGAGCCGATGATGCAGCGTCAGCTTGTAGCGCTCGTCGATGATCGAGAACAGCAATCGAGCGCCGACCCAGCCCTTCTCGCAAGTCATGGAACCCAGGGACGGCTTCCATCGGATCTCGGGCGCCTTGGTCTTCGGTTCCTGCCTGCCCTCGGCCCGAGCACTCATCGCGTCGCCTCCTGCGCGGCCGGCTTCTCCGCCGGCTCGTCAAGCTCGAGTCGCACCGTTCGCCTCCGTCGTCTCGTCACAGGAAATAGATCTGATGTGGTTCACCGGCCGACGGCCAGGTTTCCCCAACCGTTTCCACTACGCCAGCGCAGGTATTCCTCAGAGGTATAGGGCACTATTTTGCTAATACCTCTCCGCTATAAACTCAGCTAGTGGAAGTTCGGACACTCCCCGAAGCCCTCATGGCGATCATGCAAGAACGCGGCTGGACCCAAGCCCAGCTCGGCCATGAGTTAGGTGTGTCGCAAGCGTGGATCTCCCGCGTGTGCCGAGGCGTCGCCGATACGGGTCTGGCCAAGGCAAAGGAGTTGCTTGCGCGTGTCGGCTGGGAGGTGCGATTTACGCCTTCTGAGGAGGGACCTGTGGAGCGCAGGGAGTTCCTGACAGCCGCGGCATCAGTCGTGTTCGTCCCGTCCGCTGCCAGCTCAAATCCTTATCTTGATCCCGACTATGTGCGAGCACTGGCCGACAGTATGGCGCGAGGCCGCTACGAACTCGGGGGGCTACCCCTCACGGCCCGCGCCCTGGGGCATGTGAAGCAAATAGACCGCCTTCGAGCCGGCTCTCTTGGTTGCGATCTGCAAACGGCAGCATCGGATCTGCTGTACCAGGCCAGCATCGCTCTGTACGACGCCGGTAGGCTCCCCCAGGCAGAGCATGCCGGCGTGATCGCTCTCGAACTGGCGCACCATGCCGAGGATCCGTCAGCGCGGTCGCGCGCCTATGACGCGCTGAGCCGCGTCAGTCTCTATCGCGGCGACCAGCTCCGAGCGGTGAAGTATGCCCAGCGCGGACTACGAATCGCCGACCTTTCCCCAAGCCGCCTGTCCAGCCTGCATATGCGGCTGGGGCGTGCGCTGGCGGGCATCAAGGGGAATCAGCGGGAAGCTCGCGAATCCCTGGATCGAGCCTTGGACACTCGCGGGCTGAGTCCGTTCGCCGAGGCTGCTCTCGGCGGCGATGTGGCCATCGGCTTGAGCCGGCTGGGCCAGTACAACGAGGCCGACCGGCTCCTGCACGAAGCAGCCCAGGCCATGGGGCAGTGGTCTCCGCTCTTTCATGCTCAATATCTCGGCCGGCAAGCACAGACAGCTATACGAGCGGGCAAATCAGCACTTTTAGGCCAATACATGCAGAACCTCACCCGAGCACTACCCTTCATCAGCTCTGCTCGCGTGAATGCACGAGCGAAAGAGATCATTGCGGCATCGGCCAAATGGGATCGCATTTCGGATATTCGCGTAGCACGTGAGCATCTTCAGTCCATGCTGCCTCCCGAGCATCCTTCTGCTTGACTGATCACCACATTCATGCATCGGCTCAAAGGAAACGCCCCCACCAATCCAGCTTCGGGCTCACCGTCACCCCCGAGGGGCAATGAATGTGGCTGGGCGAGCCTGAGGGGCCTGCCTGGGTGTTGCCCGCCTAAAGAGCCGTTCTTAGTGCGGTGACCGCAAACCTTCACCAGTCTGACGAAGGGGAACCCTCGGCCCTGACTGCCTGCCCGAACCAGCGACTCAGAGGTGCCGCAGGAAATCCAAACTTCGCCGCCACGTGCGATCGGCCGCTTCCGCATCATGATCATGCAAGTTCGCGTCCGTGTAGAAGTGTCCGACACCCGGATAGGTGAAGACCTCCACAGCGGCACCCGCGCTCCGCGCGGCCTTCTCCCAGCCCTCGACAGCGGCGGGCGGCGCGAACGTATCCGGATCTGCGACGTGCAGTTGTACAGGCAGGGCGGTCCGCGCTGCCGCGGGGATCTCCGTGATGCCGTGCAGGAGCAGCAGACCAGCTGTGTCGCGCCGTTCCGGCAGCAGTTCCCCGACCACCCCAGCGCCCATCGAAACGCCGGCGAGAACGGTGCCCCCAGGCATCCTCCGGACTGCATCGCGGGCGCGTTCCACGATGGACTCCCAACCGATCCGGTCCTTCAGTGCAAACCCTTCGTCGATCGTCGTGGCGATTGCGCCCGCATAAAGGTCAGGTGTGACAACTTCGTGCCCGGCGGCGCGAAAGCCATCGGCGGCAGCACGTTCGACAGCTCGTAGCCCGTACACGGAATGAAACAAAGCGATATGAGCCATTCCATCATCCTCTCCGCTTCACGGCCGACGACGCACCCGTGGGAAACGCGGCCCACAGCCGGGGGAGCGCGAGGGGGCCGGCAGGCCACCTCGCCGGGGGGGGGGGGGGGGGCCCCCCCCCCCCCCGGGGCGGCCCCCCCCCCCCGGGCCGCGGCGCGGGCGCGCCGCACGGGGCCCAAGCCCGAGAAGCGGAAAGCGGGAGCGCGGCGGTTCCGGGGCCCCGCCCCCGATCCCTATGGAGACAGCCCGAGCGCCAGCGAGGACCGCTCGGGGCGGGCTCCAGCAGGCCAACCCGGTAATCGCGCAACGGGTGGGCGCAGGCGAGCGCAGCGAGCGGGGGTTTCCCGGGGTCGAAGGGGCGGAGCCCCTGGGAGGCAGGGCCGAACCATCGCATGGCGCGTAGCGCCTCCTGGGTGAGGACCGTGCTTTCCCCCGGGACCCGGTCACATGTTGATCGTGTGGTGTGGTTTTCGATAGCACGCCACCTGTGACCTCGTCAAACAAGAGACTTAGCCCCAGCTCACGGTACTTTCCGGGAGTCTGGGGCTTCTTGTTGTTCCGGGTTGATCACCGCTGCTGTCAGCACCGGTGCTGACGTTGTGCTGACCCGTGATGGCCCCACCCTCTAAGGGCCTCTTGACTACCCTCCCGAGTGCGTTCAGGCTCGCATATGCGCAAGGAGCCGCAAACCACACAGGTAGGAGACCACCGTGGCGATAACGTTCTACGGCAAGGACCCAACCAATCCGGGCAACAACTGTCCGGCCGTATTCCGGGACGAGGCAACGGGTGACTTCTTCTTCCAGGGGGAGACCGTTGTTGACCCAGAGATCCTTGCGAGGGTCACAGCCGACAGCCCCATCCTGGATACGGAGTCGGTAGTGCGACTCCCCGAGCGCATGATCGAGATCATCATGGAGGCATGCCGTGACAGAGTTCGGCGAGCTGCTGGCGAAGTGTGAGCACACAGCCTTCAAACTGGAGTTCAGAGACCAGTACATGACCGGTGATCCCGGCTATCTCGCTTGGGAGGCCGGAGATCTCGCCGAAGCAGTGCGGCTGTACTCCGACTGGACCACCACCGCCCGCGCGGCAATCGTTCGGGGGGTGAACATGCGGAGGGTCCGCGTGGTGTCCGAGCCGGTGAGTACCTACATCGCCTTCGAGCATGCCGTCACGCCAGGGGTGAACCTGGCGGCGGGTGAGGCAATCAGATGGCTACCGAGGCACCTAGCTTCGGATCTGGCTCTGCCGGGAAATGACGTGTGGGTCTTCGATGGCCGCATGGTGCAGTTCTGCCACTTCGCGGGCGACGGCGCATGGGTCTCCAATGATGAGACCGATGATCCGGCGACCGTAGCGTTGTGTTCGTCAGCGTTCGCGGCTGCCTGGGACCGCGCCATCGACCATGAGGGGTATCGGATCTAGTCGCCCCGCTGATCACGTCTCGCACAGGCTCATGTCCACCCCGCATTCTTCCAGCTCCAGCGCTCAGGCAGCCAGACAAGCGCTTGCCGCCCGACTGCGCGACCTACGGCTTGACGCGCACCTGACTTCCCGAGCACTGGCAGCTCTGGCGGGGTGGCATGAGGCCAAAACCTCGCGAATCGAACACGGCAAGAAGCAGCCATCCGAGGGCGACATAGCGGCTTGGGTGCAGGCATGCGGAGTGCCCGGCCTGCTACCCGAGCTGATCGCCGAACTCCGTGCCGTGGATTCGGCTTGGCTGGACTGGCGGCGAGCTGAGAAGTCTGGCCTTACCCACCTGAATGCCGCCGTCCGAGAGTTGTACGAGCGGACCAAGGTGTATCGCTCCTACTGCCAGGACGTCATTCCTGGGCTCCTTCAAACGGCTGGGTACACCACGGCCACCCTGGCGGCGATTCGGGACGGCAGACGCGTCCCTGTCGATGATGTCGCCGAAGCCGTCGCCGAGCGGATGGCTCGGCAACACATCCTCTACGAGGGCAACCACCGGTTTGTGTTCATCCTGGAGGCAGCGGTGCTGACCTACCGGCGCGGCGGCCCTGAGGTGATGATTGGCCAGCTCGGTTACCTGCTGGAAGCGATGGCGCTTCCCTCTGTTTCACTGGCGGTGATCCCGCCCAACGTGGAGCGGGCGGGGCGGTGGCCTGTCGAGAACTTCTACATCTTTGATGATGCGCAAGCGAATGTGGAACTGGTGTCTGGCTTCCTCACGATCACGCAACCGAGGGAGATCGCTATGTACGCCGAGACGTTCAGTCGGCTCCATGAGATAGCCGTTTTCGGACGACAGGCGCGTGCCCTAATCAAGGCAGCGATGGACTCCCTAGAGTAGGCGCCCGCAAGTATCCGCAAGTTTCTGGTGCTCTGGGATCACTCGCTCCTAGCGTCGAGACATGGCCGTCACTCACATAACCGCATCAGCCGAAGACCTGTTGGGGGAGCCGATCCGGGAGGAGGAGGCGGCAGCACAGAACGTTGCCCTCGACCGGGTTCTTGAGCATCTGACGGCCGAAGGCGTGAACGCGCAACTGATCAAGCGGCTGGTGATCGAGTGTGGGGCGCATCCTGGCCCGTTCGTCGAAAAGCTTCGGTATCCGCCTCAGCTCATCATCTACGCCAATGCGGGCTGGCGGGTCGCCACGGTGACCATCGGGGTTCGCTCGGGCGCCTACATGGTCGAGCTGGCACGCGGAGGACCTGACAACGAGCTGCGGGCCGACAGGGTGGAGGTCGTACCGGCGTCGCAGCCGGGCCGCGTTGCTCTGCTGGTCGCGCAGAACGCGGGAGAAGCCGCATGAGCAGAGCCAAGGTAAGCGCGACAGCGTTCCGCTACCCGTACGTGATCGGGTGGACAGGCGAGACTCAGAACCCTCCGCTGAAGTGGGTACCGCGCCGTGGCGGGCTGCGGCTGGGCTACGTCGTGCCGCACCGCGACGACTTCGGCAACGGCGTCCTTCGCCTTCGGCAGAGTCAGAACCGAACCGGGCGGCCCGACTTCAAGACGGTCAACACGTTGCGACAGTGGCGCTGCATGGAAAAGCGGCTGTGCCAGGTGTGCGCACGATCAGCAGTGGACCGGGCCACGGGCCGAATCTGGTGGCTGCTGTCGGGAGATGGGCGTGATGGCGATGGCTACACCAACGCGCCGCCGACGTGCCGGGGATGCATCCCGGAGGCGATCTCCCAGTGTTCGCACCTGCGGCGTAACGCAGCCGTCTTCACCGTGGCCGACTGCTCGCCGTACGGAGTGCGGGCGGATGTGTTTGTTCCTTACCTGCCGCCGCTGGTGCCGTTCGAGCGGAACGCCGTCTTGGCGTTCGACGACTACGACATGCATCACGTGCTCGCCCGTGAGCTGTTGATGCGGCTACAGGACGTGCAGCCGGCCGTGACAGAAGGTGATGCGCTGTGGGCGGCTTAGGCAATGTCGAGCTGGGCGTGCGCATGCTGCGCATGACCGCCGCCTACCTGCTCCTCTGCCCGCTGCTGGGCCTGGTCTCGCTCATCGTGCAGTCGTTCATGGACGACTGGCGCCGGGGCTGGCGTCCGTGGAAGAGCGGAGGGCACCCCTAAAGACAGCCCCGGTTGAGGTGTTCTCGCTGGTTCTCCCTCTTCCGGGGTGCAGTACCCCCGGAGGCTTCCCCACCGGGGGCGGGTTCCTGGCCGTCCTTTCGGTCCCCATGGTTTGTACGGCCAGGACTCCGCAGGTTCCACAAACGAAGGAGTGCCCATGATCGCCCCGCCCAGGCCCCTTGCCGAGACCAAGCCCGAGCCCGACGAGGCCGACGCCGTGACCGTGGATGAGGCCGAGGCTAACGTCGCCGAGACGGCCGAGGAGGAGAACGACCACTAGAGCGGCAAGACGCCGACCATCCTTCACGGCCCCGCCTGATAGCGAATGAGGACCCCAGACGGGGCCTTGGCGTCCCGGCCGGGACACGCGTACGTCTGCCATTTCACGTACCGGCCTCCGGGGATGACGTACCAATGGGCAGGCCCCCGACCGTAGCCGGGGGCCTGCCCTACGGGACGCTAGGCCGCTACTTCAGGAGCCTGGAAGAGCGCTTCGGCGTTGCCCTTGGCCCGGCTTCTGCGGGGAGCCTTGGCCTTGGTCACCGTGGCCGTTTGGGGTGCGCTGGCCGCAGCCTGCTTAGCCATCATGGACATCAGGATCTCCTGGAGCATCTCCGCCCCGGCGGGAGAGGACAGGAACGCCTTCACAGCCTCCTCCGAGACGGTGGGCTCTTCGGTGGCCTGGGCCACCGGCTCAGGCTCAGGCTCAGTCTCAGGCATGACGTTCGGCACGGCGTCGATCTCGTCCCACTCGTCATCGCTCAGGAAGGGCAGGAAGGCCGGAGTCTCCGTCATCGGAGCGGCCTCCTCCTCAGGTGCCGTCTCCTCGGTGGTGGCCGACTCGGCAGGCTCCTCCGTAACAATCTCGTGGATCTCCTCGGAGCCGAGATTGATTAGTTCGTTAGTTTCGTCGGAACCCTCAGGCATCACGTAGAGGTAGCGCATGCTGGGGCGGCCCCCGGTGCCCTTGGCGCTCTGCCCCTTCACGATCTCGATCGTGTCGAGCTGGGCCACGACTTCCCGAAGGTCGCTCGCCTTGATGGTGAGTGCCCGGTAGATCTCGGTGGCCGTACGGCCAGCCTGCCCGGCTTCCCTGATGTAGTTCTCCACCTTGACCGTCAGGGCGGTTTCCTCGGAAGCCTCAGCTTCCGGCAGGACGTAAGCGATGGTCTCGATGGAATAGCAGACCAGGGCCAGGGCGGCGTCAAAGTCACGCTCGCTGACCTCGTCTCGCCGCTCCGACAGGGCGAACAGTCCGGCCAGCCGGATCATGTACGCCATGGCCCGCTCGGCGTACTGGCTCATGGCCTCGGTGGAGATCATGGCTTCCACGATGGGCCGGTGCTTGGCCTCAAACAGGTGGGCCACATGCGCAGGCACGGTCACCGTGTCCACCTGGCGGGCGTAGTCGCCTGCCTGCCGCAAGGCACGCGCCGCCTGCCGGATGACCTCATGTGCGTCGGAGGACTCGAACACGGGCAGCGTCTTGGACTGCTGCACCCACACGGGCAGGAGCCGGTTCCAGGTGCCCCCGGTCGCGTCCTTGCCGCCCGCGACCGCTGCCCAGTTTCGCGGCTGTACGTGCATCGTGAGCCCCAGGTGCGGACGCCTCACTCGCAGGTCATCCACCTTGGTCTTGTGAGCGATGGTCTGGGCGTCGAAGGACTTGCGGAGGTAGATGCCCACCTTGGCGTCACGACGCGCGTTGGACAGTAACGCGTCTCCCTCCTCCTCGATGAACCAGACCGGGTTGGCCAGCGTGCCCTCTGCCCGGTCGGCCAACTCCGTGATGAACCCCAAGCCAGTGGCCGGGAGTCCCTCCACCACGCTCTCCTCCGCGAAGCTGGCGAACGCCCCTTCGACCACGCGCCTCGCGATGCCGGTAGCCGTGCCCTTCCTGCCGACACCGCTCCGCCCGACCAGGACGCCCCACAGTGCCAGCGGGGAAGAGCCCTTCCCGGTCTCGACGGTCGGCCCGTAGCCGATGTAGGCGCTGTAGGCCGACATGAGGGACACCATGACACCGACCTTGGACCCCTCGGTGTAGGGGTCGAGTGCGTCAGTGATCCTTCCGAAGAGCCCATGGAACGCATCGTTGGAGATGACAGGAGCGTTGCTCTGCATGGCTTGGTAGCCTTTCCTTGGTGGCCCCAGAGCGGTTGAGACGCCAATCCTTGCGCTCTGGGGCTGTCTTATGTCTGACGCTAGTCTCCCAGTCCCGAGTTTGTTCGTTTACTCGGTTGAATCGGAGCCAGCGAGGAGAAAGCTAGCCATTCGAGTTTCATCTGTCAATAAGAAACTACGAAACCCCTGCAAAATCGATGTTTGTTAGTTCATCGTCTCGACCAGGGGTAATGCACTTTTGTACCCCTTGGTAGACCCCGAGGGGGGTGCTTCCTCCGACCAAGTACGAGTCTGGGACTTTTCCGAGAAGGCGTCAAACATGCTCTGAGCTGGGCTCCAGTCTTCTTGTGGGGGTGGAGAAACTTACAAAACCCGCAGTCCAGAAAACAAGAAGAGTCCCCGGACTCTGCCATTGAATCCGGGGCTTTCATGTGTCTTCATAATTAACTTAGGCGGTCCACTTCACAGCGGTCTTCACGAGGCCCTCAGAATCCTTCACGGCGACGTTGGGTGCGGTGGGCTGTTTGCCGCCGGGGAAGGACAGAACCCGCGTCCCGTACAGGTGCAGGGCGTCAATTTGGTCGCGTCGGTACTTCTCCACCGGCTGACTCCGGAAGTCGGTGAACTGGCTGGCGAACGTGGTGAACGACCTTTGTCCGGCCAGAATGTCCACGCCGGTCGGCATGGCCGTGGTGGACAGGAGCGTGAACCCGGCCAGGCGGGCAACCACGCCGTTGGCCGTTGCACCAGCCTCGCCCAGGGCGGCGGCGTTGGCCACGTCGGGGGCGCGCATCAGATAGCGCTTGGCCTTGGGACCGACGACAACGTATCGACCGTCCGGCACCTTGCCAGTGTCGAGCTTTTCCATCATGTCGAAGATGGCTTCCAGCAGCGCCTCGCCCTTGTCACGACTGTCAGTCTGGGCGCTTACGTTCACCTGCGGGAGGCTGGTAGCCGAGGCCGCAATGGTCGCGCCAACGAACGCGTCCGTAGAGGCCGCCAGAGCACGGATGGACTCCAGAGCGGCCGGCGCCGCCAATGCGCCGGCTACCTGTACCGTCTCGATGTTGCGCACGTAGAAGGCGACGTAGTCGGCCTCGGAGATGTCCACGTACTGCTCAACGGTCTTCAGGTCTTCGATCGTCATGCCCGCAACATCGTCATAGCGCCCCACGTTGGGCCGGATGAGGCCGTTGACCACCATCCGGTCACCCTGGGCGGTGATGTCGCCTTCATAGTCGGTGTTCACCACCAGGGGTGAGGCCCAGACCAGCAGCGGATCAAACTGGGTGAGTAGCTCGTTGCTCCACTCGGTGGGAACGAACGCATGCGTGCCTACATGCGCGTACGCAGGGATTGGGGTAATTGCCAAAAGGAAATCCTTTCAGTAGGGGTTAGCGGCGTGCCCGCGCGTCCAGCGACACGCCACGCTGGGCGGGTGCACCTGAGCTTTGAGGGCCGATGCCCACGTCCTGGGCATACGTGGGCTTCTTGACGCCAGAGTCGAGCAAAGTAACAAACTCTGTGATCGTGTCAACGTCCGCTGAGCCTTCCTCTGTGAGGAAGGCGGACATGTTGAGCTTGGACATCGTGTCTTGGGTCAGTTCCACGCCGTGTTGCTGGGCAGCGTGCTGAAGGTGAATCTCAGTCAGCGCCAAGACGTGCTGTTCCTGCATCGCGGTCATGGCCTGTTCCAGTTCCGCACTCTTGGCCGTTGCGGCCTCCAATTCGGCGCTGGCGGTCTTCCAGCGGGCTTCATTAGTCCGGCTGAGGCTTTTCCATTTATCGGTCTCAGAGTCGATCTGAGAGCCTTCTGAGGGTGCTTCGGCCACCGGCTCCATTTCGGTGGTGGCGTCAAGCGTGTTGGTTGGTGAGTCGTCCATTCCGGCTACTCCCTTCGATAGTCAATGCGTGGGTACGTGTCGGGGCTTACCAGGTGCGCATACGCAGCTCGTCATGCTCGGGCGTCGTCTGCCAGGCGTAGGTGAGCGACCTCGGGTTGTCCAGGTCGCCGTTCACGGACACGATGCGGATGGCAGGGTCCAAGTCGCCTTCACGCCAGGCGGTGAGGATCTCCAGGGCGCTCATGTTCTCAAGCTGGACATGGGTAATCATCAGTGTTGTTCTCCAAAAGAGGGTGTGATGTGGGGATGAAGAAGACCCCCGGCACGAGGTCACCGAGGGCCTTCAACAGCCTGCGTGGTGCGGGAGAGTCTAGGATTTCTCCCCTACCCTCTATTAGAGGGGGAAGTTAACTATTTGTGCGAGAAACATCACCTCACGGCCGTCCGAATCTCCCACAACACATCATCACAACGCAGTGAGCAGTACGGGTCGAACTCTTCGGCCTCAATCTTGACTCCGCACTTCAGACACAAGCCTTTACTGCGGCGGTAACGTTGCTGCGCCTGCTCTCGATCTCGTACACGTTTGGCGGCCTGACGGCACTCGGCCGAGCAGTACTGACGCCAAGGGCCTGGGCGACCCGAACCCAGCTTCCTGCTCTCCTTGCACAGCTTGTCGCAATGGCCACACTTAAATACCTGTGTGAGAAAACCGTCTTGAGAATGCCTTAGCATAAAGGCTTCCTTTCGGCGAAGGCGGTTCACGGTGTGAAGACCCTTGTGGTTGCGGCACACCGGCAGAGGGTTTCTATCTCGGTTCAGAGCCCATGGCCAAAATGAGGTGAGCGGAGATACTCCGTTCTGCGAGGACGAGATGAGTGACACGATGTCGGCCATGCAACTAGCGAACTAACGAATCAACATCGGTTCGTTCGGTGGGCTCTGCTGGCTCGCTCCCGAAGAGTCTTGGCCTGGTGGCAGGCACGATGAGCGGCCCGAAGATTGCCGTACTCCCAGCCGCCGCCATCGGCTACGGCGGTGACGTGATCTACCTCGTTTGCACCGGCCTGACCGCATAAATAACAAACTCCAGCATCACGCTTGAGAACCGCCCTGCGGTGGCGGTTCCAATCCTTCGGCCGAGACAGGTTCCTCTTGGACGTGACTGCCCAGGGCTTACGGCGGTGGGCGGAACACTTGCCATCGCCACGAACGGATATTTCATGACAACCACTCTCGTTGCAAATCTTGTTCGCCAGGGCCGACGGCCCTCCAATCGTCCAATTAACTATCAATCCATGGCAGCCCCTCAAAGGCTGCCCTATATAATCAACTAGTCGCAACTAATGGGCCTTCCGGCTAGGGCCTCCAGGCCCTCTAGATAACTGATCGAAGTAGGGGCCAGCCCCCAAGCTGGCCCCTTAATTATTCCTTCGTCTGGCTCGTCGTCCCTCCTCGCCTGCCGAAGGAGCATAAGAATAGAGAGGAAGTCGCATTTGTGCAGGTCGGAGACATGGCCCAGTCCAGGATCTTCGGATCAACGGGTCTGGATTCATAGGACTACCACATCGGTCCAGCATCATAGGACTCATGGGCCATGGTCGAATCGACATTCGACACATAGCCCGACTCCCACGTTTGATGAACGGGACACATTGCGCCCTTATCCAATCCGCGTTCCCAGAATTCTCGCGGAAGCCATACACAGGTTTCCCCGCCGCGAGGCAGTGCGAGCCCTGCCAAGCGAAGCTTTTTCAACGTGTCGTAGACGGTTGACCGTGAAGCGGGCTTAACAGTCCCGTCCGGTTTCTCTCGGCTAAGGACCTGCCGCAGCTCGCCAGATTTGAATACAGCGTGTCCTGTGTTGTTTGCGCGAGCGATGGCGGCCAAAAGGAGTCGGGCATCTAAGGAAAGATTGCACCCCTGACGAGCCACGCTGCCCGCATACCGCTGAAAAACCTTGCCAAACTGATGTTCAGGAAAAGTCAATTCGATCCCCTTGTCATAGTTCACCCAAACTGATTAGTGATCGCATTTCCCTCTCTCTCGATGGTCAATGGATGGCTTGGCGGTCAATCCAGGTCTCCACGTTCCGCACTCGGAATCTGAGGTGCTTGCCGATCCGGTAGCCCGGCAGCTCCCACTTCTTCCAGCACGCGTAGACCGTGCTTTCCGGCACGTCCATGTAGGCGGCCACGTCTTTCACCGACATCAGGCGGTTGCTTCCTCCGCTGGCCAAATCGCTTTCCTCTCTCATCTGCGGGCACGCTGCGCCCGCGAGCTGTACGCCTCGCGTCGTGTCCGCTGTGCAGTTGTCAAAGGCATGCCCGTGACCGCCCCGGCCGGGCGCGGCGGGCAGCGACCACCATCGCATATTCATGTTCAGAACGTCAATCTATACATGGACAGTCTTCCAGACTGACTGCGAATGGTGTAGCGTCATCGCCATGACCAAACAAGAGGAACCGCGCGTACACACGCACGCGAGGGAAGAGGTGCGGCCCGACCAGGGCCCCGGCTACCACCTCCAGCACTGGTACGACGGCTGGCAGGTGGACATGTGGTGGTCGCCCAATAGCACGGGCGGCCCCAGCGAACTGCGCATCACCACCAACAACCCCGAACTGATCGCACGGGGCATCACCACAGGCACGCTGCGATCCATTCCGTTGGCCGAGATCTCACGGGAGTTGAAGAGCGACCTTCAGCGCCTCAGCCGCGATCAAGACATTTTCCATGTGCTCGACCCGCATACCGAGTGGGCGAAGCGCCACATCCGGCAGACAGCCAGCGACAACCCCAAGCCAGGCCGAAGCGGACGGCCGGAGTCCTTCCACCTCGCCGTAGCCGTGCTCTACGCCTGGTACGTACTCATGCGCGAGCCCAACCCCGTGCAGGACCTCGCCGAGATCGTGGGTGCGGACCGAAGAGCAGCAGCCAACTGGATCTCCCTGGCCCGCAAGAACGACATGCTCACCGAGGCCGCCGAACGCCAATCGGGCGGCACCCTGACCGACAAGGCCATATCACTGCTCAAGGCGATGAACGAAAGCGAGGAAACGAACTAACGTGGCCAGCCTGATCAAGAAATGCGAGTGCGCCGACACCAAAGCCGGGCGCACACTCGACCTCCGCAAGGCCGACGACCGCAAGACCGCCGAACGATCCTGGGGCAAGTGCGGCCACTCCTGGGTGGTCCGCTACCGGCTCGGCGGACGCGGCACCAAGCAACAGGAGCAGTCCTATCCGCACAACATGAAGAAGGACGCAGAAGCGTTCATTCTGGAGATCAAGTCCGACAAGGTGAGCGGCTTACGCCGCACCATCGATCCCAAAGCCGGAGCGATCACTTTCGCCGACTACGCGGACAGCTGGCTCTCAGGCCGTGTCGGGCTGTCGGCCAAGAGCGTTGAGATCTACGGCAATGCGCTGAGGAACCAGATCAACCCGACTCTCGGTCACCTTCGGCTGAATGCCATCACAAGGCAGACCATCAAGAACTTCATCTCAGCCCTGATCAAGGCAGCGTACGCGCCGAACACCATCCACAGCGCCTACATGGTCGTGGGCGCGATCTTCAGCGAGGCCACAATGGACAAGCTCATCCCCGAGTCGCCCTGCACGGACATCGAACTGCCCAGCGCCGCGCAGAGACAGGAGTTTCTGGTTCCCTCCTGGACGCAGATCAGCAAGCTCGCCGACTCCATGCCAGCCCGCTGGGCGGCGACGGTATGGCTCATGGCCGGATGCGGTCTCCGGGTATCTGAAGCGTTTGCCGTCGCCGAGGAAGGCGTGATGTTCGGCGGCCGGAGACTGCGCATCCATGAGCAGGTGACCAGGAAGCGCGTGTTAGGCCCACTCAAGCACCGTGAGGAAGGGGACTACCGGGTCATGCCGCTGCCGCCGTTCGTTCACTCCGCCATCACCACGCACATCGAGAGCCACGGCACCGCAGACGGGTACCTGTTCCAGGCGGCCAAGGGAGGTTGGGTGGGGTACGAGACTTATCGGCTGGCGTTCGTCGCCGCAGCCAAGACGGCGGGGCTTCCCGAGGACTTCACCCCTCACGGACTCCGCCACTCCTACGCATCCATGCAACTCGCCCAGGGCATCCCCATCACGGACGTGTCCCGATGGCTGGGACACCAGGACATCGGGATCACATTCCGTACGTACGGCCATCTCGTGGACGAGGCATGGGACAGAGCGCTCGACGCGATGGAGGCCGGTTACCAGACAGGCATCGCCGAAGTCCCGGCAGCCGCGTGCTGACTTCGTGCTGACCACGAAGACCCATAAATGCCTGTCTACCTTGGGTTTTTGCCCCCAGCGATCACATGTTGATCATGTGGCCGGCGAGGCCGTGGATCGCCTCCTTGACCGCTTCGCCGAGCGTCGGGTGGGCGTGGACGTTGCGGGCGACCTCGTGCACGGTCAGGTCCCACTGCTGGGCCAGGGTCAGCTCCGGCAGCAGTTCGGTGACCTCGGGCCCGATCAGGTGGGCGCCGAGCAGCTCGCCGTGCGTGTTGTCGCTGATGATCTTGACGAAGCCGGCCGAGTCGCCCAGGCCGTGCGCCTTGCCGTTGGCCGTGAAGGGGAACTTCGCCACCTTCACGTCGTAGCCCAGGTCGCGCGCCTGCGCCTCGGTGTAGCCGAAGCTGGCCACCTGCGGCTGGCAGTACGTGGCCCGCGGGATCATCACGTAGTCGAGCTCCATGGTCTCCGCGTCGGCGATCGTCTCGGCGGCGATGATGCCCATGGACTCCGCGGCGTGCGCCAGCATCAGCTTGGCGGTGACGTCGCCGATGGCGAAGATGTGCGGCACGTTCGTACGGCAGCGCCCGTCGACCGCGATGGCGCCCCGGTCGGTCAGCGCCACGCCCGTCTTCTCCAGGCCGTAGCCCTCGACGCGCGGCTGGAACCCGATGGCCTGCAGCACCTTGTCGGCCTCGAGCACCCGGGTCTCGCCGCCGCGGGTGACGGTGACCTTGACGGAGGCGCCGGTGTCCTCGATGGCGTCCACGCGGGTCGAGGTCAGCACCTCGATGCCGAGCCGCTTGTAGCGCTTGGCCAGCTCGGCCGACACCTCCTCGTCCTCCAGCGGCACCACCCGGTCGAGGAACTCCACGATCGTCACCTTGACGCCGTAGTTGTGCAGCACGTACGCGAACTCCACCCCGATGGCGCCGGCGCCCGCGATGATGATGCTCTCCGGCAGCTCCTCGGTGAGGATCTGCTCCTCGTACGTCACCACACGCTCGGAAAGCCGCGTGCCCGGGATCAGCCGGGTGGTCGCGCCCGCCGCGATGATGCAGTGGGAGAACGTGATCGTCTCGCCGTTCACCTGGATCGTGTTCGCGTCCAGGAACGTGCCGCGGCCGTCGTACTCCGTGATGGCGTTCTTCTTCATCAGGTAGTGAACGCCCTTGACCCGACCGTCGGCCACCTTGCGGCTGCGCTGGAAGGCCGCCCCGTAGTCGAAGGTGACCGAGCCGCTGATGCCGAACGTCTTGGCCTCGTTGTTGAAGATGTGGGCCAGTTCGGCGTTGCGCAGCAGCGCCTTGGACGGGATGCAGCCCACATTCAGGCAGACGCCACCCCAGTACTTCTCCTCGACGACCGCAGCGCGCAGTCCGAGCTGGGCGGCGCGGACGGCGGCCGTATACCCTCCGGGACCCGCGCCGAGAACGACGACGTCATAGTGAGTGCTCATGAGTCGGACCATACCGTCAGCTAGACCTCGACCTTGTACGAGAGGGTGAGCTCGTCGGCGGGCACCCCGCGGATCCCCCAGTTCACCCTGGGCATCTCGATGATCGTGATCTCCACGTCCTCGGGCTCGTAGCCGGATTTGTCGTAGATCTCCCTGATCAGCGCCCGCTTGGCGTCGTCGCTGCGCCCGGTGAAGCAGATCACCTCGATGATGAGGTAATTGTCACTGCGCCCAGGGCAGACGAAGTCGTCCTCCTCCAGCAGCAGGAACCGGTGGAACCGCTTCTCCGGCGGCACGCCCCAGGCGCTCACCAGGCACGACTGCACCAGATCCGAGATCTCCCGCTGCCGTCCGGCCCACACATCCCTGCGCCCGTACACCTTCACCTGTGCCATATCGGCAATATAGAGGGTGTGATCCGCGTACTCCTGGCCGACGACGAGGCCATGATCCGGGCCGGGGTCAAGGCCATCCTCGCCTCCGACCCGTCGCTGGAGGTGGTGGCCGAGGCCGGGGACGGCAGGCAGGCCGTCGACCTGGCCATCAGCCACCGCCCCGACGTGGCGCTGCTCGACATCCGCATGCCCAGGCTCGACGGCCTGGGGGCGGCGAGCGAGATGCGCCGGGTCGCGCCGGGCACGGCCGTGGTGATGCTGACCACATTCGGGGAGGACGACTACATCGCCAAGGCGCTCGACATCGGGGCGAGCGGGTTCCTGCTCAAGTCGGGCGATCCGCGCGAGCTGATCGCCGGGATCCACGCGGTGGCCGACGGGGCCGCGTACCTGTCCCCCAGGGTCGCCCAGCGGGTGATCGCACACTTCGCGGGCGGAAAGATGACCAAGGGGGCGCAGGCCCGCGACCGCGTCGGCCCGCTCACCGACCGGGAGCGCGAGGTGCTCGCCCTGGTCGGCGCGGGCATGTCCAACGCCGAGATCGCCCGCGAGCTGCACATCGTCGAGGGCACGGTGAAGGCGTACGTGAGCGCCATCCTCACCAGACTCGGCGTGCGCAACCGCGTGCAGGCCGCAATCATCGCCCACGAGGCCGGATTGGTAGCCTGACCCGTGATGTATCGCCTCGTGTTCACGCAGGTCTTGCGGCGTTTCGACGCCGAGGCCGTGCACCATCAGACCGTGAGCGCCCTCGCGCTCCTCGCAAAGCTGCCCGTGGTCAAGCGGCTGCTCTTCCGCACGCTCGCGCCGCGCGACCCGGCCCTGCGGGTGACCGCGTTCGGCGTGCACTTCCCGGGTCCGCTGGGCCTGGCCGCCGGGTTCGACAAGGACGCCGCGTGCGCCGAGGGCATCGCCGCGCTCGGCTTCGGCCACGTCGAGGTCGGCACGATCACCGCGCACGCCCAGCCGGGCAACCCGCGCCCGCGCCTGTTCAGGCTGGTGGGAGAGCGCGCGGTGATCAACCGGATGGGCTTCAACAACGCCGGGGCGGCCGCCGCCGCCCGCAGGCTGCGCCGCGCCCGCGGCGTCCCCGTCGTGGTCGGGGTGAACATCGGCAAGACCAAGGTGGTGCCCGAGTCGGAGGCCGTGGCCGACTACGTGGCCAGTGCCAAGGAGCTCGCGCCGCTGGCCGACTACCTGGTGGTCAACGTCAGCTCGCCCAACACCCCGGGGCTGCGCAACCTCCAGGCTGTCTCGCTGCTGCGGCCGCTGCTCACGGCGGTCAAGGAGGTCGCGGACGGCACGCCCCGCCCCACTCCGCTGCTGGTGAAGATCGCGCCCGACCTCGCGGACGAGGACGTGGACGCGGTCGCCGACCTGGCGCTGGAGCTGGGCCTGGACGGCATCATCGCCACCAACACCACGATCAGGCACGACGGCGAGACCGGCGGGCTGTCGGGCCGCCCGCTCAAGGGCCGCTCGCTGGAGGTGCTCAGGCGCCTGCGCGCCAGGGTCGGCGACCGGCTCACGCTGGTGTCGGTCGGCGGGGTGGAGGACGTGGACGACGTCTGGGAGCGCCTGCTCGCCGGGGCCACCCTGGTCCAGGGCTACACGGGCTGGATCTACGGCGGCCCGTTCTGGGCCTCGCGCATCCACCGTCAGCTCTCCCGGCGCGTGCGCCGTCACGGCCTCAAGTCCATTACGGACGCCATCGGCCGTACCGCCTGAATCCCTTATCGTGGGGCGAATGATCGAAGAGGTACCTCTAGCGGACGGCATCATCCTGCGCCCGGCCGCCGAACAGGACGTCGAGGCCCTGGTACGCGCCTACGACCGCAACCGTGACCACCTCAAGCGGTGGGAGCCCCGCAGGCCTGACGAGTTCTTCACCGCGGACGGACAGGCCAAGCGGCTCAAGGGCCTGCTCGAAGATCAGGCGCAGGGCCGGGCGATGGCCTGGGTGCTCGCGGACGGCGAGGAGGTCGTGGGCCGCGCGACGCTCAGCGGCATCGTCCGCGGCCCCTGGCTGAGCGCCGACCTCGGCTACTGGGTGGACGGCGGCTACATCGGGCGCGGCCTGGCCACCGGCGCCGTGCGGGAGGTGTGCCGGATGGCCGACGAGGAGCTGCGGCTGCACCGGATCGCGGCCAGCGTCCTGCTCGACAACGCGGCTTCGCAGAACGTGCTGGTCAAGACCGGGTTCGAGCCGTACGGCACCGCCGACCGCTACCTCGAGATCGACGGCAGGTGGCAGACCTGCCGCCTCTTCCAGCGCATCCTCAACGACCGCCCGGCCCTGTAAGTCACACGCTGGGGCGGGTCGACTCCGCGTCGTGCGTCATGCCTTCGATGTGGGCCATCGCCTCCTGGACGCGCAACACGCCCGGCCGGTGCGGGCGCCGCCGCTGCCACGGGTGCGGCCCCGCCGGCGGGCGATACTCCACCCCGAGCGCGTCCAGCCGCCCCAGGTGCTCCTCCAGCCGTCCCTCGAAGCCGTCGGCGGGACCGGCCCACGCGATCTCCGCCAGCGCGCACGCCCGCGGCCACAGGCGGTAGTCGACCGTGCGGGCATCGGGCACGCGCTCGGTCCAGAGCTGCGCCTGGGCCCCCAGGACGCGGGCGCGCTCCTCCTCCGTCCACGAGGCCGGCGCGGGGTCGAAGGCGGCCACGTCCGAGACTGTGGTGGCGTCGCCGATGGCCATGGGCTCCTCCGCCGAAGAAGCCTCCGCGTAGTCGAAGTACAGCGGGAACACCGGGGTCGCCACCACGTCGTGCCCGGCCGCGGCGGCCCGGCGGCCCACCCCCATGCCCCGCCACGGCATGACCACGGTGTCCTCCCGCAGCCCGCCGCTGACGAACGCCTCGTCCCACACCACGGCCCGCGCACCCCGCTCGGCCAGCGCGTCCGCGAGCCGCCGCAGGAACCACGCCTGCAGGTCGTTGGAGGTGGCCAGCCCGAGCGAGTCGCGGTACGCGGTGATCTCGGCGGACTCGCCCCAATGGTCCAGCACGACCTCGTCGCCGCCGATGTGCACGTAGGGAGTCTCGCCCAGCGCCCCGATCAGCTCGTCGAAGATCGTGGTCAGGAACTCGACGGTCGGCGGCAGCGGCGACAGGATCGCCGAGGAGATGCCCCACCGGTCGAGCACGTCGTACCGCTCCCCGGTGGCCCCGAGCGACGGGTACGCCGCCAGGATCGCCGACGCGTGCCCGGGCACGTCGATCTCGGGGACGACCGTGACGCACCGGGCGCGGGCGTAAGCGCCGATCTCGGCCAGGTCGTCGAGCGTGTAGTAGCCCCCATGCGGCAGGTCGTCGTACGTGTCCGGCTCACGCCAGTAGTTGGACGCCGTACGCGGCCGGTGCGAGGAGACCTCGTGCAGCAGCGGGTACGCCCTGCTCTCCACCCGCCACCCCTGGTCGTCCACCAGGTGCAGGTGGAGGCGGTTGAGCTTGTGCGTCGCCATCAGGTCGAGCAGGCGGAAGATCTCCCGCTTGGGGAAGAAGTGCCGCGCCACGTCCAGGTGCAGCCCGCGCCAGGCGAAGCGCGGCGCGTCCTCGATCCGCACCCCTGGAACGAGCCACGAGGCCCCGGTGGAGAACCGGTAGGAGGCGGCGGGCAGCAACTGATGCAGCGACTGCGCCGCGTAGAAGGCCCCGGCCCGTCCGCCGGCCACGATCTCCACGCCCCGCGAACCCACCGTCAGCCGGTACGCCTCCTCGCCGAGCGCCGGATCCCGCCGGACGTCGATCTCACCGGCGTCGCCGGGCCGCAGGTCGAGCCGCGGAAGCGCGAGGCGTACGGCGTCCACCAGGTCGCCGGACACGGTCGCGCCCGAGGTCAGCTCGAAGGAACCGGAAAGATCGCTGAGCAGCTCTGGGCGAGGAATCATGTTTCGAGATAGTGCTGCAATCCGTTCGCCAGCGCCAGCGCGATCTTCTGCCGGAAGCCGGGATCCTGGAACTTGGCCGCCTCGGCGGCGTTGCGCATGTTGCCGCACTCGATGAAGATCTTCGGCACGGTCGACAGGTTGAGGCCGCCGAGGTCGTTGCGGTAGTCGAGCGCGTTGCGGCCGATGTAGGTGGAGTACGGCAGGCCCGTGCCCTTGGCGAACGCGTTGCGCACGTCGATGCCGAGCCTGCTGGAGGCGCCCACGACCTTGTCCACGGGGCCGTTGATCTTCTTCGGCATGATGACGTGGAAGCCGTGGTTGGCGGGGGCCGCGCCGTCGCCGTGGATGGAGATCGCCGCGTCGGCGCGGGCCTTGTTGCCGATGGCGGCCCGCTGGGTGATGCACGGGCCCACACCGTCGTTGCTCGTCCTGGTCAGCTTGACCGTGGCCCCACGGGATTCGAGGATCTTGACGAGCCGCTTGGAGACGTCGAAGGAGAAGGCGGCCTCGGTGTAGCCGCTGTTGGTCTGGGTGCCCGTCGTGTCGCAGGGCTTCCACTTGGTCAGCACGTTGACCTTGCGGTTGACGGCCGCGGGGTCGCGGTAGTTGCCGCCGTTGTGGCCCGGGTCGATCACGACGACCTTGCCCTCCAGGGGCTTGGCGTCGGGCGGGGACTGCTTGGCGGGAGTCTGCTCGGAGGGAGTCTGCTCGGCGGCGGTCTGCTCCGCGCTGGTCGCGGGAGCGGCCTGACCTGCCGCGGCGCCACCGGTGCCGGTGCCGCCACACGCGGAGGCGATCAGGCCGCAAACGACGAGAGCTGAGGCTGGCAGAGCACGCATGGCATCCAACTTACGGCAAGCCCGGAGCCCAAGCCCTTCTTATGCCAACTACGGCGAGTGGCGGGGAATGCTACATCCTGGCCGGGCCACTAGCCCCTCACCAGACACGCTCGCCGATCTCCTGGCGCTCCAGCAGGGCGGCCAGCTCCCGCGCGTCCTCGGCGTCGAGCCCGAGGACGACGCGGGGCCGGCCCCACGGGTGGTCGAGGGAGTGGGCGACGTAACTGGCGACCGACTCAGCGGCGCCGTCGACGCCCCGCCCCCTCCCCGCCCGCCAGTGGCCCCAGGCGCGCTCGAGCTCGGCCGCCGCGCGCTGGGCGCAAGACACTAGTTCCGGATCACGCATGACTGTTCCCCCGGATCAGATCGTGGCCGGATCGAATCCGGCCACAAATAGCATGACCCTGACGAGTAAACAGCCGCGCGGCCACGTCTCCGCGCGGCTTGACCCAGCCTTGGGCCTTTGCGAACAAGAAACCTGCTCCAGCAGACTGCCGCTCTACCGTCGTGCGCGCGATCCTCGCCACAGCGGCAGTCGGCTTTGCAGATTTCTTGTTCGTCTTAGGCGGGACCCGTGCTGCGTCGCACGATCAGCTCGGGGCGGATCTCGCGCAGGCGCGAGACCTTCGCGGGGTCCCCGATCCGGTCGCTCAGCAGCGCCGCCGCCGACCTTCCCATGGTGCGGCGGGGCTGGTCGACCGAGGTGAGCGAGATGTGGTGGGAGGCCGACAGGTGCGTGTTGTCGTAGCCGACCACCGAGAGGTCTTGCGGGACTCGCAGGCCCAGGTCGCTGGCGGCCGAGAGCACGCCGAGCGCGACCACGTCATTGGCGGCGAAGATCGCCGTGGGCCTGGGGTCGCGGGTGAGCAGCGCCGTTGCCGCCTCCCTGCCACCCTCCTCGGTCGAGTCCGCGGCCTCGACCATGATGTACGGCGCCAGCGAGTGCCTGCGCATGGCCACGAGGTAGCCCTCGCAGCGCGATGAGCGCCGGCCCTCGATGTGCGCGATGCGCTTGTGGCCGAGTTCGACCAGGTGGTCGATGGCCAGGCGAGCGCCGAGCTGGTCGTCGTCGACCACGATGTCGACTCCGTCGAGCTCGATGTCACGTTCCCCTACGACGACGGTCGGGGTGTAGGCGGTGGCCTCGATCAGCGTCTCGCTGGTCGGCGCGATCCCCAGGAGAACCAGCCCGTCCACCCTGAGCTCGAGGAAGGCCTCGACGGCCTCGTCCTCGAATGCCGGGTCCCACTGGCTGTTCCCTATGAGCATGCGCAGGCCGTCGCCGTGCAGGCTCTCCTGCAGACCGTCGAGGAACTCCGCGTAGAACGGATTGTGCAGGTCGGCGACGAGCGCGCCCACCAGATGCGTACGGCCTTCGACCAGGCTTCGCGCGACCGCGTTCGGCCGGTAGCCGAGTTCGCGGGCGGCCTGCAGCACGGCCTGGCGCCGGTGCTCGCTCACGTGCGGGGATCCGCGTAGCACGAGAGAGACCAGCGATTTCGAGACGCCGGCTCGTTCGGCGACGTTGCGGATGGTCGGTCTGGGCCGAGGCAGTGTGTCTACCTCTCTGATCTCGGTAATGGTTGAAGTGTTGACGGGCGGTCCTGACATGTGTCTCCCCCGCGATGCGGATATGGGCACCTGTCTGACCAAACGATCGAGTTCGCGGCAGGGTACGGCCTTCTCACTGTTTGACTCAGGGAATCGTCGCGGGTTAACCCGGGGAACGGCCGGCACGGCGTCGGCTACTGTGCAGGTGTGACACCCGGGAAGTCAGCCGAGACGGCACGGCCGGCGCGGCGCAGGCTCAGTGTCGACCGGCGTCGCGAGGAGCTGATGGCGGCCGCGCTCGAGCTGTTCAGCACCCGTGACGCGGAAGACGTCTCGATCGACGACGTGGCCTCGGCGGCGGGCGCTTCGCGGGCCCTGGTCTACCACTACTTCGGTGGCAAGCAGGAGCTCTACGTGGCCGCGCTGAGGAGCGCGGCGGAGCAGCTGGAGTCCCGGCTTCGCCCCCATGAGGGCGGCAGGCCGCTGGAAGAGCTGGCCTCCGGGCTCAGGCGCTATTTCGACTTCGTCGAGGAGCACGCGGCCGGGTTCGCCGCGTTGCTGCGCGGGGGGCCCGCCAACCGGGCGGGCGAGATCGGCGAGATCGTCGACGGCGTACGCCAGCGTCTCTTCCGCCTCATCCTGAAGCAGATGCGGGTCGATGAGGCCAGCCCGGTGCTGCGCACGACCCTGCGCTCGTGGATCGCCTCCGTGGAGACGGCCGGCCTCGACTGGCTCGAGCACCGTGACATAGAGCGACCGACGCTGGAAAAGATGCTCGTCGATCACATGGTCGCGCTGCTCGGCGTGGCCGCCGCCTACGACGGCGCCGTGGCTACCCTGTTGGAACGACTCAAATAGAGAGACAGAGAGAAGGATGGCGCCGGGCGGGCGGCGCCAACTCTCCCATGCGACGTTGTGTCGCCACGACGGTGGACCAGGCCGTCGGCCTGGCTCACCCTCAACCCCCCTGAGGATCCGTGACGACCCTCACTTACTCCGAGCGCTGCTGCGGAATCCCCGCGAGCAGTGCCCGGACCTCGGTCTCCCGGTAACGCCGATGACCGCCGAGGGTTCGAATCGACGTCAACTTACCCGCCTTGGCCCACCGCGTAACGGTCTTGGGGTCGACCCTGAACATGGTCGCGACCTCAGCGGGCGTGAGCAGTGGCTCGGCCTCGGGTGTACGAGCTGACATTTGTGCGGCCTCTCCTCCGTGTGGACCGGCTTAGCGATCCTGTGACTGCCTTTGCGCGTGTCACGGATGTCCCCCTATGGCACAGAGCGTGCGGCTTTTCTGAGCCATATGCGGCATCACCCGATGTGACCATACCGCCACGCAGAGCGATTGGCGAGCCCTTCTTTGACCCAACTGCCCGCCCCCGCGGCGATGTCACGCTCGGTGATTCTAGCGACACGGTTCGTGGTATCGCAGTGAAAACGGCAAACTACTCAGTTCGCAGAAGAGAGCAGCCGGGAGACGTGACCTACTCATGCAGGTCAGACGGTCGTATTGAGCCTCAGTTGGCAGATTCCAGCTGTTGCATTGACTTCCACCGGAGGATCACCCTCTGGTACATGGCGTAGGCAAGTTCTTCTTGACCCGTGTCCAGGCCCGTCAGGGCGCCCGCCAGCTCGGCCACCGACTGGTCCGCCTGCAACGCGTCGTCGTCCATGAGGTGGACGAGGCCGCCGTAGTCGAGCTCCACCAGCGAGTGCGGGTGGAACTCCTCCAGCCACCTGGCGACGTCCTCCACGTCGAAGTTGGCCGCCACGTCGCCCAGGTGCCTGCGCAGCACGTTGAGCGCCCTGGCCGCCCGCCTCCTGGCCTGCGCCATGGAGGTGACGTAGATGAGGTTGCGTCCGGTAGCGGTCGTCACGTCCTGTCCCGGGTTGGCGGAGCCGAGCACCAGCCAGCGCTCGTTCCCATCAAACGGCACGAACCACGATGGCGGCACATGCCACGCCGTGGTGCGAATGTGCGTACGCAACGCGGACGAACCGGCCTGCCGCTTGTACCGGTCGAAGTCGTCCGCCACCTGGTCCGCGATCGCCTTGGGCACCAGATGGTCCATCAGCTTCACAGGAGTGGTGCCACGCAGCCTTGAGAACGCCAGCCACGAGCGCAAACGGCTTTGCCAGGGACAGACATAGAGACGGTCCTCAACACGCCGCAGATAGGCGTTGGGGCTCTCCTGGGCGGGAACGGGTTGAGGGGGCATACCGAGAAGGCGCATGACCGACTCGCCGTGCTCCGCATTGAGCGCGTTCGCGCGGCGCGGGCGGTCCCGTGAGTCGGCGTAGTCGGCCCACACCTTGCGCTCGGGTTCGGCGAACGCGGTCAGTGGCTCATAGACGCGGAGGTAGGCGGCATAGGGCAGCACGGAGGCATCGTGTCATGAAGCGAACCTGCGTGCACCGTTGTGGCTTACTACGCTGTGAGGTGATCTCCGTCGCAAAGGTGCGGCGGACCGGACAGGGAGTCACTACCGTGACCGACGTCTTCGGTTCGTCCCAAAAGGACGTCCACGAGCAGGTCGTGTTCTGCGCCGACGAGCAGAGCGGCCTGCGTGCCATCATCGCCATCCACAACACGGCCCTGGGCCCTGGGCTGGGAGGCACCCGCTTCTATCCGTACGAGAGCGAGAGCGCGGCCCTGGCCGACGTGCTCAACCTCGCCAAGGGCATGTCCTACAAGAACGCGCTGGCCGGGCTCGACCTGGGCGGCGGCAAGGCCGTCATCATCGGCGACCCGGCCCACGACAAGAACGAGGCGCTGCTGCGCGCCTACGGGAGGTTCGTGCAGTCGCTCGGCGGGCGCTACATCACGGCCTGCGACGTGGGCACCTACAGCGAGGACATGGACCTCATCGCCCGCGAGTCACGCTTCGTGACCGGCCGCTCGCCGGCCTACGGCGGGGCGGGGGATTCGTCCATCCTCACGGCGTTCGGCGTGTTCCAGGGCATGCGGGCCTCGGCCGAGCGCGTGTACGGCACTCCGTCGCTGCACGGCAGGCGCGTCGGCGTCGAAGGGGTCGGCAAGGTGGGCCACCGCCTGGTCGAGCTCCTGCGCGAGGACGGCGCCGAGGTCGTGATCTGCGACGTCGCCCCCAAGGCCGTCGAGCGGGTGCGCCTGCGCCACCCGGAGGTCGACGTGGTGGCCGACGCGGCCGAGCTGAGCGGATCCGACATCGACGTGTTCGCGCCGTGCGCGCTCGGCGGCGCCCTCGACGACGCGACGGTCGCCAGGCTCCGGGCGAAGATCGTCTGTGGCGGGGCCAACAACCAGCTCGCCCACCCCGGGGTCGAGAAGCAACTCGCCGAGCGCGGCATCCTCTACGCGCCCGACTATGTCGTCAATTCGGGAGGCGTGATCCAGGTCGCGGACGAGATCGAGGGCTTCGACATGGAACGAGCCAGATCGAAGGCCACCCAGATCTACGACACGACCCTGAAGATCTTCCAAATCGCTGCCGATGAGGGCGTTCCGCCCGCTGTCGCAGCGGATAGGCTAGCCGAGCGCAGAATGTCGGAAGTCGGGCGTATTAGGGGCATTTGGCTGGGCCGCTGACGGCCCACGCCCATACGACGTACCGAGCTGGGCACAAAACAGGTACGGTAATAGGCGAACGATAGGCTGACGCCCAAAGAGACGCGGCGTCAGTGTGTGGTGCGTTAGCGACGAGGGGGTCGGGGACGACCCCACACGAGGGGGTCGAGCCAATGGGGCGCGGCCGAGCAAAGGCCAAGCAGGTCAAGGTTGCTCGCCAGCTGAAGTACAACAGCGGTGGCACGGATCTTGATCGTCTTCGCGATGAACTCGGGGTCGGAGACTCCAGCAGCAATGACGACGCCGACGACCTCAACGATGAGCTGGCGGATCGCTATGCCGATTACGCCGATGACTATGGCGCCGGAGACGACGAAGACGACCGTCCTCCCGGCCGTCGATAGCCGTTCCTGGTTGACGTGACGAGGACCGGCGCCCGCGCCGGATTCTCGTTCACGCTCGTCGGGCCCCACGGGTAACCGTGGGGCTTTCGTCACGTGGTCGTCTTTTCCAGGAAGTCCGCGATGACCGGTGCGATCTCCGGGAGCTTCTCCTCCAGCGCGAAGTGCCCGGTGTCGAAGACGTGCACCTCCGCCTCGGGCACGTCCCGCCGGTACGCGTGGGCGCCCGGCTCCAGGAAGATCGCGTCTCCCCGCCCCCAGAGCACCAGCGTCGGCGGGCGGTGCAGGCGTAGCCATGCCTGCCAGGCCGGGTAGCGCGCGAGGTTCCCGGCGTAGTCGCGGGCGAGGGCCAGCTGCGCTTCCTTGCGTCCCGGCAGGTCCAGGAAGTGCTGGTCGAGCGTCCATCCGTCGGGCGCCACAAGCGCCGGGTCCGCCGTGCCGTCCTCGTACTGGCCGCGGGTGAACGGCAGCGTGAACAGCTCCCCGGACGGCGCCTTGACGGCCTGGCGCGCCACCTCGGACAGCCCTTCGTCGTACGCGTTGGCGTTCTGCACGATGAGCCCGGCGATCCACTCGGGATGCCGCTCGGCCACCCGGAACCCGACGGGCCCGCCGAAGTCGAACGCGTACAGCACGAACGGCCCGAGCCCGATCGCCCGCACGAACCCCTCGACGACGTCGGCCAGCCGGACGAAGGAGTACGCGAAACCGTCGGGGACCCGCGTGTGCCCGAATCCGGGATAGTCGGGTGCGATCACCCGATAGCGGCTGCCCAGGGCGTCCATGAGCCGCCGGTACTGGTGCGACGCGGACGGGAATCCGTGCAGCAACAGCAGCGGGACCCCGCCTTCCGGCCCCGCCTCCCGGTAGAAGACCTCGACCCCCTCGACGTCCACGAACCCGTGCCTGATGTGTGGAATCCGCATCTCACATGCCTCTTTCTCGTGAAGACGCATTAGTTATAGACCGACGGCGCTAATGGGTCAACTCGTGGATGTAGCATTAGCGGCATGGAGTTGCTGACGGGTGAGCCCCTGGCCCTGGACCTGGTCAACACACGGTCCCGCGACCACGACGCCCTGGACCGGGCCGGCGACTTCGGCGACTGGCTGGCCAGGCAGTCGGACCGCCTCACCCTGCCCGGCGCACCCTTCCCGGCCGCCGACCTGGCCGCCGTCCGCCGGCTGCGCGGTCATGTGGAAGCGGCCCTGGACGCCGCCCGCCAGGCCGTCCCCGCGCCGCCCGACTCGATCGCGGCGATCAACGAGGCCCTGCGGCTCTCCCCGCCGTACCCTCGGCTGGAGGCCCGGGGAGTCGTCTTCACGAGCGTCGCGCGGCGGGACGGCACGGATGTGAGCCGCCTGCTCACGCAGCTCGCCGAGGCGGCCGTGCAGCTGCTGACGGACCCCGACGTGGGCAAGGTCCGCTCCTGCGAGGCGCCCGACTGCCGGATGCTCTTCCTCCCGGCCCACCCCCGCCGCCGCTGGTGCTCACCGACGCTCTGCGGCAACCGGATCCGCGTCGCCCGCTACTACCAGCGGCACAAGCCGGATCACTCCCAGACGTAGAGCGCGGCGCCCAGGAGGGCGACGGTGAGCGCGCAGGCCCAGCCGCGCACGGTGTTGAAGCGGGTCCAGCGGGGCAGGTAGTCGGCCCAGTCGACCTCGCCCGCGTCGATCGCGTTGTTCAGCGGGACGTTGACCGCTCCCGTCACCATGATCGAGCCGGCGAAGGCGACGACGGCGCCCGCGACGGCCAGGATGCCCGGCAGGCTGCCGGGTCCGGCCACGAACAGCAGGATCCCGGCGACCAGCGCGAGGATCGGCGCCAGCATGAACGTGGCCAGGAACGCCGGATTGAGGATCTTCTGGTTGATGCTCCGCATGACGGCTGCCGCCTGCTCCTTGTCGACGGCGTCGAGGCCCGGCATCACCGACGTCGAGAACGCGAAGTAGACCCCTGCCATGAGGCCGTTGAGCACGAGCGCGAGGATCACCGCGACGGCCGCGAGTACGTCCATGCGGCAATGATCCCGCGCGGGCGGAATCTTTTCCACGGGGTTGTCGCCCGCGGTTGCTAGCCTGCCGGGCATGCTGGAGATCGGTGACGTCGTGGCCGTGCCACTGCCGCTCGGCGGTTTCGGCGCGTGCCAGGTGACGGCGGCGGACGGCGAGCTGACGGTGTGCGTGTTCGACTGGCACTCCGACGCGGCGCCCGCGCTCGACGACCTGCGCGGGGCCCGCCCGCTGATCATCGACCACCACAGCTGGGAGGGTGTGCCCCAGATCCTGTCCGTCGACGCGGCCGCCCCGTTGCCCGCCGGTTTCGTCCGGCTCGGGTCGCTGCCGGTGAGCGCCGGCATGCCGTGCTCGACCAGCGCGTACGGCGGATGGCCCGCCCTGGGCGTGCAGGTCGTCCTACAGCGGCACTGGGACCTGCGGGTGCCCGACGAGGTCAAGGCCGCCTACAAGAGCGCGGCTCCCGGGCAGATCGAGGCCGACTTCGGCGGTCGGCGGATCCGCAGGCCGGCCATGGTGTCCGGGCTCGACCTGCGGGAGCTCCACGGCGAGGTGCGCTGGGCCGGGCTGGACGCGCTGCCCCGGGTGACCTCGCTGACCTGGGCCGGGCCCGACCGCGGTCTCGCCGCCGCCCTCTCGTCCCGGCCGATCATCACCAGCCTGCACTGGGCCGATCCGCCCGGCGAGGTCGATCTGGGCGGGACGCATCTCAACGATCTGACGTTCGCCGGAGCCTCGCCGCGCCGGCTCGTCCTGCCGCCCACCCTGACCCGCCTGCGCCTGGACGCGGCGCCGCCCGAGCTCGTCACTGCGGCCGCCGGCGGGCGGTGGATCCGCGTGACGACCCGCTCCGGCGTCCCCGCCGGGCTGAGCGGCGTGCGCGAGGTGGCGATGGAGGTGGCGGGCGACCTGCGGCTCGCGGCGCTGGACGGGCTCGCCGAGCTGGAGTCGCTGCGGATCCAGTGGCTCCGCTCGTACGGCGGGCTCGTCGGCGCGACCGCGTTCCCCAAGCTGCACACGCTGGAGCTGGTCGACGCGTACGGGGTCGACGCGTCGATGCTGCCCCCGCCCGGCGGCGCCCTGCGGCACGTCAGCGTCGCCTCGCTCAGGAGCAGCCAGAGCGGGCCGATCAAGCAGCGCTACCGGGGATCGGCGGTGCAGGTCCGGCTGCGCGGCGCCAAGTCGGACAAATGGCTGGCCGCCAACATCGACAATCCGCTGCGCAACTGGGTCGACGACGACCGGCGGGCGGGAGCGGCGGCGTGCCGGGCCTACACGACGGCCTCCGAGGCCATCGGGCGGCTGAGCGCCGACGATCCGGGCGGGGTGGCCGACGCCAGGCAGACGCTGCGGGAGTTCGTGGAGAGGCTCAACGACCTCGACGGACGGCACGGGATGATCGACACGTTGCGGCGGGAGGAAGCGGGCGACGCCTTCATGGCGCTGGCGGCGCGGGCGGGCGTGCCCTCGGGCGAGGCCGGCTCATGGTTCGACGAGTGGCGTGATTTCTGAGGCCAGCGTCTGGCCCGCCTCGACCGCCTCGCGCAGGCTCCTGGCCAGCGTGTCCGCCTGCTCGGTCAGGTCCCGCAGGCCCTCGGCGTCGCCGGTCTGCGCCAGCAGGTCCCGATATCTGTCGTTGCTGCGCTGCAGCTCCTGGGCGCGCAGGGCCGAGTCGGCCGCCTTGACGCGGCCGGCGTACACCTCCAGCTCCCACACCCGCTCGGTGACCGCCGCCACGGAGCGGCGCAGGGCCTCCTGCTGGGGTTCGAGCACGGCGGCCAGCTCGGGCGTCATCAGCTCCACCCGCGCCTCGGCCTGCTCGGCCCGCAGCTCCGTCTGCGTACGCAGGAGGCGGGCGACGTGCCACAGCCGCTCGGGGAGCACGACGTCGTTGGCGACGGTGTCGAGGAGCCCCAGGCGGTTCACCCGGGAGTCGGTCACCTCCAGGATCGCCTGCCTGGCCCGGGCCAGCAGGGTGAGAGCCTCGGAGTCCAGCTCGGCGGGGTGGACGTGACGCTCGCCGCCCCTCCGCTCCGGCCCGGGCCGGGAGACGCCGATGTAGAGCACCATGACGAGGAAGACCATCAGCCCCGCCATCCCCGCCGACTCGTGGTCGGTCCTGAGGGCCGCGGCGCCGAACAGCGCGCCGCTCAGCCCCGTGACCCCTGCGGCGACGGCGAGCAGGCGCCTCATCCACGGCGGCGGCGCGGGCTCCCGGCGGCCGAGCAACAGCGTCCGGACACCGCGGATCCGCCGCCGTTCCCGCCGGGAGGCGGCGGGATCCACGATCGGTTCGTCCATACGCGACGCCTCCCCCACTAGGCTGCTCCTCGAGCACACCGCGTGCGGCCCCGCCGGATCCACCAGCCCCGTGTGCGGATGTGGTGCAGATGTCGTGCAGCTACGCTTTCCCCCGTGTCACGACTTCCTGAGCTGTATGTCGCCGTGGACGTGGAGGCCGACGGGCCGATCCCGGGCCCGTACAGCATGATCTCCCTGGGGATGGCCGTGGCCGGGCGGCCCGGCCTGACCTTCTACACGGAGCTGCGGCCGATCTCCGACGACTTCGTGCCCGAGGCGCTGGCCGTCTCGGGTCTTGACCGCGACCGGCTGCTGCGCGAGGCCCCCGCGCCCGAGGTGGCCATGGCGGCGGCCGCCCGCTGGGTCGACGGCCTGCGGAAGGTCGGCCGCCCGGTGTTCCTGGCCGCGCCCGCGGTGTGGGACGGGATGTTCGTGCACTGGTATTTCGTACGGTTCACCGGCAAGAGCCCGTTCGGGGTGACCGGCTCGGGTATCGACCTGCGCAGCTACTGGATGGGACAGACCGGCTGCCAGTGGTCGGAGACGGGCAAGAGGACCATGAAGCGGCGGCTGGGCCTCGAAGGGCTGCCGCACACGCATCACGCCGAGGAGGACGCGGCGGAGCTGGCGCGGATGTTCGAGGCGGTCATTCTCACGAGATCTTCAGAATCCGCACAGGAAGCTCTGAGGGATCCCGGAGAGCGTTGAGGGGACCGGAGATTCCCCCCTCGCTCGTATCGGACGGTGGTCCCGCATGGCCTCGACCTCGACCTCGGTGAAGCCCGCTGCCCGCTCGACGGGCCGCGCGGTGGTGCGTCTCGGCCTTCTGGGGCTGGTCGCGATCGGCATCATGGGCGCCGCCCTGGAGCTCGCCTTCGAACGCCACTGGCAGAGCCCGGTGCAGCTGATCCCGTGGGTGGCACTGGCGCTGCTGGGGTTCGCGCTCGTGCTGCTCACCCTGCGCGACACTCCCCGGGCGGTCACCGTCGTACGGGTGGTCGCGCTGGTCGTGCTGCTCGCGTCCGCGTACGGCGTCTTCATGCACGTGTCCGTCAACCACGGCGCGGGCGCGGCCGATCCCACGTGGGACACCCTCTCCCCGCTCACCCAATGGTGGTACGCACTCACCAAGTCGGTGGGCCAGGCGCCGCCGCTCGCCCCCGGCATGCTCGCCCAGAGCGCGCTGCTGCTCTCGCTGGCCACGCTGACGTCCAAGACCGATCGTCCGTGAACGGCGGCTGAACGTTCCCGCATCGGAACCTTTCCCCCACCTTTCGCGTCACACCCAGACAAAGCGCGTGTGACTCGTGAGGCTGGTGAGGTTCGAGTGGCGTTAGGTCGTACATTCATAGCGGCGGTCGCGGTGGCGGCCACCGTGTTCAGTGCTGACGGGGCGGCGGCGAAGACGGAGCCCGCGCCCCAGGCGGAGCCCCGGCCGCCCGTTCCGGCGGTGGCCGTGTCCGCGCCCGTGTCCACGCCCGCCGCCGCCGTCGCGGCGGAGCCCGAGTGCGTCCGGATCAAGGGCGCGGAGGCCTGCGTGGGGCCGGACGGGAGCGACCGTCCGGGCATCACGATCGAGGACACGGCGAACGACGAGCTCCACGCCACCGTGGAGTACTACCTCAACGGTTATCTGGGCACCAAGTACGTCATCCACAACCTGGGGCGTAAGGGCGAGGTCCGGGGTAACCGAGAGATCGGGAAGATCGTGACGTTCCGGGCGGCGGTTTACGAGGGCAACCACCGGGTGCGGTTCGGGCGATGGAAGACCGTCCGCAACATCACGAAATATCCGATCAAGCGGGAGACGCGGGTCACGACGGCCGCCGCGCGGTCCCGGTCCAAGGTGTGCACCTCCACGAAGGGCGCCTCCACCCTGTGCTTCAACGAGCGGAACACCGTCGTGTTCGCCTGTGACACGAGCGCCGACCAGTACCAGGCCCGCGCCGAATACTTCATCGCCGGCGACCCGACCGCTCGTTTCGAGATCCACCAGCTGGCCGGGGTGAACACCTGCGGCAAGGCCGAGCACGGGGATCTCGCCGTCAGCATGTACCGCGCCTCGCTCTTCGACCACAACCGGCGGGTCGCCACCAGGCTGTACAAGTACAACTAGGCGAAGGGCCTGATGATCTCCCGTACGGCCTCGGCGGACTCCCTCGGGTTGTCGTCGTGGGCGAGGCTGCTCAGCAGCTCGCGCAGGTGGAACACCTGCATGCGCTCCCGCCAGCCGTCGGCCAGGTGCGCCGCGTCCGCGTACACCTCGAAGAAGCGGTCCGAGGCGGGCGGGCGGGGCGAGCACCAGAGCATGCTGAGGTCGGCCTCGGCCCAGCTGTAGGAGACGGCCGGGTCGATCAGCGCCGGGTCGCCCGTGCGGCCGGACAGGATGTTCTCGCGCCACAGGTCGCCGTGCGTCAGCACCGGCGGCCGTGGCGGGAGCAGGTCGGGCAGGGCGGCGCACAGGCGTTCCAGCGCCCGCCGCTCCTCGCGGCCGAACGCCGCCGCCACCAGCGGCTCCGGCAGCCAGCGCAGGATCCTGCGCTCGGCGAAGAACGCGTGGCCGTCGGTGTCCCAGGTGTTGTCCTGGCGCAGCCGCCCCAGCCAGCCGTCCCGGTGCCAGCCGAACCTGTCGGCCGCGGTGGTGGTGTGGAGGGTGGCGAGGGTGCGGGCCAGGTCCTCCCAGAAGCGCTCGTCGCCGTCGCGGCGCGGTGGCAGGGGTTCGAGCACGAGCAGGCCGGGGGTGGCCGCCAGCACCTCGGGCGTGGTGACGCCGCCCAGCTCGCGCAGTGCCCGCAGCCCCTCGGCCTCCACCTCGAACAGGCCGGGCACGGGGGTGCGCAGGGTCTTCGCGAACACGCGCGAGCCGTCGCGCAGGGTCGCCAGGCCGGCCAGCGCCACCACTCCCCCGCCGGCCGCCTCCGCGGACACGGCGTCGAACCCGGCCTCCCGCAGCCGTACGAGTAAGAGATCCACGATCGGCCCCCCATGAAAGTTTCAACGGTGTTTGACGGGCGAGGCGGCGCACCTCATGATCATGATGCCTCCTGGTCAGGAGGAGGCGTCGAGTGAATTCCGCTATCCATGGCGAGGAACGCCGATGCCCACACCGCTGTTACGAGCCGCGTCCGCCCTCCTGCTGACGCTGGCCGCCCTCAACGCCCCCGCGGCCTACGCCGACGACGTCACCCCGGTAGCGGTGACCGTCAACGCGCGTGCCGCTCTCGCCACCGTCCCCGGAACCGGCATCGGCTCCAACCATGCCATCTGGGACACCAATCTCGGGACCGACGACACCGCCGACCGGCTCAAGGACGCCGGTGTGAAGATGCTGCGCTATCCCGGCGGGTCGTACTCCGACATCTACCACTGGGCCACCCACACCGCCCCCGGCGGCTACGTGGCGCCCAACACCGACTTCGACACGTTCATGCGCGGCGTCCGCCGTACCGGGGCGCAGGCCATGGTGACCGCCAACTACGGCACCGGCACCGCCGAGGAGGCCGCGGCCTGGGTCCGCCAGGCCAACGTCACCAAGGGCTACGGCATCAAGTACTGGGAGATCGGCAACGAGAACTACGGCAACGGCCACTACGGCTCCGCCTGGGAGGCCGACGACCACGCCGACAAGAGCCCGGCCGAGTACGCCCGCAACGTCGTGGCCTACGCGGACGCGATGAAGGCGGTCGACCCCACCATCAAGATCGGCGCGGTGCTGACCACGGCCGCCAACTGGCCCGACGCCATCACCGCCGACGGCGACAGCGGCACCTGGAACAAGGTCGTCCTCGCGAACGCCGGATCGAAGATCGACTTCGTGATCGTGCACTGGTACCCCGGCGCCCTCGACAGGGCCGGCCACGTGACCGACATGATCCAGCTCACCCGCCAGCAGATCGCCAAGTACGTGGGGCCCGGGTCGGAGCGGATCGGCATCGCGATGACCGAGTTCAACACCGGGTCCAGCAGCAACGGCACCAACACCCAGCCCGGCGCGCTGGCCGCCGCCGACGCGTACGCGACGCTGCTGGCGAACGGGGTGTTCACGGTCGACTGGTGGAACGTCCACAACGGGATCGGCACCGTCACCCAGGTCGAGGGGCACACCGACTACGGCGACTTCGGCCTGCTGTCGAGCGGCACCTGCACCTCCGACAACAGCGTCTGCGAGCCCGCGCTCAACACGCCCTTCGCCCCCTATTACGCGCTCCAGATGGTGAGCAAGTTCGCCCGGCCGGGCGACCAGTTCGTCCGCGCCGCGACCGACCAGGCCAAGGTCGTCGCGCACGCCGCCCGCCGGCCCAACGGGGATCTGGCGGTCATGCTGATCAACACCTCGAACGACACGTCGTACCCCGTCGCGATCGACTACTCCGGCTACACCCCGGCGGCCGGCGCGCCGACCGTACTGACCCACACCAACGGCGCCACCGCCATCACCACCTCGACCGGCGGGACCGCGGCCGGTCAGACGCTGCCGCCGCTCTCCCTGACCACCCTCGTCCTGCACCCCGCGTCCCCGCAGACCGGCCTCCCCGGCGCCCCCGGCCAGCCGGCGGCCACGCAGGTGACGGACACGACCGCCACGATCTCCTGGCCCGGCGCCGCCCCCGGCTCGCGCCCCATCGCCAAGTACGAGCTCTACCGCCAGCACGGAGCCGTCAGCGAGCAGCTCGGCGAGACCTCCGGCACCTCGTTCACCGTGAACAACCTCAACCCGGGCACCCGCTACACGATCAACGTGATCGCCCGTGACGGCGGCGGCGGCCTGTCGTGGGCCTCCCCGCCCCTGACGTTCACGACCGGCACGCCCGCCACCAGCTCCTGCTCGGTACGGCTGACCGTCACGACCGACTGGGCCAGCGGCTACGTCGGCGCCATCGACATCACCAACAACGGCGCCCCGGTCAGCGGCTGGACCCTGAACTTCGGCTGGCCCAGGTCGTGGCAGAGCCTGGGCAGCGGCTGGGGCGGCGTCTGGACGCAGACCGGGCCGGACGTGAAGGTCGTCAACGAGGCGGGCAACGGCGCGCTCGCCACGGGGGCCACCGCCACGGTCGGCTTCGTCGGCAACTACTCCGGCCCGAACGTCCTGCCCGCCGTCTTCACCCTCAACGGGTCCGTCTGCACGACCCGGTGACAGCGCGATCCGGGGCCGCTTCTGCGGCCCCGGATCTCAGGAGGTCGCGGGGCGCCAGCTGGAGAGGATGAACACCACCAGGAGGGTGGTCATGAGGGCATCGCCGACATGCAGGACGTACAGCCCCACCGGGTACGACTCGTGCAGGACGGAACCGGCGATCATCATGGCCTGGAACCCGAGCCACACCAGGAGCCCGAACCCCACGGCCTCGCGCCGCGTGCGGATCTGGAACCGGCTCAACAGCACGGCCATGACCAGCACCTCGATGAGGTTCCTCCCGAGCTGCCCCGCGAGCTCCCAGGGCTGCGGCGCGGCGGTGGCCACGCCGCGCAGCGACGCCCACACCCCGCCGAAAACCATGTAGTAGACGGAGCTCGCAACGAGCGTCGCCACCGCCGCGGCCCCTACGGCCCAGTAGTTGATTCTGTTCATGCCGGTCATTGTGGGCAGCCGCGCAGGAGGCGGACAAAGGCTATCTCCGCATGCCAGCGATGAGTCTGGCTCATCGATGGGGTGAGCGGTCCGACGTTGTTCCGACGCGGGCATCGGCGAACGATGAAGGGCATGAGACTCTCAGATCCCCCTTGCCGCCCCGGCCGTCTCTGGTTGACCAACGCCCGGCTGTTCGACGGGACCGGCGGCCCCGTCCGGCCGGCCGCCGGGATCCTCGTCGAGGACGGCGTGGTCAGGCTGGTCGGGCAGGCCGGCGACGGTGTGCCCGACGGGGCGGAGGTCGTCGACGTGGCGGGCCATACCGTGCTGCCCGGCTTGATCGACGCCCACGCGCACGTGTTCGCGACGCCGCCCGCGCCCGCCGAGGGGGCCGAGCCGCTGTGGCCGGACGTGACCGCGCACTTCCTGGCCGCGCGGTTGCGGGAGACGTTGCGCATGGGGTTCACGACGCTGCGCGACGTCGGCTCGTACGGCGACGCGGTCGTCACGGCGAGGCAGGCGATGCGGTACGGGGCCTTCCGCGGGCCGCGGCTGCTGACCTGCGGCCGGATCGTGTCGGCCACCGCGCCCGGCGGCCGGTTCTTCGACGGGATGTACCGGGAGGCGGACGGGCCGGACGAGGTGCGCAAGGCCGTGCGCGAGCAGGTGCGGCGGGGCGCCGACTTCATCAAGATCATGTCCACCGGGGCGCGCTCGGTCGAGCTGGAGGACCCGCGGCCCGCGCAGGTGACCGAGGAGGAGATGGCCGCGCTGGTGGACGAGGCGCACCGGCTCGGGTACCGGGTGGCGGCGCACGCGGAGGGCCTGCCCGGCACGGAGTTGTCGATCAGGCACGGCGTGGACACCGTCGAGCACGGCATGTACCTCCACCAGCGGCCTGACCTGCTGGACATGATGGCCGCGGCCGGGCAGATCCTCGTACCGACGCTGTCGTGCTACTACGGCGTCGCGGGCCTCTCCGAGGACGGCGCTCATGCGGCGTGGACGCCGCCGTTGGTGGAGCTCGCCGAGCACAACCTGGTCGAGGCCGCCCGTACGCTCGCCGCGGCCCGCGCGGCCGGCGTGCCGATCGCGCTCGGCCACGACTGGCAGCCGTTCTCCGACGCCGCCGTCGAGGTCGTACGCATGGTCCGGCACGGCATGAGCCCCGCCGAGACGCTGGTCGCGGCGACCGCCACGGCGGCCCGCGCCCTCGGGCTGGACGAGCGCCTGGGCACCGTCGAACCCGGCAAGCTCGCCGACCTGGTCGTGGTGGACGGCGACCCGCTGGCCGAGCCGGCGGTGCTGCGTGACCGTACGCGGATCTGGCTGGTGTTTCAGCTCGGCGAGCCCGTGGCCGGCCAGGCGCTGGAGGCCCCGCCGAGCCGCCCGGCCACCTCGGCGAACGCGCGGACCGCCGCCGTCTCCCGCTCGGCCGCCCACACCAGCGCGCTCTCCAACGACGGCAGCCCGCGCAGCGGGATCACCGACACCCCGGGATGGGTGTAGTAGTCGGACAGCGAGGCCACCGTCGGATGGACGATCTCGCCGCGAGCCACCAGCGACAGCACCTCGATCATCCGGCCCTCCCGGTGGCGGCGGCCGATCGGGCGCCCCGCCGGGGTCAGCGGCGGGTAGAGCGCCTCCAGCGTCTCGGCCGGGACCATTCCCTCGGCGTCGATCACGTGGTGGTCGCCGAGGTCCTCGGCGGTGGCGTAGCCGCGTTCGGCCAGCGGATGCCCGGCCCGCACCACCAGCGCGCGATCGTCACGCATGAGGACGGGGCCGACGACCAGGTCCGGGCGGCGGATCGGCAGCCAGTGGGCGACGACGTCCAGCTCGGCACGGCGCAGCCGGCCCAGCGCCTCGCCGGGGAACGCCTCGTACACCACGACCTCGCAGCCCGGATGGGCCGTGGTGAACGCCCGTACGATCTCCGAGAACGCCGGGCCGCCCGCGGCGAAGTTGAGCAGGCTGACCCGCAGCACGCCGGTGATCCCCGACGCGATCTCCCGGGCCTCGGCCAGGGCCAGGTGGATCTGCTCGAACCCCGGCCGCAGCCGGTCGCGCAGCCGCTCGCCCAGCGGGGTCAGCCGCACGCGGCGGGAGGAGCGCTCGAACAGCCGGCCGCCCACGCGCGTCTCCATGGCGCGGATGGTCTGGCTCACGCGCGACTGGGACAGGTACATCCGCTCGGCGGCCCGGCCGAAATGCAGCTCCTCGGCCAGCGTCAGAAAGATCTCGATCTCCCGGAGCTCCACCGGCTCCCTCCGTCCTCCCGGGGAGGACCAGACTAGGGAGTGACCGGCATCTTCGCCTAGCGCGCCTGTTGAGAGAGCGCGTTCTCATCAATTCCGGCATTTATAAAGGGCTCCTCCCTGGACGGGAGAAGCCCTTTACCCTAGGAGCGGGTCCACTTCTGGTTGGCGCTGCCCGCGCAGTCCCAGATCTGCAGCCGGGTGCCGTTGGCCGAGCTGGCGCCGGTCGCGTCGAGGCATCTGCCGGACTGGGGGTTGACGATCCGGCCGGTGCCGGAATCGTAGGTCCAGCGCTGGGCGCCGGTGCCGTTGCAGTCGTACAGCTGCACCTTCGCGCCGTTGGCCGTGGCGCCGTCGGTGATGTCCATGCACTTGCCGAGCGCGCGTACCGAGCCGTCGGCGTTCCACGTCCAGCTCTGGGCGGCCGTGTTGTTGCAGTCGTACAGCTGGACGGCGGTGCCGTTGGCGGTGGCGGCGCCGGCCACGTCGACGCACTTGCCGCCGATACCGGTGATCCGGCCGCCGGAGCCGCTGGTGGGCGGGGCGTAGACGCGGACGTAGTCGACGGACATTGTCTGCGGGAAGGTCGTGGTGCCGTCGGGGTAGCCGGGCCAGTAGCCGCCGACCGCCACGTTCATGATCATGAAGAACGGGTGGTCGAAGACCCATCGGTTGCCGCCGAGGTCGGCCGGCGTCCGGCGCTGGTATTCGACGCCGTCGACGTACCAGATGATCAGGTTCGGGGACCAGTCGACGGCGAAGGTGTGGAACGCGTCGGCGAAGACGCCGCCGATCGAGTACGGGGCGCCGATGCCGCCGGAGCCGGAGTAACCGGGGCCGTGGATGGTGCCGTGGACGGTGCTGGGCTCGCGGCCGATGTTCTCCATGATGTCGATCTCGCCGCTGCCGGGCCAGCCGACCGGCCCGATGTTGTCGCCGAGCATCCAGAAGGCCGGCCAGATGCCCTGACCGCGGGGCAGTTTCATGCGCGCCTCGAACCGCCCGTACGCCCTGGTGAAGGTGGCGGCGGTGAGCAGGCGGGCGGAGGTGTACTGGCAGGTGCCGTAGTGGCACTGGTAGTTGGCCGGGTTCTCGCGGCGGGCGGTGATCACGAGGTTGCCGACGCCGTCCATGGCGGCGTTGCGGGTGCTGTCGGTGTAGTACTGCTGCTCGTTGTTGCCCCAGCCGCTGCCGCCGATGTCGAAGCGCCACTTCGACTGGTCGACGGCACTGCCCGCGGCTGCGTTGAACTCGTCGGACCAGACCAGCGGCCCGGGGGCGGGGGCGGCGCCGGCGATGCCCACCAGAGGGGCGAGCAGCGCGACGAGAACGGCGCCGACGGTGAATAACACTCTGAAATGGGGGGTGCGGACCATACTGATTACCTCATCCGATCCACGGCTGTCGCTTTACGGAAACAATCCGGCAACATCACACCCATTGTCAAGAGAGCGCTCTCTCACGGACGGACTTCTGGTCAGCCGTTCTCGAGGGTGAGCAGGCCGCGGCGGAAGGCGACGGCCACGGCGGCCGCGCGGTCGTTGACGCCGAGCTTCGTGTAGATGTGCAGCACGTGGCTCTTCACCGTGGCCTCGCTGATGAACAGGCGCGTGGCGACCTCGCGGTTGGTGGCGCCGTCGGCGATGAGCTGGAGGACCTCCAGCTCCCGGGCGCTCAGCGGGTCGGCGGGCGCGCGGACCTGGCCGAGGAGCCTGGTGGCGACCGACGGGGAGAGTACGGCCTCGCCCCGCGCCGCCGTACGGACCGCGCGCACGAGCTCGTCGCGGCCGGTGTCCTTGAGGAGGTAGCCGGTGGCTCCGGCCTCGATGGCGGGCAGGACGTCCCGGTCGGTGTCGTAGGTGGTGAGCACGAGGACGCGGGCCGCGATGCCCAGCCTGGCGAGCTCCTTGATGGCCGAGACGCCGTCCATCCTGGGCATGCGGAGGTCCATGAGGATCACGTCGGGGTCCAGCGCCCGCGCGAGCTCGACGGCCTGCGCGCCGTCCCCCGCCTCGCCGAGCACCTCGAAGTCGGGGTCGCCGGCGAACATGCCACGGATGCCGTCACGGACGATGGGATGATCGTCGGCGATCAGCAGCCGGATCACGGTCTCAACCACGGGCCACCGCCGGGACACTCGCAGAAATCGGGACCTCAGCCACGGGCCACCGCCGGGACGCTCGCGGAGATCGCGGTGCCGAAGCCGGGCTCGGACTCGATCTCCAGCGTGCCCGCCACCCGGGTGACCCGCTTCCGCATCGAGGTCAGGCCGAAGCCGCCGCCGTCGCCGACCCGCTCGGGGTCGAACCCGGCGCCGTCGTCACGCACGTCCAGGGTGACCACATCCTCCATGTACGACAGGGTCAGCCCAACCCGCGACGCGCCGGCGTGCTTGGCCGCGTTGGCGAGGGCCTCCTGCGCGGTGCGGAGCAGCGTCTCCTCGACCTCCGGATGCATGGGACGGACCGTACCAGTGATGGTCAGATCCGCACGTACCCCATTGAGCTCCCCCCACTGAGCGACGACCTCCGCCAGCGCGTCGGGCAGCGGCGCCGCCTCCAGCTGCCCCGGCCCCACCGCGTGCACGGAGCGCCGGGCCTCGGCCAGGCTCTCCCGCGCCAGCCGGATCGCGTTGTCCACGTGTCGCCGCCACTCCTCGGTCCGGTGCGCCGCCTGGAGTTGGGTGATGATGCCGGTGAGGCCCTGGGCGAGCGTGTCATGGATCTCCGCCGCCATGCGCTGCCGTTCGTCGAAAACGCCTGCCTCGCGGGCTTGGACCAGCAACTGGGCGTGCAGTCCGGCGTTCTCCTTCATGGTCGCTTCGAGCTGCGCCACCATCCGCTTGCGCTCGGCGCTCCGCTCGGCGGTGATCTCGCCGACGAAGCTGAACAGGCCGACCAGGGCCACGATGGCGGTGGTGAAGAACAGGAAGGCGAGGATCCCGGTCGGGGTGGGGTCGGGCGGGCCGCCGTTGTAGGTCGCGACGCTGATCGCCGCCGTGGCGGTCACCCCGGCGAACCGCCATTTCCCCTTCAGGTACTGCCACGAGTGGAGATATCCGGCGAAACCAAAGAAGCTCGCGAACCACACCCCCTGCGTACAGAGCGCTCCGATCAGCACCACCAGCCCGGCCACGTACGCCACGCCCCGGGGCACCAGCCAGATCCAGACGGCCGCGAGCGCGGCCAGGGCGAGCATGACCCACGGCCTGCCGCCCGTCTCGCCGGTCAGCAGGGAGAGCACTGTGGAGGTCCCGAGCAGGACGTACGGAGCGGCCGCCATCTGGCGCTCCAGCAGCCGCTCCCATCGGTCGAGCCGCCCGGTCATACCTCACTACTCCCAGCGGAAGAACTTGGCCGCGGCCATGCTGATGACCACAGCGTACGCGGCCATCACGGCGAGCAGCAGCGGGCTGGGAGCGCCACCTTCCCAGACGTCCCGCAGGCTCTGCCGGAACGCGCCCAGAGGGGTGAACTCCCCGATGCGGGCCACGAAAGCGGGCATCTGCTCCGCGGGCTGCATGAGTCCGGCGAGGTAGGCCATCGGGAAGTACAGCAGGACCCCGATCCCGTTGGCGCTTCGGCCGTTCTTGGCCAGGGCCGCGATGAGCAGGCCGATGGCGAACATGGCCGCCGTACCGAGCAGGAAGACCAGCACGCCGGGCAGCACCTGGGTGGGCAGGTGGGCTTTCAGCACGGTGCCGGCGACCGTCACCAGCAGGGCGCATGCGGTCAGCGCGAGGACGAGTTGCAGGAGCAACTGGACCACCAGCATGTTCACCGGGCGTACCGGTGTGATGGAGAGCCTGCGCAGGATGCCGCGCTCGCGGTAGGTGGCCATGGTGGTGGGCAGCATGTACAGGCCCACGAGCCCCACGGCGATCGCCAGCGCCATCGGCAGGAGCACGGTGTCGCCCGGGCCGATCGAGCTTCCGAAGACGACCATGATGAACAGCGGGATGAGCAGCGAGAACATCGCTCCGGGTTCGCGGGTCAGCAGCTTCAGTTCGACTATGGCGAGCTTGGTCATGATCTTCCTCCGTCGGTGGATGAGACGTTCGGTCGTCGGCGGGTCCATCAGCCAGGACCTTCGTCGGCCTGGACGCCGGCGGTGAGGGGGCGGACCTCCGGGAGACGGACGTCAGGGCCCGTCGAACGAACGGCCGGTCAGCGCGACGAACGCATCGTCAAGGGTGCGCTTGTCGATGCGCAGATCGCTGACCAGGACGTGGTGACGGGCGAGCTGCGCGGTGACCGCCGTGGCGAAGTCGCCCCTGCCCGTGACGACCACCCGCTCTCCCGTCCTGTTCACGCCGGTCACCCCGGGCAGCCCACCCAGCTCGACCATGTCCCCCGCCATCAGCGTGAACCGCATCTGGTGCTCGGCATCGATCCCGTCGACCAGCCCGGCCGGGGTGTCGAGCGCGACCACCCGGCCGCGGTCGAAGACGGCCACGCGGTCGCAGAGCTCCTCCACCTCGTCCATGAAGTGGCTGACCAGCACCACCGTCACGCCACTCGCCCGGACCCGCTGGATCAGCTCCCAGGTGGTACGGCGAGCCTGCGGGTCGAGCCCCGTGGTCAGCTCGTCGAGGAACGCCACCCGCGGATTGCCCACCAGAGCCAGCGCGATGAACAACCGCTGCTTCTGCCCACCCGACAACTTCCCGAACCGGCCGTTGCGCTTGTCCGCCAGCCCCCACTCCTCCAGCAGCTCCCGCCAGTCGCGCGGTTCGGCGTAGAAGGAGGCGTACAGGTCGAGCGCCTCCCACACCTTGATGTTCTCGGGGAGCTGCGTGTCCTGGAGCTGCACCCCGATCTGCTCACGCACCCGGGGCCCGTCCTGGACCGGGTCGAGCCCGAGCACCTTGATCGACCCGCTGTCGGCCCGCCTCAGCCCCTCCACACACTCCACGGTGGTGGTCTTCCCGGTGCCGTTCGGACCGAGGATGCCGAAGATCTCGCCCTCCTCCACGGAGAACGACACCCCATCCAGAACCGTCAGGTCCGCGTACTTCTTGCGGAGGTCTGTGACTTCGATGACTGCCATGGCTCAAGCATCGTTTTCCCGCCCCCCGGACCGAATCGATCTGCCGGCCATGCTCTCCGGTGAATGCTGCTGACCCGAAAATCCACCGAACGGTTGATGCGCCCCGCCACGCGCTTCGACCTTACCCGCGCATCGGCCGTCACCACGGCACATGGCGGGACGTAGTACCGCTCGAACGCCACAGCACCATCGCCGCCTGAGCGAAGGGACATGCATAAGGAAAAAGACTTCGACCGCCGTTTGCGGCTCCAGCGCACGGAAACCAACCCCCCGAAAATAGTCCACCTGGCGCTCTCTACCGACAATCACCCGCTTCGGAGAAACGCCCATATTTCGGGACTTTGATACGTTCCGGGGGGATAATATGACCAAATTTCCTAATATCGCCTGGGTTCTTGCGGTCGGTGCCGCGCTGACTGGTGGGGTCATGCCCGCGGGCGCTCCTGCCATCGCCGCATCCGCTGTCACGAGCCGAGCACCTCAGAACCAGAATCCGGATCCGCTGGCCACCGTGCCGGCACCGCGGGACGATCGGACCGCCGCGGCGATGCGGGAGTACGTCCGGGACCTGGCCCGGAAGGAGCAGTTCACCGGCTCGGTACTGGTGGTACGGCATGGGCAGGTGCTGCTGCGTACCGCTGCCGGCGCGGCCGACGAGGAGAGGCACATCCCCAACCGGCCCGACACCGTCTACCGCATCGCCTCGGTCACCAAGCAGTTCACCTCGATGCTCATGCTGAAGCTGCGCGACCGCGGGTTGCTCGGCCTGGACGACCCGATCTGCCCGCATCTCATCCCGGCATACATCGAGACCTGCCCGCAGGCGTGGCGGCCCGTCACGATCCGCCAGATCCTCACGCACACGTCCGGCATCGTCAACATCCAGGATCTGCCGGGCTTCTATGCCGAGCTCTCACAACCGACCACGACCCGGGCGCTCATCCAGCGGTTCGTGCACAGGCCGCTGGACTTCAAGCCCGGGACCAACTGGAAGTACAGCAACGGCGGCTATGTCCTGGCCGGGGCGATCATCCAGGCGGTGACGCACCAGCCGTACGGCACCGTACTGCACGAAGAGATCACCGGCCCGCTCCAGCTCCGGCACACCGGCTACAGCCGGGGCAATCCGCCCGCCGGGTATGCGAAGGGCTACTTCACGGTCGGATCGCCGGCCCCGCCCACCAACGGCTCCCAGGCGTTCTCCGCGACCGGCATCTACTCCACCGTGGACGACATCGCCCGCTGGGACCGGTCGTTCGGCGCGGATCTGGTCGCGCCGCCCGCCACCGTCAAGCAGGCGTTCACGCCACAGGCCCCGTGTCCCCCGAACGGCTGTCTCACCCTGCCATCGACCGCGTACGCCTTCGGCTGGGCCGTCGACCGGCTCCACGGGCACCGGCTCCGGTACCACCACGGACTTCTTCAGGGCTATGCGGCGATGAACATGTACCTGCCCGATGACGACATCGAGGTGGTCGTGCTCAGCAACGTGCAGGACACCGACACGTACGGCATCGGCCGCCACCTCGCCACGATGGCCCTCGAGTCTGCGGACGCGGAGCGATCCTCGCGATGACGGGGTGCCTGTAACGGCGAAGCCCGGCGATGGCGTGGGGGTGCCGTCATGGCCTGAGCAAGGAACCTTGGGAACGAGCTGAGGCGCCGCCCTTCGATGGTGGCGCCTCAGTCGTTCAGCTCTGTGCCCGGTTGACGGCTGCCGGTTTCGGGCGGTGGCTCAGCTCCGCAGCCCCAGCGCTATCCCGCCCTGTGCAAACTGGGCAAAGCCCTCGGACAGCCAATCGCTTCCCGGCTGGGCAGCGCGCCGTCACTGTGCGTGCTTCCATTTGATCCGATCTCGGAGAACACGAACGTAGTCGAATCCCTGAGCTTCCAACTGCTGCACGACCCACTGAGCAGCACGATCGTCCGGATCAAGTTCCCGCAGGTGGAATCGGAGGCTCTCGATCGCCTTCCGCTCACGGATCTTGCGCCTCTTGGGGAACAAGTCCTGCGGAAGGTTGTGACACACGTCCGCGATCATGCGCATGTGCTCCAGATGTCCCAGGGCCGTGTCCGTCTCCCCGGCAGCCAACGCGCGCTTCACGAGGTGGCTGTCGGCTCGGATCTCCATGAACCCCATGGCCATCAAGAGCCTTACGGCCTCCTGCGCCGAACCACGTTCCAATCCGGCGGGCCGGTCACGCGCTGTCCGCCTGTCTTCCATGAACGTGAAGCAGGAGCAGTGGCCCGCACGTTCTTCAACGCAGCGCGGGTGCTCGCAGCTGTGGTCGTGCCGGTGATCACGGGACCACCGACGAAAGCCCCGCCCGATGCCCTTCGCACGTCGCGCTGTCCGATACTCCTCCCACCGTGACAGCGTCTTGGGAAGCTGCTGGAACCGCGTCATGGGCACAGACCTGTGAAGTCCGCTCTTGATGAGCGCACCGTCGTTCATCCTGAGCACCACGGCCGCAGAGATACAGCCTTCCACGGGCACATCCCACGGCCTACGTGGCCAAGGGATCACATAGTGCGTTCCCCCCGGAGCAAGGTGAGCGGCCAGAAGCTCGGTGGCCTGCGGCTCGGCGGAACCTGAGGCCTCTCGCAACAACTCGATCATCGTGGCCGTGTCGACGGCACGAACGGTCCGAAGCACCCTGGGCAACACCGTGCCGTGATCAGGATCTTTCGCCACAGGCCAGAGAAGTAACCACACGAATATCAGCCTGCCAGCGGAGGTGGCGACATTGCCCCCGCAAACACGAAAACGCCCCGGAGCGTTTCTCGCTTCGGGGCCGAAACGCCGCCGACCAGGCCCCGACCATCCACACGCGTCCGTCAACGTCCCTGATCGTCTGCCGCGGTTGTCACTCAGTCACTCCACCAAAGAGGGTAAGCATTCACCGCCTGACGTTCCGGAGCCGGTCGTACCGTTGCACACCTCTGAACGATCACACAGCGCCATCAACAGAACCCGAAACGCACAGGCCGTGAATGCTTACTCATGGTGACCAACTTGCCGTGTCACCGCGACACCCTCGCCTCTATTTCAGAGTCTCGTAAATCCCTTTCGCCGTCATAGACGGCACCGGCCGACCGGACGCCGCCTCAGCGTCGAAATCAAACCTGCCCAGCTCCGCAGTTCCCGTCTCCGCCTGGTGGGACAGCAGATAACACTTACCGTACAGCTCGAACGGAGCGAGCGTCGTCCACCCCGTCGCCCAGTTCTGCTGCCACACATTGCTGTACGAGCCGTCCTGGTCGAACTTGTCAAGACTCGCTTCGCCCGACCCGTTCTTGTACGACAGGAGGTAATACTCGCCGTAAGCCTTGAAGGGGACGATTGTCGTCCACCCCGTCGTCCACCCCTGCTGCCATACCCCGCCGTATGAGCCGTCCTTGTGGAATTTACTGAGATCCGCGTTTCCCGACCCGTTCTTGTACGACAGAAGGTACGGCTCGCCGTACAGCTCGAACGGAGTGAGCGTCGTCCACCCCGTCGTCCACCCCTGCTGCCACACATTGCTGTACGAGCCGTCCTGGTCGAACTTGTCAAGACTCGCTTCGCCCGACCCGTTCTTGTACGACAGGAGGTAATACTCGCCGTAAGCCTTGAAGGGGACGATTGTCGTCCACCCCGTCGTCCACCCCTGCTGCCATACCCCGCTGTATGAGCCGTCCTTGTGGAATTTACTGAGATCCGCGTTTCCCGACCCGTTCTTGTACGACAGAAGGTACGGCTCGCCGTACAGCTCGAACGGAGTGAGCGTGGTCCATCCCGTCGTCCACCCCTGCTGCCATACCCCGCTGTATGAGCCGTCCTTGTGGAACTTGCTGAGGTCCGCGTTTCCCGACCCGCTCTTGTACGACAGGAGATAATACTCGCCGCATAGCTCAGACGGAGTGAGCGTCGTCCAGCCTGTCGTCCACTGTTCTTCCCAAACTTGAGTTATTTGCATAATGGGAGTCTTACTTGATGTCGGACGGGTGTCAACCGGCATGAGCGATCGGCATGATCCGCCTTTCCCGATCGAGTGAATCCGATGTAAGCATTCACGTCGTGCACAGGCCCGCGGAGGAGGCCTGTGACTCCCCGACGCCACCCGGCCGTGCTCACCAGTTGTGATCACGACCGAGTGGCCTGACAGCAGTCTTGCAGCCCCCCAGGTCACAGCAGATGACCTGGGCCCCGCGCAGACACGAGTTTCGGTCAGGACAGTCGGGGATGAGTCCGGCGGTCGCGGCCGTGACAACGCTGCGGGGCGCGTTTTCCCACGTCGCGTTGCCCGCTAAGTGCTTTATGTCAAGCCGTCCTGGAGCTCCCGGTCACGCACTGTCGCTTTGGGCCGTGTGCCTTGATTCTTACCGGCATCCCTACTCGTGGGCGTGCGCTTGGCATAGGCGCTCCGAACCGGCCGGTTCCACGACCCCTTCACGTTGAGAAACGGGCATCTGAGAGCACTTCTAAGCGCTCCGAGGAGCTTTGCGACCCCATCCCCGGCGCGCGACGCGCGATTCTAGCCACGCGTTAGTTTAAGTACTACAGCGACCCCTCAGAAGAAAAGGACGCGTGACAATCGCGACGCTAGCAGAAGAGCGCGCCGAGAAGCTGTTCGAGCAGTTCGAGGAGTTTGACAACGACGGCGACGGCATGTTCGACCAGGCCGACATTTACATGCAGATCATGTGGTTGTGCATGGACCCTTGGAACGCCGGCAAGCTCGAGGAGGTGCGCAAGCTCATCTCCGCGAGCAACCAGATGTGGCCGGAGCTCAGCAAGCAAAGGTGCATTGAGGCCTTTCAGGCCCCCGGCTTTATCGACGGGTTCGCCATCCCATTCCAGCTTGCGCTCTTTAACATGAGAGACCTTGACAGCGACGGCCGACTGTCGCTGAACGATGGATGCTTTGGCAAACAATGGCGGGCATGTCCGAGGGAGAGGCCGTGACACAGTTCGAGCAGGCTGACAACGACGGCGAGGGCTATTTGACGCGCGTGGCGTATCTCCAGCTCCTCAAAGGTAGTACGCGAGGCAACTGGCAAACGTCAGCGGACCCCTCCTGCCCGCCTACCGGACGTCGCCCCATGCCGTGACCTGCGGATAAGACGCTAATGTTTGGATGGTTTAGCTTCCGCTCGCCCTTGCAGCGAGAGGAAGCACAACCGCGTCGACGTCGTCGCGGTACCCCCGCTGTAGGGGTGGCGCTTGCGGTTCGCGCTCCCGCCGCGCCCGACGCACCGCCCGCAACCGAGCCTTCTCCCCCGTGTCGGCAAGCTCAAAGGCAAGCAACCCGAACTGCCCGAACCCGCCCGGTGCTCCATCCGCCGCCGCTACGCCGAGGGCGAGGTCTCCCTCACAGACCTCGCCACCGACTACAGCATCGGCCGCTCCACCATCCATCGCATCATCCACGACCCCACGAACCGACCGGCCCAGGCTCCGCAACCGGTCAGTTCGTGGGGTCGTGGTCCGGGGCGAGGACGCCGGGGATCAGGCGATGGTGAGAGGTCCGTCGGCCAGGTACGCCGCCAGCGGACCGGTCATCCGGTCCCGTGTCGGCGGATGCAGGTCCAACCCGTTGGCGTAGGTGGCGAGGTGGCCGACCTCATCGGAGGCCATGGAGTCGAGGTCGCCGAGCAGTTCGACCGCGCGCGGAACCACCCGGGAGAGGGTGTCCTGCACGCAGTACCGGACGTACAGCGAGTCGGCGAGCGTCGACTCGTCCAGGCTGCCGTCGTCGATCCGGCGGGCGACGCCCTCCGCGGCCGACATCGCGCCCTCGGCCTCCACCAGCAACTGGACCCGCTCGGACTCGGGCACCCGGTTGTTGAGCAGCACCCGCTCGACCAGTGCGCTGGCGGCCCCGAGGTAGCTACCCGTCATCAGCAGCTGGAACCAGGCGAAGCCCGCGGTCAGCATGACCTCCGGCCGCCCGTCGGGGGCCGAGGCCTGCACCAGCAGCTCCGGCGGCACCAGGACGTCGTCGAGAGTGACCTGCTCGCTGTCCGCCCCCGCCCCGCCGACGCTCACACCCTCGCTTTCTGCGGACACCAGCGCCACCGCCGGTACCTCGCCACCGTCGTCGCCCCAGCCGGGGACCATGACACTGACGGCGAGCACGTCCATCGATCGGGCCAGACTGCACGGGCGCGTCCTCCCGCTGACCGACAGCCCGTCGGGCCCCGCCGTGGCGGTCATCGGGGAGAGGGTTCCGGCGCCGGGGCGCTCCTCGGCGAAGCCGAACGCCACGAGCTGGTTGCCGGCGGCCACCCCCGCGACAAGCATCGACTCCTGGCCATCGTCGGGGGTGGCCAGACCGACCAGGGTGGCCATCGAGAAGTGGTGCAAGATGGTGGCCACGGCCAGCGACGGTGCCCTGCTGCCCAGCGCGCGCTGCACCCGCAGGGCGTCCAGGGCGGTGGCTCCCCGCCCCTGCTGGGCGATCGGCGCCAGCAGCCCGGGGCCGCCGCTGTCGCGGAAGAGCTGGATGCCGGGACTATCGGGGCCCTCCAGCTCCATGAGGGGTAACGCCCGCAGGCTCTCGTCAAGCCCCGGCAGCAGCTTCGCCACAGTGGCGCGTTCCCGCTCCAGAAACCGCATATCCTCTCCCACTTTCCCTGGGACGACCAACAAGGATGGGCAACAAGCCGATCAAGCTCACTCACAACGCAGCGCCGAGGAGGTCGCATGGCTCAAGGGGGCCACCACCCCCACCCCGCCTGAACGGGGCAGGCGGCAGATCTAGCCACAGGGGTCCACCCTGGTGATCAGTACCCTGCGTTGATCAGTTCGTCGGCAAGAGACTCGACGACGGGAATCGATTCCGCCATTTGGAGTGGGGCGTCATACTCCGCGACGATGATGCACTGTTTCGTCTGCACCACGATCGCACCGGCGTGTCTGGGATCGTAGTTGATGGAGTGAGTGGTCTTGAGGAAGAGGGAGCGCTCGTCGCCCCCAGAGGTGAGGAACTTGTTGCCGGCCAGCACAAGACCGCCGACCTGATCCTCTCCGCCGCTGAACACGGCCCTGCACTCCTTGCTGAGCTGACTCTGCTCGGCGGCACTGAGCTCATATCCCTCGGACGCAGCCAAGATTCCGCCGTCCAGCCCGACGATTGCCGCCCGGTTGACCTTGCCGGAGCCGATCAGATCGTCGTCCACATAGCGCTGCCACTCGCCCATACACAGTCCCCCAGTTGCAGCCCGGCCATGCCAGGCGATCCAGTATTTGTCATCGTCCAGTAGCTCGACCGAGTGATCAAGGCCCTCCACTGGGGCCAGTGCGATGAGCCCCAAAGTAGATTATTGAGATGCCGGTTCGAATCCGGCCCGCGGCTCCAATCATGCCGCGGTGGCTCATGGCAGAGCGCACGTCGTCAGGACTGACCTGTCCTCTTAAATGCCGCTGGCGCCGCTACATGGCGGCAACATCGAAGGCCCCCGGCATGGGTAGTCCGGGGGCCGCTGCTTTTCGCTGCCCTGTCTCTCTGGGAGACGGGGCAGCGTCGTGTTCGGGGCCTATCGCCGGACGATCGACCAGGGGCCGTCAGCACCAACCACGGCGTACTGCGTGCCCCCTGGGAGGGGGACACTGCCCTTGTAGGCGCCGACCTTGTTGGCGAGCAGCCTGCTGCGCCGGCCTCGCGAGTCCAACGCCCACACGGAGAAGTAGCCGTCGCCCGTGTAGCGGATGCGCAGAGTGTGGAGGCCGCGGCTCGGCTTGGAGAGACGGATCACGTCGTCGGTGTCGCCGGCCGTGGTGGTCGACCAGGAGCGCGCTTTGCCGAGAGGGAGAAGCTGGATTGTCCATGGGCCGTCAGCGCCGACCTTGAGCGCGGCCAGCCGGTTGCTGGTGTCGGTGTTGTAGACGGCGGTCCCCTCGTAGGAGCCGACGTGGTTGGCGAGGAGTTGCTGTTCCTTGCCGGAGCGGTCCAACCCCCAGACGGAGAAGTAGCCGTCCCCGTCGTAGGTGATTTTCGCGATGCCGGGCGTGGTGGTGGCGCGGATGCGCTGGACGTGGTCGCCGTCCCCGCGGTAGGTGGTCGCCGCGTCGGCCGGCGCGGCGATGAGGAACGTTCCGACCAGCGCGGCGAAGGCAGTGAGGACGCGTAAGCGCATGGCGTGACTCCAGAGACCAGAGAGATGGGCGAGGAGGAGACGCGCTCCTACCGGGTGAGGTGTACCGGCATAGCGAATGGGTCAGAGCTGATCGCCCAACGCCATCCGGCGGTGCGCCTCGATTGCTCGCTGATCGGCGTTGGCCCGGCCAAGACGCCGTGGCATGTCCAGAGATGAAATCCGAACAGGCGCATGCCGTCCTGGTCGCTGCCGCGTTGGCGAACCAGAGGTCGGCCGCTAAGCGGCGGAGCTGGTGAGGATGGATACGCTCGATGCCGGCAAGGTCGCAGCGGCGTTCGAGCATCTGATAGATGCCGCTCGGCGTCAGGGCCTTGCCGCGGGCACCGAGCCACATGTACGCCAACTCGGCCAGTTGGTGTTTGCCGTTCGCTGTGCGGTACTCGCATCATGGCGAACATGATCAAGAGAATCGAGTCCTCCCTCCACTGGTGAGCGCGGCGATCGAACCTGGACCGCTCGGACCCCAGATCAGCTTGTTCGACTACGCGATGCACCTGCACCGACAAGATCCGGACTCACCACTGCCACGCGACGGGGAGCCGTACCCCGACGATGAACTCCACCGTCAACAGGTCCAGCCACACCCACCTGAAGATCAGCGACTCAAAGGCGCAGACGTCGCCCGCATCCTGGATTCACACTTCGCCAAGCCTGATGCCCCGCCAAGCACACTCGCCGACGCGTTCCATGATGTCTACGTCCCCATCCATCACAACGTGCACATCGCCGCCGCGGCGCTGCGAGCGGACCGGGATCGGGTTCAGCAGACCGGGCGGTGGCTGGTGCGGCACAGCACCGACCGATGCGCGGGTGCCGTCGGGCTCGCGCTACTCGCCGCCGGCCGGGCGGAGGAGGACATCCCGCTGATCCAGACCATCGGTCTGCTGTCGAACCGCTTCGGCCCATTGGCTGCTCATGCTCTCCGACGCCGCCGCGGCGGCTCAGAGGCGCTGCAGTGGCTTGCCGAGCGAGTCACCGGCTGGGGACGGGTCTATGTCATCGAGGAACTCTGCCTTACGGGAGGTCGCGCAGCACGTTCGTGGCTACTGCGTCACGCCTGCGACGGCGACTACCTCAACGGCTACTTCGCCGGCCAGATTGCCACCGCAGCCCACCTGCATGAGGCGATCACCAGGGCTGACGCCGACGACGACTTGGTCGACCACACCGGCCGTCTACTGGCGATCATGGCTGATTGCTCCGGCATGGGCATGACCCTGGAGCACTATCCGCCCGCACCCACCGTCCTCCAAGCGCATGCCAATCACCTGAGAGGTCAGACACCGACCCTGAGCAGGTACATCAACACGGCAGTCATCGCCGACCACCTGGCACAGAAGCCACCGGAACAAGTCGGCTGCACCCTCGAACATCGAGACCGTGTCCTGCGGCACTACCTCGCGGTACTCAACCGAGAGGACTGGAGCGAAACGGCTCGGACCGAGCTCGCCTCGGACAGCTGGTTTGCAAGAAATGTGGCAGCACACCTGCGTCTCCAAGCGTTCACAAACGCTGAAACCGACGCTGGGACAGAGCCAGCCGAGTAGGTGACCACCCAACGCCTGCATTCTCCCAGCCTGATCACGTCCGGCCACTTTGGACAGCGCACCATGATCGAAGACGCGAGAAGCCCTGATCACCGAAATAATGACCAGGGCTTCCGCTGTGCGCTGCCGAGAGGACTCGATCCCCTAGCCTTCTGATCCGTAGGGCAGGGCAAGCACCTGGCGGGCCCGCCTTAGGGGTGTCTGAAACAGCAGGCTCAGCCCGTCATCATGTGATCAAGTAAGTCGGCGTTGCTGTACGGGTTGCTGTACAGCAACGCGTCACCCGTCGGCGTTCTCAGCAGGAGGGGCGGGCTTCTGCACATAGGTGCCTTTGCCATGAACGCTTCGGATGAGGCCACACTCGCGTAGCTCCTTCATCGCACGACGAACGGTCATCCTGGCTACGCCGTACTGCTCCGCGAGGTCCAGTTCTGAGGGGAGCCGCTGCCCACAGGCTTGAGCTCGCCTCGTTCGATCCTGGCCGCCGCGCGACTCCGCGTCAGCCGGTGGACCCTCTACACCCTGATCCGCTCCAACCAACTCCGAAGCTTCAAGGTCGGTCGCCGTCGCCTCATCGAGGTCGAGGCCCTGACCGAGTGCATCAAGATCCTGGCAGAGGTGGCCTGATGACGAAGACGACACTTGGCACACCGGAGGAAGAGCCCAAGCGCCGTACTGGCCGCCGCATCCGTAAGCGTTCCAACGGCGAAGGAAGCATCTGGCCGCGCAAGGATGGCCGCTATGGCTACGCCGCCTTCGTCCAGACAACGGCGGGCACCGTGAAGCGGGTTCAAGGCTCCGCTCGTACCCAGGAGGACGCAAGGAAGAAGCTGACCGAGCTTCTCCGCCAGGCCGACGAGGGCATCCCCGTCTCGTCCGAGAATTGGACGCTGGCCGACTTCCTGACGTACTGGCTCAAGCACATCGTCAGCCAGGAACGGCGCCCGAAGACGTACCAAGGATACGAGGGCGTGGTCCGCCTCCACCTCATTCCCGGCCTGGGCAAGAAGCGCCTCGGCAAGCTCAACGCCCAGGACGTCCGGCTCTTCGTCAATCGAGTCCGTACCGAGTGTCAGTGCTGCCGAAACGGCTGGGATGCCTCCCGCGACAAGCCCGTTTGCTGCGCTCTCAAGGCGGGAGCGTGCTGTGACTCTCGGCTCTCGACCCGCATGGTCCAGTCCATCCACGCCGTCCTGCGCAACGCCCTAGAGTGCGCCGTCCGAGAGGAGATCATCTCTCGCAACGTGGCCAAGCTGGTCAAGGTCCCTGTGCCCAAGTACAAGGTCAATCGCGGCCTGACCGTCCCCCAGGCTCGCGCAGTCCTCAAGGCAGCTCAGGATCACCGGCTCTATGCGCTGTACGCCCTGGCTCTCTGCCTCGGCCTACGCCGCGGGGAACTACTCGGGCTCCGGTGGGAAGACGTCGATCTCGAAGGCGGCAAACTCGAAGTGGTTCAGAGCCTCCAGCGCGTCGCCGGCCGCCTCCAGTTCGTCCGCCCCAAGACCGCCGACTCGGAACGATCGGTGCCGCTACCTCCTATCTGCGTGGAGGCCCTGAAGCAGCACCGTAAGAAGCTGTTCACGGAGCGCTCGGACCGCTGGGAGGAGTGGAAAGAACATGGCCTCGTCTTCCCGTCGCGCTGCGGCACTCCGATGGAGCCGGACAACCTACGCCGAAGCTGGGAAACCATCCGCAAAACCGCAGGGCTCGACGAGATGCGATTCCACGACTTGCGCCACACTTGTGTGACGCTCCTGCTGAACCTCGGTGTCCCGCCCCAAGTCGTCCGCGACATCGTCGGCCACAGCGACATCGAGGTGACCATGACGATCTACGCTCACGCGTCACTCGATGACAAGCGGACGGCCCTGGGCAAGCTCGGTGATGCCCTCAGCTGATCTATCCCTACTCGCTGCGCCTCAGCTCGTTTCGGCTGGGGCGCCTTCTTTCTGCTCGACCGCCTTCTCTTCGGCGGATGCCAACTCTGGCGCGCTGTTTAAGTCCTCATACGGATCTGGCCCATATAAACCAAGATCCCACCGGCATACATTGCGCAGCTTCCCCACCAAGGGGCCTACGAGGGAAGTAAGCTCCCTGGCCTCATCCCACTTTCGTGCTTCCAGGGCATCCTGGGCTGCTTCGCCTTCTTGAAGGAGTTGCCGCAGTACATCGCCAACAAGGGGATGCTGCGCGTGAACATCAACCTCAAAGACCAGATCTTCGAGCTCTGCCCTGACTGTGTGCAGTTCCTCCCTGAGGGGGTGCGGAACCTGCTTGTCGCCAACCGAAGTCGAAGCCTGCTCGGTGATCGCTTCGAGTTGCCGGCCGTATGCCGCGACCCGTCGTAACAAGGTGGCGTAGGTCTGTCGCCGTGCGTCCAGCCCCTGAACGGTGATGTCCCACTCGCGATCACGAGCTCTACGGGCTTGCTCTCTCTTGTGCTCGCGCGCCTCGGCTGCGGCCTCCTGGCGCGCCCGGAGAAAGACGGAAGCGATCGCGACCAGACTTCCGATCGCGGCGCCAAGAGCAGTCCCGATCACACCGATCCACTGAGGGGTCACAAATCCCGGAAGTTAGCTACGCATCTCCAACCCCGTCAATGATCGCCAGCGCTACAGTGGCCGACGTCGCTGTCAGCGGCTACTCGGGATGATCCCGCAGCCATGCTTCGATCAGCCGGGTCGCCAACCAGTGACCGTTGACGAAGGCGAAGTGCTCCGCCGAGACACCTGCGCCGGCGTGCGATCGCCGCCGTGGATCTGCTCCGTTGGCGAGCAGGAGCGCCGTCATGTCGACATGAAGCCGATCACCTGTTTGCGCGTGACCGTCCACTTCCACATCGATCGCGTGGTGAAGCAGCGTGAGTCCACCGTGTTCCTCGTGAACACTCAGACCTTCATCGAGGAGCCTCTGAAGCTTCTCAGCGTCCCCCATCTCGACGGCGAGATGCGCGGGAGTCATACCGTGGTCCAACCCATGCTCCATCGCGACGTTGCTGTCACTGTTGCTGTCAGAGAAAACCAAAAAGCCCCGAACGACAATCCGTTCGAGGCGTTTTTGCAGGTCAATGCTGGTGGTCAGGGGCAGGGTCGAACTGCCGACCTTCCGCTTTTCAGGCGGACGCTCGTACCAACTGAGCTACCTGACCCAGAGCGGTCCTGACGGGACTTGAACCCGCGACCTCCACCTTGACAGGGTGGCGAGCACTCCAAACTGCTCTACAGGACCTTGCGTTTCTTGCTGTTCTTGCCGTTTGCGCTCGTTTAGCTTACCAGCTTTTCGGTGGTCTTCGACCAGCCGTTTTCCGGTGCGCTAACCGCTCGCAGTGCCCCCAACGGGATTCGAACCCGTGCCGCCGCCTTGAAAGGGCGGTGTCCTAGGCCGCTAGACGATGGGGGCTCAGGATTCCCTGTCGCCTTCCGTCGGAGACCTCTGAAGCATAGGGGACGATTGCCCCTGATGCCAAAGTGGCTTACCGGCGGACGGCGATTGTGTGCCAGAGATCGGTCCCGTTGGCGACGGGGCGTTCGTTGGCTCCGGGGAAATCATACGTTGTGGGTCGGGCTCCACGTGACGCTGGATGTACACCGACTGCTCCCCCAGCCCGCCCAGCGTGATGTCGTCCCATGCCTGCATGCGCTTCGTCTCCCTGTCGAAGTACAGGACAGAGGCCTGGACGGGCGTGGGCTGGGCGTGTTCGAGGGCGCGCAGGCCGGCGCCGCCGGTCGAGCCCTGGACGAGGAGGCGGGTGCCCGAGGGGAGCATGGACGTCTTGCGGGCGTGGGTGTGGCCGGCGAGGATCATGGGGGTCGCGCCGGAGAAGCCCTTGCCGACGTCCGGGTCGTGTACGGCGATCACGTCCGGCTTGTTCACCTTGGCGAGGTGGGAGCGGGCGTAGTCGCCGAGCACGGTCGGGTCCGAGTCGGCGGCCACGGATTTGTCCGGGGTGAAGCGGAGGTCGCCCAGGCCGTAGATCTTCAGGCCTGCCACGGTCTCGGTGGTGTCGTCCAGGACGATGGAGTTCTTCTGCTTCTCGACCGCTTTCTGGGTGGTCATCGAGTCGTGGTTGCCGCGTACGTACACGTACGGGACCCCGAGGCGGCCTATCTCGTCCACGAACTTGTTCTCGGCCTTGGTGCCATGGTCGGAAATGTCGCCCGTGTCGATGACCATGTCCACGCTGAACTGGTCCTTGAGGGAGCGGATGACGTTCCAGGCGATGGGGTTGATGTGGATGTCGGAGACGTGCAGGACCCGGATGGTCTTGGGGTTGGCGTCGTACAGCGGCAGGGTGGAGACCGTGTCGTACAGCTTGGAGACGTTCGTGACGAGCTTGGTGAGTTGCGACCGGTACGACTCGAAACGGGAGACGATCGACTCGGCGCTGCCCACGAGCGACGGCGCGGCGGCGACGAGGCCCGAGTAGCGGGGCTCGACGAGAGAGCTGGGGCGGAACGTCACGGCCGCGAGGACCCCCGTGCCCGCCAGCGCCACGGAGGCGGCCAGAAGGCCCATCAGAGCCACTCTGGGGCGCCTGAAGACCATCAGGACTGCGATCAGCGCCCCGGCGCCCGCACAGAGCAGCGAGCGGATCACCAGCGCGCGTACTCCGTCGAGGAGGTCGTCCTCGATGAGCCCCGGCAGGCGGTCGGCCAGGCGCGGGTCCTCTATGAGGGCTTTGGCGCGTTCCTGGTCGATGTTCTCGAGCGTGATGCGCAACCGCAGCGGCGCGTCGTGCGTGCGGAACGTGAGCGTGCCGAGCGGGCTGGCGTCCACGATCGTCTCGCCGCTCCAGGCCGGCCGGAGCGACATGCCGGTCTCCACGGGCCCGATCTGAGCTCGTACGGTGCCGCTGAGGAAGATGCCCAGCCAAGCACCCACCGCGGCCACGAGGAGCACCGCCGCGCCCTTCGCCACCCTGGACTGAATGACTGCCTTTGACCTGTGAGCGAACTTCATACGCTTTCTTGCCTACCCGAAGGACGGGGCAGAATGGCAAGTGTGATCGAGGTTACGCGGGAGAAGTTCGAGGAACTCGTGGCCGAGGCATTGGACACGATCCCCCCGGACCTCACGCGCGCCATGAGCAATGTCGTCGTCACGGTCGTCGATGACCCGCCGGAGCCCCGCCTGCTCGGCCTGTACACCGGTGTCCCCCTCACGGAACGCGGCGACTGGTACTCAGGGGTCCTGCCCGACCGCATCGAGATCTACCGCAATCCGATATGCCAGATTTGCGATACGGAGGAAGACGTCGTCGCCGAGGTGCGCATCACGGTCATCCACGAGGTCGGCCATCACTTCGGCATCGACGACGCTAGACTTCACGAGCTGGGCTGGTAACCCTTTGCTTTTGGTTGACTTCTTTGGGTTGCGGCTTGCCATAATGATCGGGCACCTTAGGTGACGTAGCGAACACTGTAAGTCAGGCACAGCGGAGTCCAATGGGGGCCATGCGGGCAGGTCGTCCGCCGGGACGGCATCGCCGTGCTGAAGGGCACGCCACATATCGGGAAGTCATCGCACTCAGGGAGTTCAGAGCACTCTGGTACGGACAGGGCCTTTCCCTCCTTGGCGACCAGCTCGCCCAGGTGGCACTCGCCGTACTCGTCTATGACCGCACGCAGTCACCGCTGGCCACGGCGGCCGTCTACGCGCTGACGTACCTCCCGTCCATCGTGGGCGGGCCGTTGCTGGCCGGGCTGGCGGACCGGTTCGCGCGCAGGGCGGTGATGTTGACCTGCGACCTGATCCGGGCCGCGCTGGTGGCCGCGATGGCGGTGCCGGGCATGCCGTTCTGGGCGCTGTGCGCGCTGGTGTTCCTGGTGGTGCTGCTCAGCGCGCCGTTCTCGGCCGCGCGGGCGGCGCTGCTGCCCGAGGTGCTCGAAGGCGACCGGTACGTCATCGGCTCGGCGATTCAGAACATGACGAATCAGGCCGTACAGATGCTCGGTTTCGCGGCGGGCGGAGCGGTGATCGCGACCATGGGCCCCTACCGGGCGCTCGCTCTGGACGCGGCGACGTTCCTCGGCTCCGCGCTGATCCTCGTGTCAGGGGTACGGCGCCGGCCCTCCGCTACCCACGACGGCTCGAAACCGTCCATGTGGACGATGACCGCGGCGGGAGCCCGGCTCGTGTTCGGGTCGCGGAAGCTGCGGACGCTCGTCCTGTTCGCGTGGTTGTGCGGCTTCTACATCCTGCCTGAGGGCATCGCCGTGCCGTACGCGGCCAAGCTGTCCACGGGGACCCTGTTCGCCACGTGGACACTGCCGGTTCCGGTGATCACCGGGCTGCTGATGGCGGCGATGCCGACCGGGACGGTGCTGGGGGCGTTCCTTTTCAGCAGGTTCGTGCCGCCGCCGCGGCGGCTGCGGCTCATGGGGTGGCTGGCCATGCTGAGCTGCGCGCCCCTGATCGTGACAGCGCTGTATCCGCCGCTGGAGGTGGTGCTCGCCGCATGGGTGCTGTCGGGGGTCGGCGGGGCGTACCAGCTCGCGGCCAATGCCGCCTTCGTCCAGCAGGTGCCGGCCGAACGTCGCGGCCAGGCATTCGGCCTCGTGCAGTCGGGACTGATGTCCGTACAGGGGATCGGGATTTTGGTGGGCGGGTTCGCGGCGGAGAGACTCGGTCCTGAGCCGGTGGTCGCGCTGGCCGGATTCACCGGCCTGATCTGCGCGGCCGTGCTGGCCCTGTTCTGGACCGAGCCTCGCGAACGCGTGCCCGCCGCGGCCTGATCACGACTGGGGCTTCTGCTCGCCGCTCCAGTCCGTCCTGCTGCGGTCCTGCTGCTTGTGGATGAGGTCCTGCACGATGGAGGTGTCGCTGTCCTCTTCGGGCATGAGGAGCCAGCCGATCGCGTACACGCCGACGCCCAGCCCGCCGAACAGCGTGGCGATCGCAAGCGCGATGCGCACCAGGTTGGCGTCGATCCCGACGAACTCGCCGATGCCGGAGCAGACGCCCGCGATGATCCTGCCCTTGTGGGTCCGACGCAGCTTCTTGACGTTGTATTCGCTCATGTCTCAAGACTGCCCGCAGGCCCGGTGTTAGCACATCAGGATTCCCCCTGGTAGAACCCTGGTAGCCCCCTATGTGATGAAGGGACCCGCGATGGACGACCTGCTCCGCCTGGACGACCGGCTCGACGCCGACCAGCGGCTGATCCGCGACACGGTCAAGTCGTTCGTCTCCGACCGCGTCCTGCCGCACGTGGGCGACTGGTTCGAGGAGGCGGTCTTCCCGGCGCGCGAGCTCGCGCCCGAGCTCGGCGCCCTCGGGCTGCTGGGGATGCATCTGCAGGGGTACGGCTGCGCCGGGACGGACGCGGTGTCGTACGGGGTGGCGTGCCGCGAGCTCGAGGCCGGCGACTCGGGGCTGCGCTCCTTCGTGTCGGTGCAGGGCTCGCTGGCTATGTTCCCCATCTGGCGGTACGGCTCCGACGAGCAGAAAGAGGAGTGGCTGCCGCGGATGGCGGCCGGTTCGGCCATCGGCTGCTTCGGCCTGACGGAGCCGGACTATGGCTCCGATCCCGCCAATATGCGGACTTATGCCAAGAAAGACGGATCCGACTGGATCCTCAACGGCTCCAAGATGTGGATCACCAACGGCTCCATCGCCGACGTCGCCGTGGTCTGGGCGCAGACCGACGAAGGCATCCGCGGCTTCGTCGTACCGACCTCCACCCCCGGCTTCTCCGCCCCTGAGATCCACAAGAAACTGTCCCTTAGGGCCTCGGTCACCTCGTCCCTCTATTTCGACGACGTACGCCTGCCCGCCTCCGCCGCCCTCCCGGACGTCACCGGCCTCCGCGGCCCCCTCTCCTGCCTCTCAGAGGCCCGCTTCGGCATCGTCTGGGGCGTCGTGGGCGCCGCCCGCGCCTGCCTGGAGGCCGCGGTGATCTACGCGAAGAGCAGGGTCCAGTTCGACAAGCCGATCGGGGCGTTCCAGCTGACGCAGGAGAAACTCGCCTGGATGTACGTCGGCGCCGCCCAGGCCCAGCTCACCGCCCTCCATCTGGGCATGCTGAAGGACGCCGGCCAACTGGAGCCCCGGCAGATCAGCTTCGGCAAGCTGGCCAACGTACGCGCCGCCCTGGACATCGCCCGCCAGGCCCGCTCAATCCTGGGCGGGAACGGAATCACCCTGGAGTACCCTGTGATCAGGCACATGAACAACCTGGAGTCTGTGCTGACGTACGAGGGCACCCAAGAGATTCACACGCTGGTGCTGGGGGAGGCGCTGACGGGTCTGGCCGCTTACCGGTGATGTAGGCGTCGCGGGTTGGGCGGTAATCTCTGTACCCTTGCTGTTGCGAGGGGCGTTAGCTCAATTGGCAGAGCTGCGGACTTTTAATCCGTAGGTTCCGGGTTCGAGCCCCGGGCGCCCTACCACCCCCACCTGCGGTTCCTTCCCTTATGAGAAGGTTTCTTGCTGATCGTGAGACACATGTGGGTCACACCTGGGTCACTTGGTCAGGCCGCCTTCCGGAGGTTGCGGCCGGTCCTGCGCGCCTTGCCCAGCACCAGCCGCGCGATCGCCTGGGCTGAGCGGTGATACACCTCTGGCAGCACCGAGGTGTAGATGTCGGAGGTCACCACGATGCTGCCGTGTCCGAGCGTGCCCTGCACGACCCGCAGGTCGGAGCCGCAGGCCAAGGCGAGGGTGGCGGTGCCGTGGCGCAGGTCGTGCAGCCGGATCGGTGGCAGGCCGCTCGCGCGGACAAGGTTTCGGAACCGGACGGTGAGATAGTCCGGTCGTAGGGGAGATCCGTCCACCCGCGTGAAGATCGGGCCTGTTTCCCGCCAAGCGTCGCCCAGTCGCCGCCGCTCGGTCTGCTCGTGACGGCATAGCAGGCGAACCGTCTGCGGGTCCAGGGCGATGATCCGCTGGCTGGCGGCGCTTTTCGGCGGGCAGGCGATCAGGCCGGCGTCGGTGTGCACCAGTTGCCGGTTGACGGCGAGTTCTCGCCGGTCCAGGTCCAGGTCGATCCAGCGTAGCCCGGCTGCCTCTCCGCGGCGTAGCCCGCGCAGCGCGATCAACTGCCACAGCACGTACAACCGATCGTGTCGGGCGAAGGCGAGGAACTCGGCCAGTTGGTCGGCGGTCCACACCGCCACCGTCGGGTGTTCGCCCTCGCGCCGCCAGGCGGCCACCCGCCGGTCGGTCCACACCTGCGGATACGGCCGGGAGGACGCGGGCAGCCGGATCAAGCGTGCCGGGTTGGAGGCGATCAGGCCCTCACGCACTGCGGCGTTCAATGCCGCGCGCAGCGTGGCGCGGATGCGGTGCAGGGTGGAGGGCGCGATCGGCTTGCCGTAGCGGGTGCGCCGTCCGGCGAGGGCGGCGAACATGCGGCTGAGGTCTAGGGTTGTGAGCTGGGCCAGCTCGATCCGGCCCAGGTACGGGATCAGATGCAGGCGTACGTGATCGGCGTAGCCTTCGCGGGTGCTGGGCCGCAGTGCTTGCTGAGCCTGTAGCCAGCAGCGCAGCCATCGCGCCACCGTGTATCCCGCACCCAGCCCGCCGTCCCGATCGGCGACGATCATCTCACCACCCGCGTGGTAAGCCTGTTCGGCAGTGGTGAACCCGCCACGCCGGAGCCGCTCGCGACGCCCGGCTGGGCCACTTACCTGGACTGCGAAGTACCAGCTACCGTGCCCGTCCTCGTCCAGCCGCACGCAGCGTCCGCCCAGCTGCCTACTCGTACGCGCATCGACGCATCCACATCGCTTGTACACCACGATGCGATCCTGGCGATGTCTCATTGTCCCGTCCTTTCTTGATCGCCGTTAAGGGCAGGACAACACCGACATCGCCCGCCGACAACCAGGCGAGAGCAAAGACCCAGGACGAGCTACCAAACGGATCCACACGGACCGGGCCTCGATCATCCGGCTGGTCGACGCGGTGCCGGCCGAGCAGACCAACGAATAGATCGAAGCCCGCCGCTACTTGGGCGCCGACGGCTACGCCGCCCAAGCTCGCCTTCCCCGGGCGTCGTGAGACTAGAGAAAGCCGCGACCAAAGATCGCTAGTCGCCTGGGGCGTCGGGGTCGGTGCTGGCGAAGATGGTGTTCTGTTCTCTGATCCGCCTTTGAGTCAGGGCACGTTGCCATTTCCCGCTGGTGGTGCGGGACAACCAGCCCGGCCGCACCGGGTGAACGCGCACGGCCGTCAGAGCCAGGTGATCGGCTATCAACTGGCGGATTTCCGTGCAGACGACGGACGGGTCGCAGCTAGGGGTGATTTCGGCGACGACCACGACGTGTTCGTTCTCGGCGTAGGCGACGCACCGGCCGCGATGCACACCGGCCTGCCGGGCGGCGAGGTCTTCGACGTCTTCGGGGAAGTAGTTCTGCCCCCGCACGATGATCATTTCCTTGGTCCGGCCGGCGATGAACAGGTCACCGTCGAGTTGGAATCCGAGGTCGCCGGTGTGCAGCCATGGGCCTTCGAAAAGTGCGGTGGTGGCGGATCGGTTGGCGTAGTAGCCGGAGGTCACGCAAGGACCGCTGATCTGGATCTCGCCGACTTGTCCCGGCGCACAGTCGGCTCCGGTCGCATCGATGAGTCTCAATCGCATGTCCTGGACCGGGCGGCCAACGCTCACCAGTGGTTTGGCGGCTGGATGGTGGGGAGCCACCAGCGCGCACCGGCCATGGTCGGAGAGTTCCATCCGGTCCACGTGGATGATGCGCGGGACGGTCCCAGGTTCGGGAAACGTGATGGGCAGGGTGGCTTCGGCCATTCCATACACCGGGAACATCACAGACTCCGATACTCCCGCTGAGGCGAAGCATTTGGTGAATGCTTCCACGGTGGAGGCCTTCACCGGTTCGGCGCCGTTGAACGCCAGCCTCCAGCGGGAGAGGTCAAGGTTGGACAGAAGCTCGGGGGTGGCGGCGGCCACGATCCGGTCGTAGGAGAAGTTCGGCCCCATGAGCAGGGTTCCACCGTGGTCGGACAGGAGTTGCAGGACGCGGGCCGGCCGCCGGATGAAGGCCAGTGGAGGTAGGACCTGGGCACTGCCACCAGCCATGAGCGGCGCCAGCAAGCCGAACAGGCCCATGTCGTGGTAGTGCGGCAGCCAGGTCACCATCGTGTCCTGCCAGGTCAGGCGCGCGGAGGCGACGATCGACCGAAGCGCGGCTTGCACGGCCGAGTGCGGCAGCATCACCCCTTTCGGATGGCCCGTGCTGCCCGAGGTGTACTGCAGGACGGCCAGGTCACCCTCGGCGACCTCCGGAAGCCGACCGGGTGGCGCGGCCAGGTTCGCGTCCAGCACTACAAGGCCGGGGGACATCCGCTGGAGGGCGTGCGCGATGTCGGAGTAGTCCTCATGCACGACGAGGTAACGCATCCGAGCGGCACCGACAACGAGCGCCAGCCTCTCGGCAGACCGCTCGGGTGTCCCGCCCACCGCGCTCAGCATGCTGGCTGCGGCGCCAGCGCGCACCACGCCCAGCAACCCGAGCAACACCTGAGGGCCGGTGGGCAGCAGCAGTCCGACGACCTCGCCCGGTTTCACTCCGGCGGCCACCAGCCCGGCCGCGAATCGCTCGGATTCGCGGTCCAGGTCGGCAGCCGTGAGCCGCTCTCCGGAACCGGGGAACGACACCGTCACACCAGGGTCCAGCAAGGACGCCGCTTCGGCCAGGGTGGCACAGTCCAGAGCTCGGCCCCTGTCGCCTCCACTACTCATCACATGACCTCCTGCAACCGCACCAGGAGCGGCTCAGAGGGGGTGACGCTGGTGCCGTTAGGCGATGCATCGCCGATGTGCGGGCCTGGTGGAGCATGGAGGCTGAAGCGGTGCAGTACGGCAGCGGCGATCAGCTTGGTCTCCATTGTCCCCACGTGGATACCTGCGCAGAGCCGTCGCCCTGCGCTGAACGGAGTCATCGCGAAGCGGCCGCGCCTGGTGTCGGTTGAGGCGAACCGCTGGGGTCGGAATTCGTCTGGATCGGCGAAGGACGCAGGATCGCGCTGTGTGTCGGCGATGGAGTAGAACACTTCAGTGCCGGCAGGTAGCAGTGTGTCTCCGAAGACCAGGTCCGTCTCGGCTCGGCGCGGCAACCAGAACAACGGCGGGTGCAGCCGCGCGGTTTCGGAGAAGACAGCCTCCAAGAGCTGTGAGTCGCCTGGCTCCGAGGCAGCGAGATCCCTGCGAACGGCGCTCTGCTCTGCCGGGTGGCGAGCGAGCAGCCACAACAATCGAGCCGAAAGATACGCCGTTGTCTCGAATCCAGCGAGAAGCAAGATCGCAATGTGACTGGCGATCTCCTCATCCGTCGGAGGACCGGGCAATGCGCGCAGGCGCGCCACCAGCCCCGCCACCCCGTAGCTCCGCTCGTCCTCCACGGCGTGTGCCCGGTCGACTGCGGTCAACAAAAGCGCGCGAACCCGGCGACGGCTCCGGGCGATGTCACGGATCAGACGATCTCCGCCGGGCGTGCCGAGCTCGAGATCGGGCGCTTGAAGCGTGGTGAACAAACCAAGGAGTTCCGATGCCTCCGAGGCCGACAGCCCCGCGAAGACAGCCGCCGCGACCTCAAATGTCACCTTTTTGGTGAAAGCGTGCAGGTCGACGGGCTCATCGACGGGCAGTGCCGGGACGACGCGGTCGAGGATCTCGCCAGCCACCGAGGCGTACTCGGCCGTCGCCTTCCGGTTCAGGACCGCCATCAACGCTCTGCGGGCTGCTCTGTGCGGTTCATCGTCAAGGTTCAGCAGCCCTCTGCCGAACCGCTCACCGAAGATCAGGTCCCAGCCACGAGCGTGGGACAGCTCCGAGTCGGCGGCACTGAAGAAGTGCTCGGCCATGGCCGAGCCACGTAGGTAGATCCGCGATCCAGGAACCGGGCAACCGCTCATCGGGAAGCCACCTGTGAGACACAGATCTGCTCCACCAGGCCGTTGAGGGTCGGGGGGGTCATGAAGATCCGCGGATCCACTTCCTCCTCCATGCCGAACGCCTCTTCCAGCGCCAACAGCAGTTCCACTCGATCGATCGAATCCAGGCCCAGTTCGGCGGCGATGTGCTCCTCGCCGCTGATCGGCCCGGTCAACTCCGGCCGGATGCTGCGGACCGCTGCCACCAGGACCTCAAGGATCGCTTGGCTGTCCGTTTCCTGGGCACTCAACAAATGCCCTCCCAGACGTAGGGTTTCTCGCCCTGATGGTTACCCTGTGTAGATGTATCAAAACTCAGAGTCAAGGGATGGGTATGGGCTCACTGTCGGGTAAGACGGCACTGGTCACTGGCGGATCTCGCGGTATCGGACGATCCATCGTCGAAAGGCTCACAGCAGAAGGAGCACAGGTCGCCTTCGGCTACCGCCAAGCCACGGATGCGGCCCACGAGGTCGCGGCCGCCACCGGCGCACGGCCGATACAAGCCGATATCGGAGTAGCCTCCGACGTCGCCAGCCTGTTCGACCTGGCCGAGCAGTTTGTCGGGCGCCTCGACATCCTGGTGAACAACGCCGCGGTCTGGCTGCCTGGCGGACGGATCGAAGAGGCCAGCGAAGCAACCTACGAGACAGTGATGGCCGTCAACGCCAAAGGCACATTTCTTGCACTCCAGCACGCGGCAATCCGCCTCGCCGACGACGGCCGCGTGATCAACATGTCCTCGATCGGCACGCAGCGCCCGGCCCCGGGCAACGCCATCTACGCGGCCAGCAAGGCCGCCGTCGAGCAGTTCACCGCCATCGCCGCTCTGGAACTAGGAGTACGCCGCATCACGGTCAACTGTGTCGCCCCCGGCGCCACCGACACCGCCATGCTCGAGCAATCGCTCCCGCAAAAGCTCCACGCACGCGCCGCACGCAACACCGTCCTGGGCCGTCTGGGAACTGGTGACGACATCGCCGGCATCATCGCCTTCCTCGCGGGCCCCGATGCCGGCTGGATCACCGGGCAGACCATCAGCGCCACCGGAGGCCTTCTTTGACCCGGATCCACGAGTAGTCACCGAGTTGCGAGCTGAAAGGCCCGCCACTCGAGTCCGCGCCCGCCCGGATCGCCACCCACGCCCGCCGCCTCCAGGTGCGCCTGCCGCCCAGAGCGCGACTCCTCAGCACGCTCCTGAACCGGCTCGCCCTCCTGCCCGACCCCCGGCTGACCAGCACCAACCCACCCCTTCGATCCGGAAACCCCCGAGGCCCGTGGAACCTCCGCCCACCGCAGCGACAGACGGCTCACAGGACTGCCCGGCCCACCAGGAAAGCAAGATCGAAACCGACCAGAACGACGATCACGGGCCATTCGTGGATCTGACTCTGAAGATCGCTCCACCCCTGCCGGCGTCGCCTGGCCCTTCGCCGCCCAGCCCGCCACCAAAGGATTACCAAGCAGCCACAGACGCTGATTACTCTACGTGCTTAACTGACCACTGTCCGTACTCGACGGTTCTGCGGCAGAGCAATGCGCATGGGACCGGACCTGCGATTCTCCGGGACATCAAATGGAAAACTTTCTAGCAGATGATTCGCCAGAAACGTCAACCTACGACTACATCGTCGTCGGCTCTGGGCCTGGCGGCGGATCTGTCGCCGCGAATCTCGCCGAGGCCGGCTTCTCAGTGCTCGTTCTCGAGGCGGGTCCGCCCAGCGGTAACGAGGTCTACCGGGACGTTCCCATATTCTTCGCACAGGCCACCGAGGACCCTGAGGTGGCCTGGGAGTTCTGGGTTCAGCATAACGACGGGGGCAAAGCCGCTCACGGTGACATGTGGGTCGACGAAAAGAACGGCGTCCTCTATCCCCGAGCGTCGGCCCTCGGCGGCTGTGCCATTCATAATTCCGGCATCATCATGTACCCAGCGCACAGCGACTGGGACGACATCATGGAGTTGACGGGTGACAATGGATGGCACCACGAAGCCATGTGGCAGCACTGGCAAAAAGTGCTCGAATGGCAGGCCGTTTCCTCCAAGAACCCGTTCGCCCAGCTGGAGTCTCCGCGAACCGATCCTGGCAGCCTGATCACGTCACTTGAGGGCCCGAACTGGTTCCTCAAGTCAATGGGGGACGCCGAACGTTCGGGAGAGCTCAATGACAAGGACAACGTCGGCACCGCAGGGCCCTGGAACCTCCAGATCGGGATCAAGGCCGGCGTGCGCCAAGGTGTCCGGGATCGCCTCATCTCGGCCGAGCGAAACTGCCCGATGCTCGAAATCCAGTGCGATGCATTGGTAGAGAAAATCCTCTTCGAGCCCGGGCAGACAGCCCCTAGGGCGGTAGGCGTCCAGTTCCTGAACGGACGTCATCTATACGAAGCTTCACCGAAATTTCAGGAAACGACCGAGGAGGAGCGGGCAACTCTTCGACAGGTGGTCCGAGCTCGTCGCGAGGTCATCATCGCGGGCGGCACCTACAACAGCCCGCAGATCCTCATGTTGAGTGGAATCGGCCCCGCCGACCACCTGCGGGCCCACGGCATCGAAGTCCTCGTCGACTCACCTTGCGTCGGCACCAACCTGCAGGACCGGCGTGAAATCTCAGTCATCGACCGCTACCCCCTACCGGAGCTGGCGGAAAATCGCTACATAGGCGCACTCATCAAGTCGCTCAGCCCGACAGGACCACGGCTGAGCGTCTGCCTGTCCGGGTGGCGGGCCGACCCAGAGAATTCTCAGCTGGGCCAGTTCGGCATTCCCTGCATCACCTATCGCACCGAGGGCGCCGACGGATCCGCCACCAACTGCGTCACGATAGGGGTGCCTATCCAGTTCCGGGCCCACCACCCGGACTGGGTCAAGGAGGCGTTCGCACACGTCGGGCAGTCCTGGACCTGGTTGACGCTCATGGGGTACACCGGGGACCGGAACGGCTACGTGCGCCTGCGTTCAGGCGACCCAATCCGCTGTCCGGATATCAACTTCCGTGCGTTCGGCAACGGTGCGGGTGGAGAAAAGGACCTTGCCGCACTGACACAGGCCATCGAGATGTGCCGCGAGCTGAATCGCGTCGAACCCGGCGAAGGCGAGATCTTCCCCGGCCCCGACGTCCAGGATCTCGGAGACTTCATTCGTAAGGAGCACTACGGCCACCATGCGGCGTGCTCCAACCCGCTCGGAAGGACCATCGATGACTCGGTCGTCGACAGCTCCTTCAGGGTCCATGGAGTGGAAGGGCTGCGCATCGTAGATGCTTCGGTATTTCCGAAGATGCCCGGCCTGTTCCTTATCGCAGCTGTCCAAACCCTCTCTCAGAAGGCCAGTATCGACATTCTTCGTGATGCAGGCGACTAAAAAACGACGCAACGGTGTGTTATCGGAGAGTCACAACGGAAAGGATCCTCCATGTTCACCAAGCTTCAAGAGCGCAAGATCAACCACTTCTTCAACGTACTCGACCCGGATGGGGCCGGCGCGCTGACCTTGCCAACAATCGTAGCCATCGGTGACCGCTACGCCCGGATCCGCGGCTATGCCCCCACTTCCGCCGAGGCGCAGCGCCTGCGCGCGGCTCTGGAGCACTGGTGGAAGACGGTCCTGTGCCCCATGGACGCCGACGGCGACCATCGAATCACCCGCGAGGAGGTCGCGCAGAGGGTGGCGGCGGCGCTCTCCGACGTCAAGGGAGCCGAGGCGTTCCGTGGTGCCGGCGACGCGTTCTTCGAGGTCGCCGACGCCAACGGGGACGGACGCCTGATCAAGGACGAGTATGTGGACATCTTCGCCGTCGGGTGCGGGCTGGCGCGGCGAGACATGATTCAGGCGTTCCAGCGCCTGGATCTCCAAGGTCGGGGCTACCTGGACCTGGACGAGTGGCGCAACTTGGTCGAAGAGTTCTTCACGAGCACGGACTCCGACGCCCCTGGAAACTGGCTCTACGGCACCTACTGAATCGACCATTGCCGCCGCGAGCTGTGGTGAGCTCGGCGACGGCGAGCTGGCGGCAGAGCGCGATGGCGGCCTGTGGGAGGAGTGCCCCCTCGTCGGCCAGGAGGTGCCGGAGGTGCCGCGGACGGTTCGGCCGCTGCCGCCGAACTGCTCTCCGATCCGCGCCGAGGCTGCGGCGACCTGGCCGCGCACGTTGGCCCAGTCAGCCAGCAGGAGGTAGAGCTGCTACGGGTCGGGGTGCAGCTGCCCGACTGCGCCTGCCGATTATGCCATCCGCGCAGGTCATCCGGCTTTCGCGGCTCTACCAGCGGCACCTGGCCGATCTGCTGGCCAGGTGCCGCGACGTGGTCGTCGAGCTGTGCGTGGCGGCCCCATCCCGGATTCGCTCGTTCTGAACGATCATCACAGGTCCGTTGGAGACCGAGTCAAACCCCTCCCGGACCGCAAACCATCCGGGATATCAGCTCGCCAATCGGAGGTAAAGTAAGAACGGTCAAGGGATACTATCCGCCCCGTGGTTGCTCGTTCGATGCTCGTCGGCACCTGATACGGCATAACACCGGGCGGCATTCTTGGACATTTCGAGTGCGGGCAATGCATGACACCGCAACACAATGAGACACGATTCGATAGTGGCCGGCATTTAAAACGGCGACTTTTAATCCGTAGGTTCCGGGTTCGAGCCCCGGGCGCCCTACCACTTTCCCACCTGGGGAAATACCCCCTCCGGTGATCGCCCGCGGGCGCGCGTTGACAGCACAAAATGACAGCGCAGACCATTTGCGGACCCTCGCGGAGATACGCGGAGCGGCGAAGACTGCGCCGTCACCGTGAGCGTCTCGCCGTCGCGCTGCGCGCCCGACCTCTCGGGTCGCCTACTATCAGCGTTCGACCCGCTCCTCTACGCTGTCGCCCAGGGCTCCCGGTCGGCGTCCAGAGGAGCACCGTCGATCGGGGAAGGATCGGCCCCTGCGGCTCATGTAGGCGGGGCCGTGCTCCAGGAGGAGACCCGGAGCGTCCTGCAAATCCAACCAGGTCAGAGACGGCGCGGCACGCTTTACAACGCAGTCAGAAACTAGTCGGCTAACGTCTTGGCCAGGACACTCAAGAGTGTCGACCGTCCCTCGCCGCGCCCGCAGCGCAAACGCCCGTTTTCGTGGCTGGTGAGGGTGGGCGGCGATTCGCGTCCGTCCGCGACACCGATCCGGGCGAGGCAAGTAACGTGTTCCCTGTACTTGCCTCACAGATATCTCGGAGTCTTCAGGCATGTCAGGTGCAGGGGGCAGCGGCCCCCGCGTCGGCCGTCAGTGGGCGCAGTGCTGCCAGTACCTCGCTCAGGGTCCGGCCGACGGACCGCCGTCCGGGCCCTGAGCTGCGCAGCGCGCCGTGAGGCCGTCAGGCTGTCCTGGTGTCGGGCACAGAGCCGGGCACACCGTCAGACCAATCAGCTACTCCGTCGGCGCGGTGGTCGGTGCTGCCGTGGCCGCGATCTTTTTCGCACTGGCTCCACCACCCGAGATTCCTGCTGTCCGGGTCCTGTGTGGTGTCCCATGCCAGTTTCAGCGCACCGCAGTACTCGTCGTCGGGGAGATACATATGCGGCGGCAGCGGGAACAGGCCTATAGCGCCCAGAGCGGCGTAGACGAGCAGTTTGGCCGCAATCAGATCCGCGGAAGAACCCTCAGGTAGCGCAGGGGCGGGGAAGCGGGACCGGCGTGGGGGTCTGGCTCTCGGACATGCCGTCACCATGGCATAGGGGTGTTGCCCCGTCACCATGGCCGCTTCGCGGACGGCGCCCTTCCCCTGGTCTCCTGCGTCGTACCTCGCTGGTCTGCCGCAAGTGGGGTTCAGAACCACGGCTCGATGCACCTCTGGGGATTCCGGGCCCATGCAGAAGGGATGAGCGGCGGACGCGCCGGCCGATACCGCGCCACGGCTGCCGCTGCCGGGGAACGCCGACCACCTCCTGGTGCTCACCGCGCTTGAAGGACAGGGCCGCGAACCTCGCGCTTATGGCTGCCCGGTTCAGCACCGTGCCTTACCTGCCTGACAAGATCATATCGCTCTGACCTGTGAGAAGGGGTCAAGAACCCAAGATAAGTGCAGCCCGCACCGCATCTCGCCACAGCCGGTGCAACCAAGGGGTGGCAGCTCAGGCGCTTCCTTGCCCTCCACTCAACCCGAGGCACCAGAGTCTTCACCGATCCCGGAGCGGTTCAACCTGGCGCCGCGACAGCACGGCCGCCGACGAGTTGGTCATGCGCGGCCCGACCCCCGTCGATCGGATCAGGGAACTGATATGAGAGCAGTGCTCTTGAATTTCTAAGCTCAATGAGAGAGCATTGCTCTCGCAAGGAAGCAACAGTCTCAATGAAGGAGACACACCATGGGTAGGCACGTCATCGCTGGAGCCGGGCAGGTCGGCAAGCACCTCGCAGCGCACCTTCTCGCCCAGGGCCACGAGGTCACCGTGATCACCAGGTCCGGCAACGGCCCCGCCGGCGTCGAGGTCATCGCGGCTGACCTCACCGACCGCGACCGGCTCACCCAACTCGTCAAGGGCGCCGACGCCCTGCACAACTGCGCCGGCCCCGCCTACACCCGCTGGGCCCAGGACTGGCCCTCACTGGCCGCCGCGCTACTGGCCGCCGCCCAGAACACCGGCGCGGTACTCGTCACCGCCGGCAACCTCTACGCCTACGGACCCGTCACCGGGCCGATGACCGAGGACCTCCCCCTCGCCGCCACCGGTACCAAAGGCCGCGTCCGCGCCCGGATGTGGACCGACGCATTGGCCGCGCACCAGGCCGGCCGCGCCCGCGTCACCGAGATCCGCAGCTCCGACTACTTCGGCCCCGGCGCCAGCGACCAGACCCCCGTCGGCACGCGCTTTGTGCCTTCGCTGCTCGCCGGTAAGCGCACATCCTTCCTCGGCAACCCCGACCAGCCCCATTCCTGGACCTACCTACCCGACGTCGCCGCCGCCATGGCCATCGCCGCCGTCGACGAACGCGCCTGGGGCCGCGCCTGGCACACCCCCACCAACCCCGCGCTGTCGGCCCGCGCACTGGCCGAACAGCTGTGCGAACTCGCTGCGGCGCCCGCGCCGCGCCTGAACCGCCCCCCGGGCCCGATCCTGCTCGCCCTCGAACTGACCAACCCCGTCATCCGCGAACTGAAAGAAACCCGCTACCAGTTCGACCGCCCCTTCATCGTCAACTCCTCAGCCTTCGAGAACACCTTCGGCCTGACCGCCACCCCACTCCACGCCGCGCTCCAGGCCACGATCAGCGCCACATGAAACACCCGACAATCGCCCAACCAAACATCCGCGTGGCAGTTGGAGGGGCACGCCGTTGTAACGGTGGCGTCCTGAGCCGGCCCGACCGGCTCGCCCAGATCACCCGCGAACGCGACGACCTGGCCCGCCGCCTGACCGATCTCCAGGCGGACACGCAAGTGTGACGAGCACCCGTGTGCCGGCGACCGGTTAGAGGGAGCAGAGAGAGCCGGAGTCCTCAGCGGGGGCTGCCGGGGCGGCGAAGAGGGCGACCAGATGGCGCACCGAGAGCCAGGCCCCGCCGGGATCGCCTACGGGCAGGTCGAGGGTCAGCTGGTAGCGGGTGCGCCGGCCGATCCGCTCGTGTGGCCACCCAGTGCGCGCAGACCCTGAACCCCATGCTGCCCGAACTCGGGAGCAACGACGCCGTCATCGTGGCCGAGGTCGCCGACCTGGACGAAGCCGCCACCAATGCCGTCTGGGAGCGCTCCGCAGAACACAGCGCCACCGCGGCGAAGACATCGCCCGCCGCCTCCTCGTCGGAATTACCAGCATCAACGACGCCCTCGTGTTCTCGATGAACCCCGCGCTGCCCTTCGGCGGCCGAGGCGACAGCGGATACGGGCGCAAGCACGGTGGGGGCTCCGCGAGTTCGCATACCCACACTCCTCCTCCGCCAAGACCGGCCCTGCTCAGCTCTCAGTCTCGAGCTTTGACAGGCCGGCCCACACGATGGCGGCAGCCCGCGCCGCCCCAGGGTGACTTCCGCCAGGTCGCCGGTCATCTCGCGGGTGACGTGCAGCCGGTCCGCCTCGGCCTCGGCGGCGCTCTCCCGCTCGGCTAGGCCGTGTTTCGAAAGATCACGTGTGTGAGGCGTGTCGGTGATCGTTGAACGAAGAGGTCTCCGGTAGTTGGTTCAACGACCAAGAAAAACGAAATACCGGAGACCTCGTGGCCAGCGTAGTGGTGACGAGGCGGCACGACCTCACTGACGCGCAGTGGGCGGCGCTGGAGCCGCATCTGCCTTGCCGCATTGGGCAAGGGGCGTCCGCCGAAGTGGAGCAGGCGGCAGTTGATCGACGGGATCCGATGGCGGATCCGGACCGGGGCGCCGTGGCGGGACGTGCCGGCCTGCGACGGCCACTGGTTCACCGTGTACGTGCGATGCACCCAGCCCATTCACTGGCTCGGGAAGGTCATACAGGCCGTTGAGACAGAAGAGAACGGCCGGCTCGGCGAGGTGGCCCACGGTGAGCAGGCAATCTGTAGTGCGGCCACGAGAGTTCTGCCGTGCCTATCCTCGGGAGGGTGTGGCTGGGTTGCGAACCGGCCACGAATACTGTGAGCCATGAACACGAGACGACAGCTCGGGGAGTTCCTTCAGTCAAGGCGTTCCCAGCTCCGGCCTGAGGATGTGGGGGTCGCCACCTACGGTGGCCGGCGCCGGGTCCCCGGGTTGCGCCGGGAGGAGCTGGCGCTGCTGGCCGGGGTGAGCGTGTCGTACTACTCGCGGCTGGAGCAGGGTCAGGCGTCCAACGCGTCTCCTGAGGTGCTGGACGCGCTGGCCGGGGCGCTGAACCTGGACGACGCGGAACGCCGGCACCTGCACGAACTGGCCACCGGCAGCCGCCGCCGGGGCGCCAGGCGCCGGCCGGCGCCCGAACGGGTCAGCCCGGCGACGCGTCAGCTGATCGCGACGCTGGGCGACGTGCCCGTGGTGGTGCTCGGCCGGCGCAGCGACGTGCTGGCGTGGAACACGCCGGGACACGCCTTGTACGCCGGCCATCTGGCCCCGGGTGCTCCGGACACACCGCGGCAGCGGCCCAACATGGCATGCCTGGTGTTCCTGGACGCACACACCCGTGACCTGTACGCCGACTGGGCCGCCAAGGCACGTGCCGTGGTGGCGACCCTGCGGATGGCCTCCGGGTGGCACCCGGACGACCCGCTGCTGGCCGCGCTGCTCGGGGAGCTGACGGTCAAGAGCCCGGAGTTCGCCACGATGTGGGCCGACCACCGGGTCAAGACCGGCGGCGACGCGGTCTACGAGATGCGGCACCCGCTGGTGGGCACCATGCAGGTGACCCAGCAGACGCTGCGGACCGCCGACGAGCAGGCGGTGGTCGTCGCCACCACCGAACCGGAGTCGCCCTCACACTCCGCGATGACGCTGCTCGTCCACAGCGCGCTCACCGGGCGTGCCTCCATCGCCCAGGACCCTCGGCGCGACGCTCCGGCGCGGACATGACCGGCTGACTCCTTCCCCACGCTTTCCCAGGTGCTCCGGACAGAGCGCCCGATGTCGCACGCCCGCGAACCCCCGTTCGCGAAGTCATTCGTTCGCGAAGCCATTCGGAAAAGGACCAGCAATGCGCAACAGAATGCTCACCCTCGCGGTCGCCGCCGTGGCAGCCGGGATCGGTCTCGTGACCGTACCGCCGTCGAACGCGGCGACGATCACCACCGCATCGTCCCCCTCGACCGCGCAGGCTCGCCCGTCGGCTGCGCCGCCGGTGACGTCACGGATCGCGGTGCACTTCGACCTGGCGAAGGGCCAGCTGCCGGAGAACATCGCGCTGGGCCCGGACGGCACGGCCTACGTCACCTTCGCGACCGCCCGGCAGGTCGCCGCGATCAGCCCGGCCGGCGCCACCCGGATCCTGGCGACCCTCCCCGCGCCCGCCGACGGCGGCGCCGACACCCCGGCCCTCGGGTTCGCGCTCACCACCGGCATCGTGCGCACCGCCGACGGCACGCTGTACTTCCTGTACGCCAGCGGCGACGCCGCGACCACCGGCCTCTACCGGCTGCGTCCCGGCCAGGAGCCGCGACGCATAGCCGCGCTGCCGGCCACCGGGCTGCCCAACGGCCTGGCCTATGACGAGCCGGCGAAGACCTTCTACCTCACCGACTCAGTGCACGGCACCATCACCACCGTGCCCCTGAACGGCGGCCACGCCCAGGTCTGGTCCTCGGCACGAGAACTCTCCGCCACCTCATTCCTCGGCGCCAACGGCATCAAGGTGCGTCATGGCGCAGTTTGGGCCACCAACCTCGACCGGGGCACCCTGTTGCGGATCCCGATCAACCGAGGCCGTCCCGGAGCCGTCCGGGTCAAGGCCGCCGGGCTGGCCGGCATCGACGACCTGGCCTTCGCCGGAACCGGCGACGACCAGGTCATCGCGACCCTCAACGCGCCGAACAAGGTCGTCCAAATCGATGCGGACGGCCGCGCGAAGACACTCCTGACGACCGCCGCCGGGCTGCAGAACCCGACCTCGGTGGCCGTACGCGGCCGTACCGTCTACGTGCTCAGCGCCGCCTACACCACCGCCACCGACCCCAACCTGGTGCTGGCCACCCTGCCGCGCCGCTGACCCTTGGAGACGCACACCATGCACGACATCAAGCTCGGCGACGTCACCATCACCCGCATCGAGGAGACGCACGGCCCCATCATGCCCACCCGGGCGTTCTTCCCCACTATGCCGGACGAAGCCTGGCAAGCGCATCGCGACCTGCTTGTTCCAGACCACCTCGGCGCCGACGACGAGATGGTGCACGTCGCCATGCAGACCTGGCTGCTGCGCAGCGAGGGCCGTACCATCCTGATCGACACCGGCATCGGCAACGACAAGAACCGCCCCGCTGTCGAACCCTGGCACCGGCAACAGCTGGACTATCTCGGCCGGCTCGCCACGGCCGGAGTCCAGCCGGAGGACGTCGACCTGGTCGTCAACACCCACCTGCACCTCGACCACGTCGGCTGGAACACCCGCCTGGCCGGCGGCGAGTGGGTGCCGACCTTCCCGAACGCCACCTACCTGATGCCGGCCATCGACTTCCACCACTGGAACCCGGCCAACAATCCCGGCATCCCCGGCAGCGTCAACGAATACGCCTTCGAGGACAGCATCGCCCCGGTGCACGCCGCCGGACAGATACGCCTCTGGGAGGACACGTACACCATCGACGGGAACCTGCGCCTGGAGGCCGCGCCCGGGCACACACCCGGCCACGCCGTGATCAAGCTGAAGTCCGGCGGCGACCGGGCCCTGTTCGCCGGCGACATCATCCACACCCCCTTGCAGCTGCACCACCACGGCCACGACAGCTACTTCTGCGAGGACCCGGCCCAGGCCCGTGCCACCCGGCGCCGCCTGCTCGACTGGGCCGCCGACACCACCGCCCTGGTACTGCCCGCCCACTTCAGCGGCCGATCGGCCCTGGAGATCGAGCGGCGTGCCGAGGCATACGCCGTCAAGGAGTGGGGCCCATTCAGCCGCTACTGACCGCTCCACCACCGGCGCCTCACCCTGCCTACAACAGTCAGCTCATGACGTGCGAGGACATTGGGGCTTCGCTGCCCATCTGCACTGCACCCCGCCGAAGGCACACAAAACATGGGCAACATCAACAGCTGAGCGGCTGGTACTCGAAGACACCTACCAGCCGCTTTGACTGGTAGCGGCCCCCACTCCGGCAGGGCTCTGGTCGTACGGACGGCACCGCCTCGTGATCGTGCCTGTCGGCCGATTGTCCCGTCTCGCACGGGTTCGGGGTTTCGTCCTCGGTCTACCTCAGCGCCCCGCGAACCGGTGCAAGGCGTCGAGCACAGCCGGGGCGGGGGTATTCGGGTGGTCGGCGTCGTGCAGCAGGTGGTCCACTCCGAGCAGTGGCACCCGGCCCGGTCCGCCGACGTGCGCGCGGCGTAGGGCGGCGGTCAGGGCGTCCGTTGTTGCGCAAGGGACTTGGGCGTCGTTCGTGCCGCAGGTCAGCAGTACCCTGGTCCACGGCCGCAGGGCCGCGGCGGAGTCAGGCGGGTAGACGGCGTCGTCGCTGATCACAAACCGGCCGCTCGCCCCTTGGAAGGCCTCGAAGAGCTTGGCGACGGCGGGCGGCAGGTTGGTGGTGTCGACCGGTCGGTGTTCGCGCAGGGCGGTGACGGCGGCGTCGATCGCCGCGTCGATCGCGCGCTGCTGCTCCGGGGTGAACTGACCCTGCCGGGTCGCCTCGGCGACCTGGGCGTGCAGTTGCAGCGCGACCAGGTCCAGCATGCGGATCGCCTGCGGTTGCAGCAGTGCCAGGCCGGTCGGGCGCGGGTGGACGGCGCCGCCGAGCAGCAGCGCGGTCATCGCGCCCTCGCTGTGCCCGACGACCATCAGCGCGTGCGGGTCGGTCTCCGGCTGATCGCGCAACGACTCGTAGGCGGCCTTTGCCTGACGGACGAACGCCGGGTAGTCGAGTTTTTCCGGGTGGTCATGATAGGCGCCGAGCCCGGTGCGGCCGGTGCCGTACTTGTCGAACCGCAGCGTGGCGACCCGGTCGCTGTCGAGCACGTCGGCCACCTGCGCCAGGGTGTTCGGGGACGTGCGTGGTTGGTTGCCGTCGCGGTCGGTGGGTCCGCTGCCGGGCAGCAGCAGCGCGGCGCGCAATCGTTGCCCGGCACGGTGCGCGGGAACGTGCAGGGTGCCGTACGTCGCCGTCCCATCGACGGTGAAGACGACCTCGCGGTCGGCGGCGGGCACGAGCCGGGGTGTCGCCTCGGCCGGGGTGGCGGTCACGACGGCCAGCGACATCACGATCGCGGCGGCCTGGGGGAACATCGGTCTACCTCTTTCAGCGCAGGGCGTTCTCGACCAGCGCGACGGTCGCGCGCGGGTTGTCGACTTGGAGGACCAGGCGGGCGTAGCGCTCGTCGGCGAGTTCGATCACGACGGTCTTCGACGGATCCTTGACGTCCCAGAAGACCTTCTCGCCGTCGAGGTGGAACGTGCCCGCCGTGATCACGCCGGGCACGTGGGCACCCGGCGCTCGGATTCCCTTGGGGTCGGCGGCGATGCCGGGATCCTCGGTCGCGCCGCGGACGTTGACCAGCGGGATGGTCAGGCTGCTCTTCAGGGCCCAGAGCTTGTCGAGACCCTCGATCACGACAACGAGGTCGTCGCCGTCGATGTGGACCAGTGCCATGTCTGTTTCCTTGTCAGTTGAGAGGATCGAGGCGTTGGGTCAGCGCGGTGCCGACACTGTCGGGGCTGCCGCGCAGGAGGATGCCCAGTGCGGCAGCCGTGAGGGCGGCGGCCAGGGCGGTGGAAATGCCGAGCGCGTCGGCGATCGCCTGGTCGACGGCGGCCAACGCCGCGGCCACCTCGGCGGCCACCTCCTCGTCAACCGGTGCCCGTTCGACCGCCGCGAGCAGCAGCAGACCGAGGTCGGCCGACGCGACGAGCCGCAGCGCGGTCGCGGCATCCGTTGCCGCGGCGAGCGCTTCGACCAAGGGGCGAACGTCGTCGGCGAGGTGGCGACGCAAGGCGACCAGGTAGAGGCCGCGCTTGCTGCCGAACGTCTTGTACAGGCTGTTGCGGTGCACGCCGAGGTGGGTGACGAGGTCGTCGATGGACACCCCGTCGTACGCGCGGCCACCGAACAACCCCACGGCGGCGCGCACCACCTCGTCCTCGTCGAACGCCCTTCGCCTGCCCATGCCACGACGATAGACTTTTGAGGAACGATCAGTCAAGAACAATCGTTCCTCAAAAGTCCTGAGTCGCCGCAGGCTCTCGACGACGAACTCGAAGAAGTCGTCGTGCACGCCCACCCTCCTGGAGGGCGAGCAGGTCCGCCAGGAGCCTGGCCTCAACCGCCATGAACCGCCCCCGGCGCAGGTTGGACCACTCCTTCTGATCGGGTGGTCGGAGGTCGGCCCTGGCCTACTGCAAGCGATCGGCGCAACAACTTGTACGCCGGTCGCGGTCGACGTCGAGCGGCCGGAGCCAGCCGTCGATGCGAACTCGAATGACGGTGCGCGGGAGACGCAGGCACAATTCGCCGAGGACGTTCTGCAGCAAGGTCGCGGGGAAGCAGCCCTTGAGCCCATGCCGGAGGCGCTCTTGGCTCAGGCACGGCGAGAAGACGCGGCTCACCAGAAGCCGATATCTGCGGACACGTTGCACGTCCGGATCGGGGTAGGGGCAACGATCACAGCGGCCTGAGGCAAGCCCGGCACACGATCGACGGCCGCCCCGAAGGCAGGATGGAGCCTGGTTAGTTTTCGTCACTGACCGGCCGTTCAGTCCCTGGCCCAGCGCACTGCCTCGGTCAGGGAGGCCCGCCGGGTGCGGTAGCTGTTGGCGGGGTGGTCGCGGTCGGGCTTGCCGAACGAGATGCCCAGCAGGACCGAGCGGTCTTCGGGGATGGCGAAGAAGTCCCGTACGAACAGCGAGTAGGTGGCCAAGGCGGCCTGGGGGATTGCGCCGAGGCCGAGGCTTTCTGCGGCGAGGAGGAAGTTGCCGACGTAGACGCCGGTGTCGAGGACACCGTAGGTGCCCTGGCTGGTGTCGACGGCGATCACGGCGACGTGTGGCGCGCCGAACAGTTCGAAGTTCTTGACTGCTGACACCCGACGAATCTTTGTCCAGGCGCCAGGCGATCATCGACTGATCAGCTCCGCCACATCGAGATCCGAGCTGCGCGAACCTGGGCGGTGGGCCCGGAACGGTGGGCCCGGTCATCCTTCGCGTGTTAGTTCCGTTCCGGATGTTCTGCTTCCGGATTGCGGGGATGTTGTGAAGCCCGACACGAGCCCCTGTGCTTGCCGGAGAGAGGCAGTCCCGATGACGACGGCGCCGTGGTCACATTGGCACCTGCTCGGGAGTGACGGGACGACCAGGGTTTACGGCCCCGGCGGGATCAGGGCGGAACATCGTCAAACCCGTGGTGTCTCCCACCAGCTGAGAACGCTTCGGCCCTGACCAGCGCCCATGCTCCTTCATGGCGGGGGAAAAGATGAAGGGTCGGCGCATAGCCGGGTCACGGTGGTGACGTCGTGCCGTCCTGCGTCTGGCTGGAGCTATCCGGTACGAGTCGTAGGAGGATTTCATAGAGGTCGCGAAGCCGGTCAGCGTCGACGGGGGGAAAGACGACAGTTGCTCCGACCGCAAGCAGGTAGGGCAACAGGGCCGCCGTCCGGGCCTCCTCGTCGCTGGCGACGGCTGATCGCCACACCCGCTGGAGTGCGGACAGTCTGGCCTCGTCCAGGCGAGTCTGCACGGCACGCACATCCGCATCCCATGTCGCCCACGCCCGCACTGCGATATCGAGTTCGGGACGATAGATTCCTGTGCCGCCAGGGCGGACGAGTTTCGTCAGCCGTGCGAGAATAGCCCGGGCACCAGCCGATTCACCGGCCTCGGAAATTGCATTTTCGAAAATTTCGATCGATAGGTGCTCGAAATGGGCGAGAAGCGCTTTCTTGTATCCCTCGGCGCCATCGAAGTGATGGTGGAACGACCCTTTCGACAGGTTAAGTCGAGCGGCGATCCGGTCGATTCGAATCCCTGCTGCGCCTTCTTCAGCGAGGACCTTCAAGCCTTCGTTCAGCCACCGGTCCCGTGCCGCGCTCATCCGGCAAACATACCATCGGGTATGGAGTGGTCCGCGCTCGCCGAGGCGTATGCGAGCTTCATGCCATGAAGCTGAAGACGCCGACTGCGATGCAGATCAGCAGCATGACGGTGGCGTTGAGGAAGAGGTTACGGCCGAAGTCTCGAGCCGCGATGTGCATCGCGATGGCGACCATGAAGTAGAGGACGAGCGCAGCACAGGTCACGGCACCGAGATACGGCAGCCAGATGCCCAGGATCAGACCGGCCGCGGCGGCGAACTTCAGCGGTGGCATGATCCACCAGTAACGTCGCGGCCAGTTCACGTCTTCGAAGCACTGGGCGATGAACGGAACGGGCTTGATGCACATGACGGCGTCACCGGCCTGGATGATCGCCAGGACGACAACCGGCCAAACCGGATCGGGCAATGCTGACATGTCTCTCCTCTGGCTATGATGATGTACTAGTGCCGTACCATACCGTATAGTATGGTCCATCGAGATGGAGACCGGCCTTCCCGGAGCCGGCGTGGGCGATCTTGTCCTCAGCGTGTGGGGTGCCGAACGCCGGCAGGCAATGGATGAGCTACGCGCCGGTCCTGATGCCCATGAGGAGAAAGAGGGGTGCGTGACGCGATCGACCGTGCGCGTTCAGGACAGGAAGAGTGCGCGGCGCAGAGTGGCGCGGGCGCGACATGACGGGTGCTGGAATCGTCATCCACCACAAGTGCGCATTGAGTAAGTAACGACCGCAGCTCGCCGTCCCCACTATGCACGTATTACCCAAGGCCATCCGAAAAGAGGTCTCTCATGCAAAGAAAGCTATGGGCTGCGGGAGTTGCCGTAGGCCTCGCCGGTGCAATCCCTGCCGGCTCCAGCGCGCAGGAGTCTGACCCGCACGCGATCGTCAAGCCGGTGATGGACGTGGTGGCTCCGGGCTCGTTCCTGGTGGTGGCGCATGCGCGCGACTGACGGGCGGCGCACCTCAGGCCGGGGTGGGCGCACCGCTCTCACGCGGCATGATCTCCAATATTTCGGAACGGATACCTTCTCCCCATGTCTCATCGGATCCTGGCCCTGACCGCCGTACTCACGCTGGCCACGGCCGGGTGCGGGGTGGTGCCGACAAAGGAAGCCGTGCCCCCGCCAGCCACCACCGCGCCGACGTCGAGTGCCCCGGCCACCAGCGCTCCACCCGCCACCGCCACGGCATCGGATCAAGACGCCCGACCGGCCCTGGCCGAAACCCGCAGCACCATGACCGAGAACCTCAAGGTCGAGGTCGTCGGCCTCAATCGCGTCAAGGGCAAGCACCTCATCATCCAGATCCGGCTGTCCAACACCGGCACCGACAAGCACCTGTCCTGGCCCGGCGAGATGGGCGACCGCACCCGCCCCCTCGGCCAGATCAAGTGGGCCTCCGGCATCGGCGTCCTTGACGCGCAGGCCCGTACCTGGATCCTGCCGTACAAACCTGCCAACTCCCCCTGCCTGTGCAGCGACCTGGACCGCGACGGCCTCGGCCGCTTCATCGACCCTGGCCAATCGATCAACGTCTACGCGGTGCTGCCCGCACCGTCGGGCAACCCTGCGGCGACCACCGTCGTCACCCCCGTGGGCCCGCCGATGCTCAACGTGCCCATCAGCGACGAAGCTCCCACCGGCGACTTTCCCGACCCTGATGCCGAGCCCGTCACACCGGTCGCCCGCCGCCTCATTCTCCCCTCGGAGTCCCTGGACAAATCGGAGGAGACCGCCGACGACGGCAAGGAGTTGCAGGTCAACCTCTCCTCCGACGTGTTGTTCGCGGTGGACAAGGCCACTCTCACTCCCCATGCCAAGTCGATCATGGCCCGCACGGCAAAGCTCATCGACGCCTCCCCCGCCACAGTGGTGACGGTGGCGGGCCATGCCGACTCCTCCGGCAACGACGCCATCAACGACCCGCTGTCACTGCGCCGCGCCCAGGCGGTGCAGCGCACCCTGTCGGCACTGCTGTCCAGGGACGGGATCCGCTTCCAGGCCAAGGGGTACGGCTCGCGCCGCCCGCTGTACGACAACGACAGCGATGAGGGCAAGCGCCGCAACCGCCGCGTCACCGTGACCTTCCCCAAACCTCAGCCCGCTGCCCAGGAACCGGTGACCACGACCTCTCCCGGCCCGACCGGCCTGACCGGCACCACCAAGGCCGACGGACAGCCCATCGCCATGGAGGTCACGGGCCTGCGCCGGCTGCCCGGCGGCCTCGGCCTGCTCACCTACAAGATCACCAATGAGGGAACGGCCGAGACCTGGTTCCGCGACCTTCACCACACCCAGGACTGGGAGGCGTACAAATACCAGGCCGCAACCAATGTCCGCGTGACCGACGTCGCCGCCCGCCGCCAGTACCTGCCCGGCCGCCTGGAGGTCCCCACCGACGACGGCGTGGACTCCTACTGCGCATGCACCGACGTCTCCGGCGTCCGCATCAGCACCGAGAAGTTCGCACCGGGCCAGACCCGCGAGTTCTGGAACCTCTTCGCCCTGCCCGACACCGCCGACACTCTCAAGGTCAAGATCGGCCCGTTCCGCGACCTCCAGGTCCCCATCCAGTAATGGCATCCAGGGGTTACAGCCCGAGGTCCGGCGGCCGACCGCAAGGGATCGCCCACGATGGGAGCCCTTCGGGAGCCCGCGGTTGACGCGGTCAGCTCACAGCGCGCCGCGACGGTGGCTACGGCCGGTGCTGCCGCCCGATCTGGACCGCGACCCCGTCCAGCAAGAGCCGCAGCCCGGCCTCGAAGAACGCGGTCAGGTCGAATTGCAGCCGGTCGTCGAGAGGCGCCGTGTGCGTTGAGAGCCCGGCATGAAAGGACGGGAGATGGGCGTTGTACCACTGGTCAGGCGACAGCCCCGTGTGCCGCTCCGCATCGTGCTGCGCCTCCAGGTTCGTGGCCGTTCCCCTTACGTGGTTGGCCACCGCCCACCACACGACCCGGGCCGCCTCGGGGTCGAGGCCGAGCCCGAGCACGGCGCTCATGCCCCAGTTGCCGAACCTGAGCATGTTGGGCAGCGGCTGTGGATGGGTGAGCGACATGAGCCGGGGCAACCAGGGGTGGCGCAGATAGAGGCGCCACTGCAGGCGCGCCGCGAGTTCCAGATGGGCCCGCCAGCCCGGCGGAGGCTCTTGTGGTAGCTCCAGTTCGCCGAACACGGTGTCGGTTATGAGCGTGGCCATTTCCTCCTTGCCACGTACCAGGCTGTACAGCGACATGGTGGGCATGCCGAGCGTTGTCGCGACGCCGCGCATGGACACCGCCTCGAAGCCCTGCGCGTCCGCGATGGCGATCGCCGCGCGCACGACCCGCTCGCGCTCGGCGTTCTGGCCGGCCGCCACCGGACGCCGAGCGCGAGCCCGGCCCGTCCCGGGACTGGGCGCGGGTGCGGGTGCGGATACGGGGGCGGGTTCGGCCACGACGGTGCCGACGCGGGGGACGGCCACCACCCGCCCCCGCCGGCGCAGCGTGTCCAGCGCCTTGGTGGCGGTCGCGGTGGCCACTCCCCACTGTGCGGCGGCCTGCCTGATGGAGGGGACGCGGTCGCCGGGCCGCAACTCACCCCTGTTGATGCGCCGCTCGATCTCCCGCACGATCCGCAGGTACGGCGGCTCGGAGCCGCTCCCGGCTCGCTGCATGGCCAATCGTCTCCCAACCTCTGTACTAGGGCAGCTGCGACCCGGCCACAGCGGCCGGGCAGCCCTCGTTTCGCCCCTGGTGAGCGGCCGATTCTTGGCCTAGCACATCGCGGGCGGCTGCACTGTGCCGGGCGTTCGTCCGGTGTACCGTCTCGCTTCGTACACCGTACAACTGATCGACCGAGGTGAACATGGACCACTACGACCGTTACCTGCACGGACCCTTCGCACCCGTGAAGGAGGAGATCACCGCCTACGACCTGCCCGTGACCGGACGCCTGCCCGCCGATCTGAACGGCCGCTACCTGCGACTGGGCCCGAACCCGCTCGGCGTGGAGGACCCCGTCACGCACTTCTGGGCCTTCGGCGCGGGAATGGTGCACGGAGTGCGCATCCGCGACGGCCGCGCCGAGTGGTACCGCAACCGGTGGGTCCGCTCGACGGAGGTCTCTGACGCACTGGACAGGATGCGGCGCGGGCTGCAGCCGCCCGCGTTCCTGCCGCCCTCCCCGAACATCCACGTGCTCCGTCACGCCGGGCGCACGCTGGCCCTGTCAGAGGCCGGGGGGCTGCCGCACGAGCTCGGCTACGAGCTCGACACGATCGGCGAGTGCCCCATGGGCGCCACACCCGACGGTTCCAGCGCCAACGCACACTCCAAGGTCGATCCACGCACGGGCGACCTGCACTCGGTGGCGTATGTGCTGGGACGTCCGTTCGCGCAGCACATCGTCACCGACCCGGCGGGAACGGTCACCCGGATCACTGACATCCCGCTGCCCGGGGAACTCCCGTTCCTCCACGACTTCGCGCTGTCGGAGAACTTCGTGGTCGTGTTCGACATCCCGCTGACGTTCAGCATGGACGCGATGCGTTTCCGCTGGAACCCCGCGCACCAGGCCCACGTGGGCGTCCTGCCCCGGGCGGGAGGGCAGGTGCGCTGGTTCCCCGTCGAGTCCTTCTATGTCAGCCACATCCTCAACGCCTACGACGACGGCTCGACGATCACCGTGGACCTGATCGTCGCCGAGGGGCCCGTGGACGTCGCCGATCCCGGCGGCATCAAGCCCAGGCTCGACCGCTGGAGCATCGACCTGCGCGCCGGACGGCTGGAGCAGCGATGCGTGGACGACCGGGCCCAGGACTTCCCGCGCGTGAACGACGCCTACGCCTCCCGTCCGCACCGCTACGGCTACTCCGCGGTGACCCCGGTGTACGGCATGCAATTCACCCCCGAAGGCCCGCACCCCGACGACGCGTTCACCAACGCGCTGGTCAAGCACGACCTGGTGCGGGGCACGACGGAGGTGCACGGATTCGCGCGGGACGCCGCCGTCGGCGAGGCCGCCTTCGCCGAGGACCCGAGCGGCGACCAGAACGAGAACGCGGAGGACGCCGGTTACCTGATGGCCTACGTCGCCGATCCCGAGCGCGGCGCCTCGGACCTGGTGATCCTGTCCGCTCAGGACTTCACCGGGCCGCCCGTGGCACGCGTCCACCTGCCCGTACGCGTGCCCCTCGGCTTCCACGGAAACTGGATCCCGGACGCCTGAAAGCCGTTCCACAGCAGTGACGACAAGTCCATCCGCCGGCCGGGGGTGGCGTTCGGCGCCGCTCGTTCGACCGCCCTGGCGTTGTTCCACGACGAGCGGGTCTACATGGGGAAGTTCGTCCGAAATGGGCGTCACGTCGAGGTTCAAGTCCTCGGCGAGCGGAACTGGTCCGTGCAGAGGCGCCACCTGAAGATCATCGAGGAGTCACCAGCCCCAAGCCTGCCCGATGATGTCCGGCACGCCAAGCAAGCCGACACGCCCGATGGCGTGTCACCCGCCACCCCAACATTCATGGTCAGAGCTGTAGCGACTGAGTGCCCAGGACGATGGCGAGGGCCAGGCGGTCGGCGTCCTCGGTGCCGGGCTCGGCGGTGTAGACGGTGATGCGCAGGTCGTCCAGGGCGACGAGCAGCGTGTCGCAGTCGAGGGTGATCGGGCCGACCGCCGGGTGATTGATGGTCTTTTGTCTGGACGCGTCGGTCAGGGGTGGTGGTGTCTCGGCGTCCCAGAGTTCGGCGAAGCGCGGGCTGCCGGAGGCCAGGTCGGTGATCAAGCGTCGCAGGGTACGGTCGGCGGGGTAGCGCGAGGCCGTTAGGCGCAGGTCGGCCACGAGCCGGGCTTCGTGCTCGGCCTGCTCCTGCGGGGTGTGGACGACCCGCGAGGGCAGGCGGGCGACGTTGCGCCAGACGGCGTTGCGTTCCAGGCCGCGCCAGGTGGCCGTCTCGCCCATGAGCGCGTCGTAGGGCTCGTTGGCCAGCACGAGTGTCCAGCTGGCGTCGTACACGACGACCGGGGTGTGCGACAGCCGGTCGAGCAGACGTTGCACGCTCGGGGTGACCCGCGACGGCACGATGTCCGGGCCGGGCGCGGCGTGCCCGGCCAGCCGGTAGAGCAGGTCGCGTTCGGTGTCGGACAAGCGCAGCGCTCGGGCCAGCGACTCCACGACCTGCGCCGACGGCGCGGTCGCTCGCCCCTGCTCGAGGCGGGTCAGGTAGTCGGCCGAGATACCGGCGAGCGCGGCCAGCTCCTCGCGGCGCAACCCGCTGGCCCGGCGTCGGCGGCCCACCTGCACACCAACGGCCTCGGGTGCCACCCGGTCGCGCCAGCGGCGTACCGTCCGGCCGAACTCCCACGCTTCCACGCTCTCCATTCTGCGCATCTCTGCATGGGTTGTCCTGGCCCTGGTAGTCCTACGAAAACCGGACGAATGGCTGCGGCCCGACCGGTCCCGCAGGCTGGGGCCATGACCGAACCCGGAACCGTTCTGATCACCGGCCCGACCCGCAACCTGGGCCGTCACGCCGTGCTGGCCATGGCCGACCGCCCGGACGGGCGGCGACCCGACCTGCTGCTGGTCGGTCGCGCCGGGCGGGACCTGACGGCGGTCGCCGACGAGGCCCGCAGCCGCGGCGCCGGCGTCCACGAGATCGGCTGCGACCTGTCGCGCCTGGCCGACGTCCGTGCCGCCGCTGCCACCGTGCGCGCCCTGCTCGCCGCCGGCGCCGTACGGCCGCTGCGCGCGCTGGTCGCCAACGCCGGCACCATGTCGGCCGACACCCGGCGGGCCTCGCCCGATGGCTACGAGATGACATTCGCCGTCAACTACCTCGCCCACGCCCAGCTCATCGGCGACCTGCTTGGTTCGTTCACCGCCCCGGCGCGGGTCGTGCTGCTCGGCTCGAACACCTATCACGCCAATTTCTGGCGCAAGCTGCTGGGCGTGGCCGAGGCCAAGTGGGCCGATCCCGTCGAGCTCGCCCGCCCGGCCAGCGGTGAGCATGCTCCGGGTATGGCCGCGTCCGGCGTCGCCTACTCCAACGCCAAGTTGGCGATCCTGTACTACGCCCATGAGCTGCAGCGTCACGCCGGCGCCGGGATCAACGTGTCGGTGTTCGAACCGGGCTGGATGCCCGGCACCGCGCTGGGCCGTGGCGCCCCCGAGGCGGTTCAGGCGATGAGCCGCGCCTTGGGCCGGGTACCCGGCGTGTCGGCGCCGCAACGCTCGGGGCCACTGCTGGCTGCGATGGCCCTCGACGACAAGTGGGCGCACCTGCGCGAGGGCGCGTTCGTGGTGAAGACCAAGCTGACCGAGGTGCAGCCGGTCGCCCACGACCGCGACCGGGAGCGGCGCCTGTGGGAGGCGACCACCGAGCTGTTGGAACGCGCAGGCGCGTCGCGTCAGTAAGTACCGCCCGGGTCGTGCCGCACCGGGCTGTCTGCATCGCCGTGACCAAGATCCCCAGCGTCGCCCCAACTGCAACCCGCACACGCGAGGAGGGCACCGACCGGATCCTGCTGTTCAACCGCGGTCACGCCGGGCCGGGTTCTGTATGTCGGAGAGCAGGCCGGGCTGAAGCGCCTTCTCCAGGTCAGCCGATGTCCAGGCATCGCCCTTCGTGATGGAACGGTAGGGCCGTTCCGGGAAGGCGCGTTGTACGAGGCCGCCCATCAGGTGAAACACCTCACCGTTGATCCGGGCCGCTTCGTCCGTGCACAGGTAGGTGATGGCCGGCACGATGAATTCCGGGTCGGGCAAGGAGTGGGCTTTGCCGCCGGTCTGCTCGGCCCCGGACTTGTCCCGCATTTCGTTGACGCGGCGACCGTAGCCGAGGGTCACCCGCGTCTCGGCGGCAGGCGCTATGGCGTTGGACGTGATGCCGTACTCCGCCGTCTCCCGGGCAAGGGCTCGGGTGAGACCGATGATGGCGCCTTTGGCCGCGCCGTAGTTGGCCGCTGCGGCACGTCCATGCGTCGCCACCCCGGATGAGAAATTGATGATCCGGCCGAACCCCTGCTCTCGCATGGGGGGAAGCGCCGCTTGGATGCAGGCGAAATGCCCCTTCAGATGCACGTCGAGGACGGCATCCCAATCCTTCTCCGGCATGTCGAAAATCATGTTGTGGCGGAAGATGCCCGCGACGTTGACGAGGATGTCGAGGCGGCCGAAGTTGTCCACGGCCGTCTTCACGAGGGCCCGTCCCCCGTCCATCGTGGCGATGTTGCCGGTGTCCGGTACCGCGATCCCGCCCCGCCCCAGGATTTCCTGGACAACCTGACTGGCGGGACCGTCATCCATTCCCGCACCCTCGGGGTCGACTCCGAGGTCATTCACGACGACACTTGCGCCTTCGCCGGCCAGCCCTATCGCGACCGACCGTCCGATGCCGCGTCCGGCACCGGTCACCGCGGCTACTTTTCCCTTGAGCAGGTCGCCCATTCGATTCGCTCCTTCTGGATCGCCGCTCCGCGTCACGCTCTTGCCAGCGTCGGCATCAGTTGTGACAACTCCTGTGACGGCCACATCCCCGGATGGAAGAGCGCATCCCCCGGAACGGGGTGGGTCAGGACGGAGATGGTCCGGCCCTTGACCTGGAAATGCCGGCCGTTGATGTCGGCCGCCTTGTCGCCGCCGAGGTATACGGCCAGTGTCGCGGCCGTCTCCAAGTCTGCGGGTTGCGGATACCGAGGCGTCACGATCATGTTGACCGTGACCCCGTACCTGCCGACGTCTCGGCAGACCACGCGGGTGAATCCGGCGATCCCGGCCTGCGCCGCCACGAAATTCGCCTGCCCGCCGACCCCCTGGAGGCCCTCCTCTGAGGCGACGTTGACGATGCTCCCGGCCCTCTTCTCGCACATGAGCGCGGTCGCCGCTCTGCTACAGGTGAAGAGCGCGCGAAGGTGGCCGTTGACGACGGCGTCCCAGTCCTCCTCCAACATGCCGGCCAAGGGCACATCGCGAATGGGGCGGGACGTGTTCACCAGCAGGTCCACGCCGCCCAGGCGATCCACGGCCGCCTGGATGAGCCGTTCCGCCCCCGGCGTCGTCGTGACATCCTCATCAGCGGAGACCAGCGTCCCGCCATCCCCTTCGACGGGCGCGAGCTTGTTCGCCACGACTCCGCCTCCTGCTTGCGCAGCCCGGATGGCAATGGCTCGTCCCAGAGCTGTGCCCGCGTCCGTCACGACGACGGCCTTGCCGTTCAGTGCATCCATCGGTCCTGACTTCCTGCCGGTAGCGGGGTTGTCACCAGGCGACCGGCAGTTCGTGGACGCCGTAGGCGGACATGTCATGCCGGAACTTCACGTCCTCCAACGGCACGGCCAGGCGCAGCCCCGGCAGCCTGCGCAGCAGTGCGGGCAGCGCGACCTGTAGTTCCACCCGCGCCAGGTTCTGCCCCAGGCACTGGTGGATGCCGTAGCCGAAGGCCAGATGCCCGCGGGTGTTGCGGCCGAGGTCCACGGTGTCGGGCTGGTCGAGGAAGGCCGTGTCCCGGTTGGCGGCGGGCAGGTTGACGGTCACCGCTTCGCCGGCCCGGACGAGTTGCCCGCCGATGGTGAGGTCCTCGGTGGCCACCCGTACGATCATGTCCTGGGCGATGGACAGATAACGCAGCAGTTCCTCGACGGCGTTCGCCACCACGGCGGGGTCGTCGGTGTCGCGGATCCGGGCGGCCTGATCCGGATGCTGCAGCAGTGCCAGCGTGCCCAGGCCGATCATGTTGGCCGTGGTCTCGTGCCCGGCGAACAGCAGGATCATGCCGTTCATCGCGGCTTCTTCGCGGCTGAGCTCGCCCGTGGCGACCCGCTCGGTGAGCAGGCGGCTGATGAGGTCGTCTCCCGGCTCGCGTTCCTTCTGCTCCACCAGGCCGAGCAGGTAGCCGAACAGCGCCCCGCTGGCCTGCGCCTTGTCCTGCGGCGAGGCGTCGGCGTGGTTCATGGTGGCGCTGTGCTGCTGGAAGAACTCGTGGTCGTCGTACGGCACTCCGAGCAGGAGCGAGATCACCAAAGACGGGAGAGGCAGCGCGTACTCGCGAACCAGGTCCGCCGACTGCCCCGTGCCGATCATTTCGTCGAGGAATCGCTCGGCCATCTCGTGGATCTGCGGACGCATCGCCTCCACGCGCTTGACCGTGAAGTCGGCGGTAAGCATGCGGCGCAGCCGGGCATGATCGGGATCGTCCATCCGCGGGAACGCCGGGACCTGCGTGTGCGGGAGCACGGACGGATAGCGCTGGGCGTCGGCGCTGAGTCGCGGGTCGCTCAAGACCGCGCGGACGTCCTCGTACCGGGTCACCACCCAGGCGGTGTGGCCGTTCCACATCCGGACGTGCTGCAGGCCGCCGGCCTGGCGCCAGCCGGCGTACTCGGCGGGCGGGTCCAGGGGGCAGCGCTGGGAGCGTATGCCGGGGAAGACCGGAAGGCCGGCGTTGTCGTGGGTGTCGGTCGTGATGCTCATGCGAAACTCCAGAAGGGTGTCGTGTGCGGGTCGGCGACGCCACGGCTGTCGTGCCGGCGTGGGCGACGCCACGGTGCGAGTTACGCGGCTGTCGCGCCGGCGATGGCGGTGGCCCATGGGGTCCGGGCCGCGATGAGGGCGCGCCAGGCGCGCAGGATCCTGGGTGACAGGCCGGCGGCGAGCACTCCGGCCAGCCGGTCGCCGGTGCGGTAGGCGATCAGGAGACGGCGTTGGGAGACATCGCCGTCCAGGACGAGTGCTTCGTCGTGGTCGCGCAGGTGACCGTAGGCCTGGATTTTCATGCCGTACTGGTCGGACCAGAAGTACGGCACCGGCGTGAACGGCCGCCGCGCCTGCGGGTGAAGCAGGTTATGGGCGACGGCCAGGCCCTGCTCGGCCGCATTGGTGCGATGCTCGATGCGCATCGCCGTGCCGAACAGCGGGTTGTGCCAGCGGGCCACGTCCCCGACCCCGTACACGCCGGGGGCGGCGGCGCTGAACTCGTCACACACCAGCCCGTCACCCAGGGTCAGCCCGCTGCCGTGCAGCCAGGCGGTGTTCGGCACCGAGCCGATAGCCACCAGCACGTCGTCCGCCGGCAGGACCGTCCCATCGGCCAGCCGTACCCCCGTGACCGCCCCGCCCGCGCTGACGATCTCGGCGACGGCGGCGTGCGTGCGCAGCTCGACGCCATGGTCGCGGTGGGTCTGGGCCAGCACGTGGCCGGCCTGCTCGCCGAGGGCCTGCGCCAGCGGAAGCGGGCCCGCCTCCAACAGCGTCACCTGCACACCCAGCCCGCCGGCGACGGCCGCGACTTCGGCGCCCACGAACCCGGCACCGACGATCACCAGTCGCCGCCCCGGAAGCAGCCGCGCCTTCAGGGCTACGGCGTCGTCCAGGGTGCGCAGCGTGTGCACGCCCGCCACGACCTCGCTGCCCGGCAGCTGCCGGGGACGCACGCCGGTCGCGATGACCAGAGCGTCGTAGGGCACTTCGGCGCCATCGGCCAGCGCCACGCTCCCGCCGCTCAGGTCCAGCCCGATGGCGGGCACGCCCAGACGCAGTTCCAGGCCCAGCGCGTCCAGCTCCGCCGTGCCGCGCAGGGCGAGCCGGTCCGGCTCCCACTCCCCGGTCAAGACCTGCTTCGACAGGGGCGGGCGGTCGTAGGGCAGCTGCGGCTCCTGGCCGATGAACGTGATCGCTCCCCCGTACCCGGCCCTGCGTAGCGCCTCCGCGGTGGCCAGCCCGCCCGCGGACCCGCCGACGATCACTATCCGATTCACGACTCGGCCAGATGGATGGCGGCCGCCGGGCAGACCGCGGCCGACTCGCGGACCGCGCCGTGCACCTCAGGTGCGGGCGTCTCGTCCAGCAGCACCACGATGCCGTCCTCGTCACGCTGGTCGAACACCTCGGGCGCGATCAGCACGCACTGCCCGGCGGCCACACATTTGTCGGCCTCGACTGCCACCTTCATCTGACTCTCCTTGGTTGAGCTCCGGCGGCGCGCTCCTCGCAGCAGGCAACGGCCGGTAATTGATAGCCAACTATTACTTATTGCGCCAAAGGAAGTCAACAACAATCGATAGCCAACTATCGGTTGCTATCCTTGTCCGGTGACCACCGACAGCTCACGGCCGCTGCGTGCCGACGCCATACGCAACAGCGAGAAGCTGCTGCGAGCCGCCCGGCAGGTCTGGGCCGAACAAGGGCCTGACGCACCCCTCGAAGAGATCGCCCGCCGCGCGGGGGTAGGCATCGCCACCCTTTACCGCCGATTCCCGGACAAGGCGGTGCTCGCCCGGAACGCTCTCGACCAGAGCTTCACCGAGGACATCGCTCCCGCCATCGAGCAGGCCATGAGCGACGACGACCCCAAGCGTGGCCTGGTCACCGTGCTCGAGGCGACGCTGTCCGTCGCGGCCCGCGAACACAACACCGTGGCCGCCGCGAGGGACTCCGGCGCCATCACCCGCGAAGCCGGGACCCGCTCCTTCGAGTCACTCACCCTGCTGGCCCGCCGGGCACAGGAGGCCGGCCTCATCCGCGCCGACCTCGTGCCCGACGACATGCCCCGCATCATGGTCATGCTCGTGGGACTGATGTGGACCATGGACCCACACAGCGACGGCTGGCGGCGCTACCTGTCGCTCATCCTCGACGCCCTGGCTCCCGACGCAGCCACCCCCTTGCCGGCCGCGGTGCCGCTACAGCAGCCGGACAACTGGCTCCTTTGACACGCCACAGCCTGCGGTGCCGACGGCATCGATGCACCGGCATCGGCGGGATGCCGCACGAACGGAACGGCACGCGGCGAGACGTTGACCGCACTCCTGAGGGAAGCCCGTGCCCAGTAAGCGGCGATCACCTACGGTTCCCGTTATGCGGACTCCTGCGCTCACAACCGACGTGCTCGTTGGCAGGCACGAGTTACAGCAACGCGTCGACGAACTGACCGGCGCTGCTCGTACGGGACAGGGCGGCGCGCTGGTGCTGGAAGGCGAGGCGGGCATCGGTAAGAGTGCCCTGCTGGAATACGCCCGAAATGCGGCGCCCGGGTTCCGGGTGGTCCGGACGTCCGGGTCGGAGTTCGAGCAGGAACTGCCGTACTCCGCGCTGCACCAGCTGTGTGTGCCGATGCTGAAGCACCTCGTCGAGCTGCCGGACCGGCATCGCGACGCTTTGCGGGTGGCCTTCGGGCTGGCCGAGGGCACACCCGACCCGTTCCGGATCGGTCTGGCGGTTCTGGGGCTCGTGACAGCGGCGGCCCGGGAGCGGCCCCTGTTGTGCTTGATCGATGACGCGCAGTGGGTCGATACCGCGTCGGCGAGGGCGATGGTCTTCCTCGCCCGCCGGGTCGCCGCCGACCCCGCAGCGATGATCTTCGCGGTGCGGCCGACGTACGCAACGCATGGATTCGGCGAGCTGCCGCAGCTGGCCGTCCGCGGTCTGAGCGACGAGGACGCCAAGGTTCTGCTGACGACGCGAAGCCCGTTCCTCCTCGACGATCAGGTCCGGGACCGGCTCGTCGCCGAGGCCCACGGGAACCCGTTGGCACTGCTGGAGCTGCCCTGCGCCGGTGGCTTCGTCCCGCCTGACGGGTCCTCGGTGCCGACCCGGATCGAGTACGGCTTCCGAGCCCGGCTGGCCGGTCTGTCCGCCGAGGCCAGGCTGCTGCTGATCGTGGCGAGCGCGGACCCGACGGGCGACCCTAACCTGCTCTGGCCGGCCGCCGGTCAGCTGAACCTCGATGTGCCACCGGCCAGCGCGGAGGCGGACGCGACGGGACTGGTCGAGTTCGGTGCCCGCATCCGCTTCTGCCACCCGTTGGCACGTTCGGCGGTCTACCGCGCCGCCGACGCCGGCGAACGCCGCGCGGCGCACGAGGCGCTGGCGGCGGTCACCGACCCGATCACGGCGCCGGACCGCCGGGCCTGGCACCGCGCCCAGGCCGGCCCCGGCCCCGACGACGACATCGCCGACGAGCTGGAGCGGTGCGCGACGCGTGCTCAGGGACGCGGGGGCGTGGCAGCCGCAGCGGCCTTCCTCGAGCGCTCGGTGGCGCTGTCGCTGGATCCAGAACGCCGGATCGTACGAACTCTGCACGCCGCCCAGGCCAGCTTCGACGCGGGGGCGTCCGGCAAGGCGGCGAGCCTGCTCGCGGTCCTCGAGACCAGCCCGCTGGACGAGTTCCAGCACGCTGACGTCGACCTGCTGCAGGGCCGGATCGCCTTCACCCGGCACGGCGACGGCTCCGGACCGATGCTGATGGTGCGTGCCGCCCAACGGCTGGCGAGTCTGGATCCGGACCGGGCACGTGACTGTTTCCTCGATGCCGTCGAGATGAGCCTGTCCGTGGGCCGCGGCGGTGTCGTCATCGATCGGGTCCTCACCGCGGCCCGGTCCACGGCGCCGGCGCCGAGCTCGCCGGATGCCCTTGACGCCTTGATCGTGCTGGCCACCGACGGGTACGAGGCCGCGGTTCCGCTGCTTCGCCACGCCCTCTACGACATGGGCGAGCTGTTCTGGACGCGCCGTCCCGCGCTCGCCACGATGATCGCCGTCGAGCTGTGGGACCCGGACACCCTGGCCGCCATCGCCGCATGGCTGGTGAAGGCGGGCCGGGCGTCGGGCTCGCCGCTGCTGCTCAGGCTCGGCCTCGCGCAGAAGGCGGTCGAGGCCATCCTGATCGGCGACATCGGCCAGGCGATCGCCACCACCGCGGAGGAGGCGGCGATCGCCGACGCGACCGGCGCTCCCCCGCTGCTCCATCACCGGCTGCATCTCGCCGCGCTGCGCGGCCGCCGCGACGAGGCTCTCGAGCTGTGCGAGGCGGCCACCGCGGCACCGACCACCGGATGGCCCGGCCAGGTCACGAACCTGCACTGGACCACAGCCATGCTTCACAACGGGCTGGCCGACTACCCGGCCGCGCTGGCCGCGGCCCGTAAGGCCACCGAGCACGGCGACCTGTTCCTCACCGGAGCGGCCCTGCCGGAGCTGATCGAAGCCGCGGTCCGTTGTGACGACCGCCTCACCGCAGCACAGGCGCTGGACTCCCTCACCGAACGCACACAGGCCGGCGGAACCATCACCGGCCGGGGAGTCGCGGCCTACTCACGAGGGCTGGTGACCGGCATCGAGGATCACTACCGCGAAGCCATCGACCTGCTCGGCGAGGGCCCGCTGCTCCCCTACCTGGCCCGGGCGCACCTCCTGTACGGGGAATGGCTGCGGCGCGAAGGGCGACGGCGTGACTGCCGCGAGCACCTGCGCACCGCCCACGAGCTGCTGTCCGGAGCCGGAGCGGAGGCATTCGCCCGGCGGGCCGCCGACGAGCTGCGCGCCACCGGCGAGAAGGTCCCGGCCCGGTCCGAGCGAACGTACGGGAAGCTGTCCATGCAGGAGGTCGCCGTCGCCCGCCTCGTGGCCTCGGGCGCCACCTCGAACGAGGTCGCCGTCCAGCTCTACATCAGCAAACGCACCGTGGACGCCCACCTGCGCAACATCTTCCGCAAGCTCGGCATCAACTCACGCAGGCAGCTCAAGGATCACCCCGACCTCGCCGTCCAGGACAGACCCGACGGCCGGTGAGACCGCTCCCCGGAAGGGAACCGCTATCCGGCGTCGGGCACGAGGACGACCTTGCCGGTCACGGTTCGCGACTCGGCGAGGGTCATCGCCGCCGCGGCGTCGGAGAGCGGGAGCCTCGCGGCGATCTGCGGGGCGAGAGTGCCGTCGGCCAGCAGGCGCAGCACCTCGGTGAGGTCGTCGCGCAGGCGGGTACGGAAGGCGTCCGCGTGCCGGCGGCCGGCCCAGAAGTCGTAGAAGCAGGCGTTGCGGCCGTTGGGGAGGTAGTTCCAGAGCATCAGCCGGAAATACGACTTGAGGACCGGAATCCGGGCATTGCCCTCGCCGTCCTTGGTGGCCGCGGTCCCGTACGACACCAGGGTTCCGCCGCGGCGCAGCAACTGCCACGACTGCCGCAGCCCGGTGCCGCCGACGTGGTCGAACACCGCGTCCACGCCGTTCGGGGCGAGCTGCCGGATCCGGTGGTACATGCCGGGGTCGCGGTAGTCGACCGGGGTCGCACCCAGCTTCCGCACCGTCTCATGGTGACGTGCCGACGCGGTGCCGATCACCGTGATCCCGGCGTGGCGGGCCAGTTGCACCAGCGTCGTGCCGACGCCGCCGTTGGCACCGAGGACCACGATCGTCCCGCCGCGGCGAACCTTGGCCATCCGGTGCAGCATCTGCCAGGCAGTGATCCCGTTGACGACGACGGTCTCCACCTCGGCCGCGTCCAGGCCGTCCGGCACGGGCACCAGGTCGGCGGCGTCCACCTGGACGTGGCTGGCCCAGGCGCCGATCTTGGTCACGGCGGCGTACCGCTTGCCGATCATCGTGGCGTCCACGCCGGGGCCCGCCGCGACCGCCGTGCCGACCACGTCGTAGCCGGGCACGAAGGGGAAGCTCGGCTGGTCGTAATACCTGCCACGGCGCATCTGCTGCTCGGCGAACGAGATGCCGGTCGCCTCCATCCGCAGCAGGATGTCGCCGGCGGCCGGTGTCGGCAGCGGCCGGGTGCGGATCTGCAACCCGTCCGGGTCGACCTTGCCGGGCATGACGATCTCAAGGGCTGTGCCGGTCATCGAAAGCTCCTCGGTTGGATTGTTGTCACGTGCTACTTGGCCAGCACCGCTGAGGGCCGTACACCGGTCTCCCGCAGGAACGCCGACGACAGGTGCCCGGGACTGCTGAAACCACAACGCCGAGCCACCTGGCTCACCGTCATTCCCTTCTCCAGAAGGTGCGTCGCGTGCGCGATCCGCAGCCGGGTGAGGTACCGGCCCGGGGTCTCTCCCGTCGCCTGCTTGAATACCCGCAGGAAGTGATAGGGGCTCAACCGCACTTCCTCGGCCAGCTCCGCCAGGCGCACCGGCTCGCCCAACCGGTCGCGCATGTACGCGATGGCCTTACGCACGCGAACGTCCTCACGCCTCGTACGGTCCGCCGAGTCTCGCCGGCCGTCGCGGATCGCCAGGTGCACTACCAGAAATCGCGCGGCCGCATCGGCATAGAGCTCGTCCGCACCCGCCGCGGTGGCGGCGGCCAGCGACTTGAGCACCGCGCCGATCAGTTCGCCGCTGCCCGAGGCCGGATCCCGCGCCGGGGGTGCCGGGCCACCGAGCTCGGCAGCCGTCCGGCCGACCACCTCAGCGGGGAGATGGACGTGGATGGAGTGCATCGGCGCCGTCGTCTCGTACCGCAGGCGAGTCGGTACGCCCGGTGTGGCCATGCCGATCTCGCCCGGCGTGATGGGTGTGGTCCGCCAGCCTTCGCCGGTGTCGATGTGCAGCTTGCCGGCGCCGCCGGTGATCAGCCACAGGTGCGTGTCGGCCGAGGCCGGCATGACCATCTCACCGGCGGCCTCGAGGTGCTCGAACTTCTGGACGAGCAGCGAGCGCCATCCGGGCCGTTCCCAGCTGCACAACGATCGGCGGACGAACCGGTCCAGGTCCAGGCCGGCGTAGCCGCCCATGTCGAAGCGCGATTCCCTCTGCATCAGCGAGACCACTTCTCCGGTACGGGTGACGAGCAGCGCATTGCGTTACGCTGACTCACTTCTGTTACACCATATAACCGACTCTCCATTTTCGTCAATCGCGATGGTGATAGCCTCTAACTCCAGTTAGTCGCACGGGAATCGGAGAGGCTGACCCATGGACAGCGATGTGGTGAGCCCGCGCGAGCGCTACCGGGCGCAGGTGCAAGCCGAGATCAAGCAACACGCCTGGCAGCAGATCGCCACCACGGGCGTGTCGGCGTTGTCCCTCAAGGCGATCGCCAAGCACCTGGGCATGAGCGGCCCGGCCCTCTACCGGTACTTCGCCAGTCGCGACGATCTGATCACGGCGCTCATCAGGGACGCCTACCGCAGCCTCGCCGACGCCGTTCGCGAGGCGTACGACTCCGGCGCCGACATCGCCGCGCTGGCTCAGGTCGTACGCGCGTGGGCCCTGAGCGACCCCCACCGGTACCTGCTGATCTACGGCACCCCCGTCCCCGGGTACCAGGCGCCCGCCGACACCGTCGCGATGTCGCAGGAGATCATGTCCGTGCTGATCGCCGCTTACCGCAAGGCGGACATCCCGTCGCCGGAAACCCCTTTTGCCGCTCACCTCGACAGCCACCGGCACTGGTCGCCTGATCCCACGGCGCCGGCGGCCGTCCTGCGCCAGGCCATGACGTTCTGGACCCGGCTGCACGGCGTGCTGTCCCTCGAACTCGCCGGCCACTTCACCGGCATGGACATCGACGTCGCGCTGCTGTACGCAGACGAGGTCGATTCACTGCGGCAGTAGAGCCTCCTCGGCCGGTTGTTCCGATGGCTGCCGCCGCGCCAGCGGTGCCAGCGTGCGCTGGACGATGAAGTACTCCGCGACCAGCACATTGCCCAGCAGGGACAGCCACGCGGCCGACTCGTAGACAGAGCTGTATTCCAGTGACGGCATGACGTTCATCAGCGGCAGCAGGGCCAGCTGGTAGAGCCGCAGGGTCACCGCGGCGAACGTGAACGCGTAGTTGCGGACCATCCAGATCCGGTGCAACTGCACCTCACGGCGCCGGATCGCCCGATACGCCTTGGCGGCCGTGTACAACCACACCACGACCAGCCCGAAGAACGCGACCTGCAGCGTGAAGCCGCTCGGCGTCACCGCGGCGGAGTAGAGCGCCGCCATCGCGGCGGCCAGGACCGAGATCAGGTACACCCGCCCCGCTATCCGGTGCGCCCGGGGGAAACGGGCCCGCAACCGCGGCACGAACTGCCACGGCCCGATGAGAAGTGCCAGGCCGGCAGGCACCCCATGGATCACGAGACTCGTGTAGTACCCCGGGATGCTCATGTCGAGATTCGGAATGTTCGTACTTCCGACCAAATACGGCGGAACGAAGTAGGCCGTGATGCCGATCGCCGGCACGGTGAGAAGACTCCACAGGGTCCACCACCAGCGGCGGCGAACGGCCCGTGACATGGTCGCAGTGGACACGCGAACTCCAATACCTGCGCGGGAACGAGAAGGAATAGGCGCAATGCGCGAAGTCGGCGGCAGCGGGCCTTCGCCTCGCCACAAGCGATGCCGATCAAGCGGCAACCGTAGGCGCAGGTGGACCATGAAGTCGATGCGGGAGATTGCGGAACAGCCAGCTTGAATTGCGGTCGGCCGGGGGCGCCTTCGCCGACGGGCGTGTGCCTACGCGCCGTTGCCGTCGAATAGGCAACTCGTGCCGATGCGACGAGAAACCAGGCCAGTTCATAGTCGGGTGCTCAGCACCGTACGCGCGGTGGGCGCGCGCCGTCGTCAAGGCCAGGCCGCTGGATCTCTACGTTCAGCACCTACGAAAAGGAGCACGATGATCTACCACAGCATCCGTATGAAGGCCAAGGCGGGCGTGACGCAGGAGCAGGTCGAGGAGGCGCTGGAGAGCATGCGCAGCCAGGGCCGGGTCATCTCCGCGGTGAAGTCGTTCGTCGTCGGCCGCGACTTCGGAGGCGATTTCGACTGGGGTGGCGTGTTCGTCATCGAGGACCTCGACGGCTACTGGGAGTACCTGACGCATTCGGCGCACGCGCGCACCGACCGGATCGGTATGCCCCTGGTCGAGAAGTATGAGTCGTACGACATCACCGACGATGACGACCCGCAGATGGGAGAGAAGATCGCCGACCTGCACCGGCGACGGTACGAGAGCGACCCCGAGCTGGCCGCGCTGGTGGGCATGCTGCCGTAAGGCAGCGATCGCGATGGCGGTGCGCAAGACGTGTTCGCGGTTCAGCACCCCCTTGGGGGCGCCGGCCTGCCGTGACCCGCGACGCCCCACCGCTGAGCGATCTGCCGGATGGACGGCACGCGATCGCCGAGACCTTGAGGCTTAGTGTCCTAGTTCACTTGCTAGTACACTAGAACACTTTATCGCCTACTCTGTGGCAGTTTGACGCAGAGCCTCGGGCAGCGTTCATACGATGTACGCATGACACTTGATACACCGTACGCACGCAGGTGCAAGTTGACCGTCTCGCGTACCGACGTACGGTCATGGCACCGTCCTCTCGTGATCATGACGGCGGCCATGTCCGCGCTCGTCGTCGTGGCGGGCATCGGCCTGTTCGCCGACGGTCGCGAACTCATGCACCAGTCGGTGTGGGCCAAACCGTTGAAGTTCGGCGTGTCGTTCGTCATGTACGGTGCGACGCTCGCCTGGCTGATACCGCAACTGAGCCGGGCACGGCGCACGATGTGGACCCTCGGGACGGTCTTCGCCATCGCCGGGGTGATCGACGTCGGGTTCATCGCGGTGCAGGCCGCGCGCGGCACCTACAGCCACTTCAACGTCGGCACCGACCCGTTCGACCAGATCGGGCAGCAGATCTTCTCCGGCGGCGTGTTCGGGCTGTTCGGCACGAGCCTGATCGTCGCCGTCATGCTGCTCTTCCAGCGCGTCGGCGACGCGGTGCTCACCTGGTCCCTGCGTGCCGGGCTCGGCCTGGCCGTCGCCGGCATGGCGCTGGCGTCCTTCATCACCGGGTGGACGTCATCGGCCGGGCCTCGCACGGTCGAGGACGCCTACGGCCGCCCGGTCCCGCTGGTGGGCGGACACGGCGTCGGGGCACCGGACGGCGACGGCATGCCGATCACGAACTGGAGCACCACCGGCGGCGACCTGCGCGTCCCGCACTTCATCGGCCTGCACTCCATCCAGGTGTTCGTGCTCACGGCGCTGGTCCTCGCCGCCCTCGCGACCCGGGTGGGCCGGCTGCGCAGCGAACGCGTCCGCGCCCAGTCGGCCGGAGTCGTCATCTTCGGCTACGGCTCCCTGTTCGCCATCACCGCCTGGCAGGCACTGCGCGGCCAGTCGCTGATCCACCCCGACGCGGCCACAGGCATCGCATTCGCGGTGGCAGCCGCCATCACCGCGCTGCTGGCGGTGCTGGTCGTCACGGCGGCCCGTCGCGGCCAGTCGGCCCTTCGCGCCGAAGCGGCACGCCGCAGCGAACACGTCCGCCGGAGCAGGGCGGCGCGCCGCGATGAGCGCGCGCACGGCGGCGGGTCGGCGAGCACGAGCCAGGTCTCGCTCCTGACCGATCCGACCGCGCGAACCAGGAGGGAGTCCTAGCGCGACTCAGCCAGGTGGGAACCACGATCTGCTCACCCCGATGGTGGCCGAGGCGTGCCGCGCTCGGGCAGACGCAGCACGAACCGGGCTCCGCGGAGACTGTCCTGGGCGGTCAGGGTCCCGCCGTGGGCCTGGGCGATCTGCCGGGCGATCGGCAGCCCGAGCCCGGTGCCGCCGGGGTCGCGGACGCGGGAGGCCTCAAGGCGGACGAAGCGCTGGAAGATGACCTCCCGCTGCTCGGGGGCGATCCCCTCACCGTCATCGCTCACCTCCAGCGACACGACGCCGGCATCCAACGTCAGGGTGACGGTGACGGCGGAGTTGGCGTGCCGTTCGGCGTTGTCCAGCAGGTTGTTCAGCAGCCGGGACAGCTCGATCCGTGAGCCGTCCACCATGACGCCGGGCGTGAGGCGGTGGCGCAGGTCGGTCTTGGTGAGGCGGCGCTCCAGCTCACCGGCGACCAGTTCGGTGAGATCGATCGGCTCGTGGCGGCCGGTGACGCCGGCGTCCAGCCGCGCTTCCTGGAGCAGGTCGCAAATGAGGGCCTGCATGCGTTCCACGCTGTCCAGGAGCGCGTAGGCGGTGCGTTGCCAGTCGGCCTGGTGCGGGTCGATCAGCGCCTCCTCGATGCGGGTACGCATGGCGGTCAAGGGGCTGCGTAGGTCGTGAGAGGCGTCGGAGGCGAAGCGGAGCTGCTGCTCCACCGCCGTCTGAGCGCGTTCCAACGTCCGGTTCGCGGTCTCGGCCAGGACCCGCAACTCGTCGCGGTATTTCGGCACGGGCACCCGGTGACGTAGATCGCCAGATGCGGTGATCTGGGCCAGGTTGCCGCTGATGGCGTCCACGGGCTGCAGTGTCTTGCCCACGATCCGGTAGCTGCCGGCCGCAGCCGCCGCGACCAGCAGCAGGCAGCCGGTGGCGAGGGGGATGATCAACTCTGAGCGGACGTACCAGGGGACGTCGGGAACGGCCATGTCCAGCTGCCAGACGCCGTCCTCGCGGTGGAAGGGGTAGGCGAGCACGATCATGCAACGGTCGGGGAAGACCTTCGTGTCACAGGATGTGGTGGTGGCGTAGGCGTCGGGATCCGGGCGCAGGTTCGTCATCGGCGGCTTGCCGACCATTTCATGGGTGGCTGTGACCATGGTGCCGGCCGGGTCGAACACCTGGATCGCCTGTCCTGGGCCGCTCTCGGTCAGATCGGGGACGTGCCGGCGCATTTGAGCGCCAAGGTTCGCGGCACCGGTGAAGAGCTGATCGGTCCGGTAGTCGACAGCCGCATGCCGGCTCATCACCACGATGAACACCGCCATGGCAGTGCACAGCAGTGCCGTGACGACGCCGGCCACCACGGCCAGGCGGCACCTGATCGAATAACGATGCCACCAGCTCACTCTGATCACCCCTCCTGATCAGAGACACCGCATACTCCCTTTGTTCCTTACCGGTTTACGGAAGAGCGACCACCAAAAGGTGGCAAACGTCAGCACTTACGCATGAAACACCCAGCCCATGGCATGGCGTCTCGGCCTGCGCATCGAGCATCCCGGGACGTGCGCGGAGCGGATGCGTGCCGTCGTGGTGCCGCGCGAGTTCACCGTCGGGGTGTCGCTCGTGCTGTGGGCGTTCGGCAGTTGGCTGATCCCCTTGCTGGTCGCCCTGGGGGTGTGGCGGCATGTGCGGTGTCGCGTACCACTGCGTTGGGAGTGAGGCCTGTGGAGCATGGTGTTTCCGGTCGGCATGTACGGTGTCGCGACCCGGGAACTCGGACGCTCCACCGGAATGTGGTGGATGACCGCGCTGGGCGACGGCGAGGTCTGTCTGGCCAGGTCATCGAGCCGTTAACCTGGGCAGATGCCCGAGACGCTCGCCAGTCTGGTCGCCAGGCGCGATCTCGGCCTGACCCTGCGCGCCGGGCGCGGCGACGTCATCGTGCGCTGGGCGCACATCAGCGAGCTTCTCGACCCCACCCCATACCTTGACGAGGGCACCCTGCTGCTGACGACCGGGCTGAGCCTGGGGCGCACCAGCGGCCAGTGGCCCGAGTACGTCGAGCGGCTGATGCGCGTGGGAGTGCCCGCGCTGGGGTTCGGGGTGGGGCTGCGGCACGCGATCGTCCCGCCGACGCTGGTCGAGGCGGCCGACCGGCTCGGGGTGAGCGTGGTGGAGGTGTCGGAGCCGACGCGGTTCAGCTCCGTGGTGCGCGCCGTGACCGACGGGATCGCCGCCGCCGAGCGGGCCGCGCAGACCTCGGCGATGGAGCGCTACCGGACCCTGGTGAAGGCGGCCCTGACGGCTCCCGCGCACCGATCGATCGTCACCAGCCTGGCGGCGCACCTCGACGCGTGGGTGCTGCTGCTCTCGCGCGAGGGTCACGTGCTCGCGGGCGCTCCCGACCACGCCCGGCGCAACGCCGAACGCGTACGGCTGGAGGTCTCGCGCACCGGCTCCTGGCATTCGGCGATGTTCGACCTCGGCGACACCCGGGTCACCCTGCTGCCGGTGAGCGAGCCGACCCGGCCCGCGGGCGTGCTCGCGGTCGGCAGGCCGGCTCCGCTGGCCGGGCACGATCGCGGCGTGGTCGACATCGCCGTCGATCTGCTCTCGCTGGAGGTCGCGCGGGCGGCGGAGCTGCTCGCCAGCGAACGCAGAGAGCGGGCGACGGTGCTCGCCCTGGTCCTGGCCGGCCGGTACGCCGCCGCCGAGCAGGCGGCCGAATCGCTGGGCATCCCGCTGCCCGAGGGGCTCGTGCGCATCGCCGTCGTCACCGCCGACCCGGGGCACCCCGGCGACCTGCTGGTGGCGCTGGAGAACGAGCGCAGCCTGCAGATCGTGTCGGCGCTGGTCGCGAGCGATCCGCGGGGCCGCATGGTGGTGGTGCTGCCCGCCGTGGAGGGGCACGTGGGGGTGCTGCAGTCGGTGCTCAGCTCCGTCAACGGCGGCCGGGGCGTGATCGGCGCGGCCGTCGAATGGACCGACCTGGCTCGGGTCTGGCCGCGGGTGGCCGCGCTCGCCGACACGGTGCCGGCCTCCGCGCCGTACACGTTGCTGACCACCAGGGACGTCGCCGACGTCGGGCTGCTGGCGCACGTCGGCCCGGCCGAGGCGGACGGATGGGCGATCGCGATGCTGGCCCCGCTGGAGAGCGAGGAGGCCCGCAGGATCGACCTGCTCGGCACCGTGCGTACCTTCCTGACGCACAACGGCAACACGGAGGCCGCCTCGGCTGCGCTCGGCGTCCACCGCCGGACGCTCACCTACCGGCTCGGACGCGCCGAGAAGCTGCTGGGGAGGCGCTTCTCCGACCCGGGACTGCGCGCGGAACTGTGGATGGCGTTCACCGTACGAGACAGGTGAATGAACAGCGGATTACGCGAATGGCGCAAACAGCTCGCGCGGTTGCCCGAATCGCGGATGGGGCGGGCGTGCCGTCGTGACACATCCTGACCTGAGCCGACGTCACCCCCAACGCTCGCAGGAGACCCGCATGTCCCTCACCTCCGCGCGCCCTCCGGCGCTGGAGGTCTCCTTCACCGACGACCCGAAGGTCGTCAAGGAGGCCGCCACCGAGGACTACTCGAACCATGTCGTGCCCAGGTCCTGGCGATCTGGCCGGTGGTCGCTCGCCATGGCCTGGTGGGCGCTGTTCTCGGCCATGTTCTGGCTCTACGTCGCCGTGGCCGCGGCGGACGCCGTCGGCACCCCGGCGACCATCGTCGGCATGGTGCTGACGGTGGCCACCTTCGGCGTCGTGAACCTGGTCCTGTCCAGGTACGCCGCCCGCACCGGCCTGACCGTCGCGCTGCTGTCGCGGCGGCTGTTCGGCATGCTGGGCTCGGCACTCGCACCGCTCATCTTCGCCGCGACCGCGCTGTACTACGCGGTGTTCGAGGGCTCGATCGTCGCCGTGGCCTTCCAGCAGTACTTCGGCGGCGCCATCGAGATCTGGTACCTCGTGGTCGTGGTGTACGCGCTGCCGCTGGTCATCGGCGGCGTGCGGACCTGGCTGGACAAGCTCAACGGCGTGCTGCTGCCGCTGTACGTGGTCGGCCTGGTCGCCGTGGTGATCGCGGCGACGGTCCAGCGGGGCTACCCGCAGGACTGGCTCCAGTCGGCGGCGCCGAGCGGCCCGCTGCCCGGCTGGCTCACCGCGTACCTGATCTACATGGGTGTCTACATCATGATGATGTACACCGTGGACTACGCCCGCTTCGGCCGGGCGGAGGACCAGAAATTCCACGGCACGGTCACCTTCGGCTGGGTCTTCTACGCCTTCACCTTCGCCGTCAACGGCCTGATCGGCATCTATCTGCTGCGCGCCTGGGACATCGCGGGCACCGAGACGGGTGTGGTCACCGCGTTCATCAGGTCGCTGGGCCTCGCCGGCGTACTGGTGATCTTCGTCTCCCAGACGCGGATCAACACCGCCAACTACTACCTCGCCTCCACCAACCTGGACGCGTTCGCCACGCGGGTGCTCCGGCTGAGGCTGCCGCGGGCCGTCTGGACCGTCGTGGCAGGCGTGCTCGCCTACCTGTTCATGCTGACCGACGTGCTGAGCTACCTGCTGCGCGCGCTCGCCTGGCAGGGCGTCTTCGTGACCGCGTGGGTCGCGATCGCGATGGTGCACATCGCGGTGCGGGGCGCGGACCGTGACGGCCTGCCCGAGTTCAGGCCACGGCGGCTCAAGCCGGTGACCGCGGGCGCCGGGGCCTGGCTCGCGGCCTCCGCCGTCGGGATCGTGCTCACCGAGCAGTCGGCCAGCCCCGTGCTCGCCCAGCTCGCGCCGTTGATCACCGTCGCCGTCGCCGCGGGCCTCTACTACGCCGCCCTGGTCACCGCCCCCGGCGCCGTACGGCCTGCCGGGGAGGACCCGCGAGACGAGGTCGAGGACATCTGGGAGGCCCGCATCAGGTGCCACTCCTGCGACCGGTCCTACGTGGCCGTGGAGATGGACCGCGACCCGAACACGGGAGGAGCCGCCGTCTGCTCCGCCTGCGCCGCCGACTCGACCGCTCCGGCCGGTGCCACCGCGCCGGCCGGCCGCTGAGAGAGGAACCATGACCGCCATCATCAACCGCCGTCCGGCCGAAGGAGACCGGCCGGCCATCGTCTACCGGGCCGCCGGTGACCGCCACGTCCTCGTCGAGTACGGCGAGATGGCGCTCGACCTGGAGCTGAACTTCTTCGTGACCGCCGTCACGGCCCATCTCGCCGAGCATCCGGTGCCGGGGCTGGTGGAGGCCGCGCCGGGCTTCCGCTCGCTGCTGCTGCACCACGAGCCCGCGATCATCGACCGTAAGGCGCTCATCGACGCGGTCGACGAGGCGCACCGGGCGCAGCGCTCGGTACGCTCGCTCGTCCTGCCCAGCCGGTTGATCACGCTGCCGATCGCGTTCGACGACTCCGAGAGCCGCGAAGCGGTCCGCCGCTACGCGACGACCATCCGGCAGGAGGCGCCCAACATCCGCGACAACTCCAACATCGACTACATCGTCGAGTACAACGGCCTGCCCGGCAGGGAAGCCCTGTACGCGACGGTCATCGGCACGGAGTGGTGGAACGCGTACACCGGCTTCTTCCCCGGCCTGCCGTTCATGTTCCCGCTCGATCCGCGCAACGCCATCACCGTGCCGAAGTACAACCCGACCCGCACCTGGACGGCGGAGGGGGCGGTCGGCATCGGGGGCCCCTGCGTGGCGATCTACCCGGTGGAGGCGCCGGGCGGCTACCAGCTGTTCGGCCGGACCGTACCCGTCTACGACGTCCTGGCCAGGCACGAGGTGTTCCGCGACGATCCGATCCTGATCCGGCCGGGCGACCGGGTGCGCTTCGAGCCCGTCAGCGAGGACCAACTCCTGGCGGCCCGCAGGGACGTCCTGGAGAACCGCTACGAGTACGTGATCGAGAACGACCAGTTCTCGGTCACCGACTACCTCGCCCGCGCCGCCGAGGTGCGCGCCGAGGCCGACACGCTGCGGTCCGCCCGCGAGGCCGCCGCAGCCAGGACGGAGGTGCCGTGATGACCGACACGCACGCGGTCTTCGACATCGTCATGCCGGGGCTGCAGACCCTGATCCAGGACTACCCCGGCCGCCGCGGCCTGCAGTCCAAGGGCTTCTTCCCCTCCGGGCCGATGGACCACCTGTCCTTCCGCATCGCCAACGCGCTGGTCGGCAACGAACCAGGGGCGCCCGCGCTGGAGATCCCGATGGGCCGGCTCGCGTTGCGCGCACTCGCCGAGACCTGGGTCGCCGTCACCGGAGCGGAGGGCTCGGGCCTCCGGCTGAACTCCGCACCCATGCCGCTGGGCGAGACCGTCCGGGTGGTGCCCGGGGACGAGATCACCTGCTCGATCGTCAAGGGGCCGGGGTTCCGGCTGTACCTGGCGGTGGCGGGCGGCATCGACGTCCCGATGGTGATGGGGTCGCGGGCGACGTACACCATGGGCGGCATCGGCGGCGTCGAGGGCCGGGCTCTGGTGAAGGGCGACGTCCTGCGGGCGCGGGCGGTAGGCGCGCCGCCACCGCGGCTACGTGTGCCGGCGTCGCTGCGGCCCGCGCTGGCCAACGTCTGGGAGGTGGAGGTGATGCGCGGCCCGCACGCGGACCCCGACTTCCTCACCGAGCAGGACTGGAAGGATCTGGTCGGCCGGGAGTGGAAGGTCGACCTCAACTCCAACCGCGTCGGCACCCGGCTGGAGTCGCATCGCTTCCAGTGGGCCAGGCCGTCCGGCGGGGTCGCGGGCGGGCACCCGTCCAACGTGCTGGACGGGAGCTACCCGATCGGCGGCATCAACACCAACGGGGACGTGCCTGTCATCCTCGGGCCCGACGGCCCGACCGCGGGCGGCTTCACCGTGATCGCCACCGTCGTCCAGGCCGGGCTGTGGAAGGTCGGCCAGCTCCGTCCCGGCCGCGACCTGATCCGCTTCCGGGAGGTGTCGCTGGACGAGGCGCTGGCGCTCGCCGCCCGCGTCGACTACACGACCGACCCCCATCACTACGAGGAGCTGTGATGCCGCGCGTGGACCTCAACTGCGACATGGGCGAGAGCTTCGGCCGCTGGAGCCTCGGCGACGACCTCGGCATGATGCCGTACCTGACCTCGGTCAACATCGCCACCGGCTACCACGCGGGCGACCCGCCGACGATCAAGCGCACAGTGGACGCCGCGGTGCGGCAGGGGCTGGCCATCGGCGCGCACCTGGCCTTCCCCGACCTGATGGGCTTCGGCCGCCGCCGCATGGTGATCCCGGCCGAGGACCTGGAGGACTACTGCCTCTACCAGCTCGGCGCTCTGCAGGCGTTCGTGCGGGCCGCCGGCGGCCGGCTGGCGCACGTCAAACCGCACGGCGCGCTGTACGTGATGGCCTCGGAGGACGCCGCCGTCGCGACCGCGATCGCCCGGGCGGTGGCCAAGGTGGACGCGTCGCTGCCGCTGATGCTGCTCACCTCCGCCACGGCGGACGCCGTGGCCGCCGAAGGGGTGCGGCTGGTCGTGGAGGCGTTCCCCGACCTGCACTACGACCGTACGGGGAAGCTCGTCATCGAGCCGGTCAAGAAGGCGTGGGACCCCGAGCTGGTCGCCGGCCGCGCGGTCCGCATGGTGCTGGAGCGCAAGGTCGCCGCCGACGACGGCACCGAACTCGACGTGGACGCGGTGTCCCTGTGCCTGCACGGTGACGCGCCGAACGGCCCGGAGATCGCCGAGGCGGTGCACAGGGCGCTGACCGGCCACGGGATCGAGCTGGCCCCGCTGGCCGTGCTGCTCGGCAGCTCAGTGGAGGGAGGCCGCCGGTGATGGAGTCTCTGCTGGTCGCCAACCGCGGCGAGATCGCCCGGAGGATCATCCGCACGGCGCGGCGGCTCGGCCTGCGCACCATCGCGGTGTACAGCGACGCCGACGCCGACCTGCCGTTCGTCCGCGAGGCCGACGAGGCGGTGGAGCTCGGCCCCGCGGCTCCCGCCGAGTCCTACCGCAACGCCGAAAAGGTGCTGGCGGCAGCCCGCCGTACCGGAGCCGAGGCCATTCATCCCGGCTACGGCTTCCTGTCGGAGAACGCCGGCTTCGCCCGTGCCGTCCAGGAGGCGGGGCTGGTCTGGGTCGGTCCCGCGCCGGACGTCATCGAGCTGATGGGCGACAAGATCAACGCCCGGAACGCGGTCGCCGCCGCCGGGGTCCCGGTCGCGCCCGGCACCCCGGAGCCGGTGGCGGGCGAGGCCGCCGCGCTCGACGCCGCGGCGGCCATCGGCTACCCCCTGATGGTCAAGGCCGCGGCGGGCGGCGGCGGCATGGGCATGGCCGTCGCCCACGATGAGGACGACCTGCGCAAGCAGTACGCGGCCGTGTCCGGATTCGCCGAGCGGTTGTTCGGCGATCCGGCGATCCTGCTGGAGCGCTACTACGCCGGCGCACGGCACATCGAGGTGCAGATCCTGGGTCTCGCCGACGGTGACGTCATCGCCCTCGGCGAGCGCAACTGCTCGGTGCAACGGCGCAACCAGAAGCTCGTCGAGGAGAGCCCGTCCCCCTGCCTCGACCCGGACCTGCGCGAGCAGATGCGCACCGCGGCCGTGCAGGTGGGCAAGGCCGTCGGTTACCGCAACGCGGGCACCGTCGAGTGCCTGGTGTACGGCGAACCGGGCGCCCAGGGGTTCGTCTTCCTGGAGATGAACACGCGACTGCAGGTCGAGCACCCGGTCACCGAGGCGGTGTGGGGCGTCGACCTGGTCGAGGAACAGCTTCGCGTCGCGGCGGGCGAGCCGCCGTCAGCGGACCTCACCGCGCTGCGCCCGCGCGGGCACGCCATCGAGTTCCGCGTGAACGCCGAGGATCCGGTGCGGTTCCTGCCCGGCCCGGGGACGATCAACGCCTGGAACGAGCCGTCCGGCGACGGCATCCGCGTCGACGCCGCCTACCGGCAGGGCAATCGGGTCACCCCCGCGTACGACTCCCTCATGGCCAAGCTGGTCGTGCACGCGAGCACCCGGGAGGACGCGATCGCCAGGGCACGAGAGGCGCTGGCCGCCTTCACGATCGCGGGACCGAAGCAGAACCTGCCCTTCTTCACCGAACTCCTCGACGAGCCCGAGTTCGCCGACGGCTCGTACAGCACCGCGCTGGTCGCGCGGATGCGGGCCACCCCAAGGAAAGGAAGCTGAGATGGGCCGGCAGATCACGTCCGACATGGCGGCCAACGTCTGGAAGGTGCTCGTCTCCACGGGCGACAGCGTCGCCGCCGGCGACACGCTGGTGATCCTCGAATCCATGAAGATGGAGATCCCTGTCGAGGCCGAGACGTCCGGCGTCGTCACCGCGCTGCCCGTCAGCGAAGGCGACGTCCTGGATGAAGGGGATCTGATCGCGGAGATCTCCTGACCCTTCGGACCGCGGTTTTCCGCTGGGTGTTGTGTTGGTGACGCCTGGTAGCGATGCTGGCAACATGGGCAGTGGAGGTCGGGGCCGCTGGGTGGTGTCGCCGGTCGCGCTCGCGGTGGTACCGGTCGGGATCGGGCTGGTGGGGAATCTGGCGACCGGCACCGTTGAGGTGAAGGCTTGGTGGTGGACCCCGGCCACGTGGGTGTTGACCGGCGTGCTGGTCATGGTCGCCACCGCGTCGCAGATCGTGCAGTCGCGCGCTGTGCCGCAGAGCCGGGAGGCGGCGATGCGCAGCGCTGCGGCGGGTTTGCGGCGGATGGTCCGGGAGCAGTGGGAGCACGAGACGGTGCTGCGGGGCGTTCGGCAGCCGGTGCCGTTGCGGGTGCGGTGGTCCTCGACCGATCGGCAGGTCGCCGAGACGCGTCAGGTGGTGCTGGACGAGCCGGAGACCACGTGGCAGGACAGGCCGTTGGAAGGCGACGTCACGCAGGTCGTCGAGAAGTTCTGCGAGCTGCCCCATCGGCAGTTGGTGGTGCTCGGAGAGGCGGGCGCGGGCAAGAGCGTCCTGGCGATGCTGCTCACCCTCGGGCTGATCGAGCGGTCAGTGGGGGACGACCCGGTGCCGGTGCTCCTGTCGATCACTTCCTGGAACCCGCAGGACGAGTCGGTACGCCGGTTCGCGGCTCGGCGGATGGCTGAGGATTATCCAATGCCGGCCGGTTTGTCGGAGGGCCGCTGCGTGGCGGAGCTGCTGATGAGCGAAGGCCGGATACTGCTGGTGCTGGATGGACTGGACGAGCTCCCGGCCGAGTCGCAGGAGCGGGCGCTGCGGAGGCTGGACGAGTTCGCCGCGACAGGACGGCCGCTCGTGGTGACCTGCCGGGCCCGCGAATACCAGCGAGCCGTGGACGCCAGTCGTTCGATCATCTCCCGGGCCGCGGTCGTGGAGATCATGCCGGTCGATGTGGAACAGGCGATCGCGTTCCTGTCCCACCCCGAGCCGTTCCGGCACCGCTGGGAACCGGTTTTCACCCACCTCCGCCACGACAGCGAGGGCCCGCTGGCGCGGGTGTTGTCCACGCCGTTGATGGTCTCACTGGCCCGTACCGCCTACAGGCCCTCGAACACCGACCCCATCGCCTTGACGCGCCTCGACAGCCAGGACGCCATCGCCGCGACGCTTCTGGACACGTTCGTGACCAGCGTTCATGACCCCGACCGGCCGATGCCGCCCGAAGGCCGGCCGGTGCGCCGCTACAGTCCCGCCGCCGCCCAGCGCTGGCTCGGCTGCCTGGCCCTGCACCTGCAGCTGGTGGGCAGGACGGAACTGGTGTGGTGGCAATTGTCCCCCGACCTCTTCACCTTCAATGCGGAGGTGATCAGGGCCCGCGCGGTGCTGGCTGTCGCAGTCGGCGTGGGTGCCGGTGTCGGTGCCGCGGCCGGGCCCGTGCCGGGGGGCGCAGCAGCGCTCACCGTGGCCGCCGCGGCCTTGACCGCGGCGGCGGGCCTGCTGCGGCCGCTGTGGCCCCACGCTTACCCGCCGTACACCCCCACCTCCTACTCGCTGGCTCGCGAGCATCGTCGCCGGGTCCTGGCGCTGCGGGCCGGATTCGGTATCGCGCCGGGGCTGCTGACCGGGGTCATTCTCGGCAATCCGCTGATCGGAGCGGCCGGTGCCCTGGTCACCGCGCTGCTCGCGTTGGTCATGCCCACCCTGCCCTCCAGGACCCGGCCTCGGGGCACCACTCCACGCGCCACGCTGAACGCCAATCACCACGCCACCGCCATCGCCGCCGCCCAGCACGGCATCACTGGCGCATTGGTGTTCGCCGCCTCTGTCGCAGTGCTCGCCCCAGCATCAACCCGCTGGATCCCCGCCGTCACGGCGGCCGCCGTCTACGGATGGGTCGCAGCCTGCGGTGCGGGCCTGTGGACCTGGATCGATTACAAGATCACCCATCTTCGTCTTGCCGCCAAGGGCCGGCTCCCCTGGAGACTGTGGACATTCCTCGAAGACCAGCACCAACGCCAAACATTGCGCCAATCTGGAACTGCCTGGCAATTTCGCCACGCCTTGCTTCAACACCACCTCGCCGCCACCCCGTACACCCAGCACCTGCATGCCTGCGCCCGCCAAGGTGACGCGGGCGCCCTTGGACGCATCGCCGACCGGCTGGTCGAAGAGGACCGGCTTGATGAGGCCATCACCATGCTCGGCGCCTGGGCCGACCACGACGCCTCCGGCACCGCCGCGTCGGCCGGCCTGAAACTGGCCGACTTGCTGGCCAAGCACGACCGCGTCGAGGAACTGCGCACCCGTGCCGACGCGGGCGACGGGCATGCCGTCGCGATACTGGCCTACCTGCTGGAACGACAGGGCCGGATCGAGGAGGCCATCACCGTACTCCGTCCCCACACGGACCGAGGCTCCGCCCCGCAGCTGGCTCGGCTCCTCGCCCGCCATGATGGCGCTCGGGAGGCCATCGACCTCCTCAACGCCCACCCCGATCAGGACGACAACTGGACTCTCATGATGGCCGAGCTGCTGGCTCAGCAGGGCCGGACTGAAGAGCTGCGCGTCCGTGCCGACCAAGGCGACCGGGCCGCCGGCAACCAACTGGCCAAACTGCTCGCCGAACAGGGACGCGTAGCAGAACTGCAGGCCCGCGCCACAGCAGGCGACCCCGACGCCGCCTTCCGGCTCGCCCTGCAGAGCTGCGTGGAGGACGCCATCACCCTGCTGCGCCCCCACGCCGACCAGGGCGACTGGGCCGCCGGCGACCGGCTGGCCCGACTGCTGGCCGAACAGGGGCGCGTGGAAGAACTGCGGGCCCGCGCCACGGCAGGCGACCCGCACGCGGCCCACAGCCTCGCCCGGCTGCTTGCCCGACAGGGGCGGTTGGAGGATGCGGTCACCCTGCTCCTGCACCACGCTGTCCCAGCGGTTCAATCCGTCGAAGCGTATGCCGTCCTGCCGTTGCTCAGCCATCTCCTGACGATGCTGGGGCGGGAGGAGGAGGCCGTCACCGTGCTCCGCGCCCACGCCCATTTGGGCAACACCGTCGCCGTCAGCCTGCTGGCCGACCGCGATCTCACGCCTGAGCGCGCAGAAGGGTGATCGAAGGGAGTCTGCCGGCCGTTTGAACGCGGTACAGGGTCGGCGCCACCGGAGCCGCCTGGCGCGTTGACCTCAAGCAAGGTTGAGGGGACACGATGACGGCATGACCTCCCCTCAGTACGGAAAAGCGCTGGTCCTCGGTGCCGGCGGACTTGTCGGCACGGCGTGGCTGTCGGGCCTCGCCGCAGGGCTGCGCCGCGAGGGCATCGACCTCGCCGAGGCCGACCTCATCGTGGGCACCTCTGCCGGCGCGATCGTCGCGGCCATGCTCACCACCGGCCGGGCCCTGGCCGATGTGGAGACGCTGCCGTCCACGGGCGCCGGACGTTCCGGGCCACCGGACCTGGCCGCGATGTCACAGGCTTTCGCCACGCTGGTGGACCCGACCCTGGAACCGGATGACAGACGCCGTCGAGCCGGGCGCATCGCGCTCGCTGCCGAGGCCCCGTCCGAAGACGGACACCTGACCGGGATTTCCTCCCTGGTCGAGACCGAGAAGTGGCCCGATCGCCCCTTGCTGATCACCGCAGTGGATGCCGAGACCGGCGAACCGAAGGTATGGGACCGCGACGGCGAGGCGACCCTGGTCGAGGCCGCAGCGTCGAGCTCCGCGTTTCCCGGAACGGTCGCTCCGATCACCGTCAAAGGCCGCCGCTACATGGACGGCGCTCTGCGCGACGGCGTGAACGCCGACCTCGCCGCCACCGCCGTGACCCGCGTTCTCATCGAGCCGATGGCCGACCGTTTCCCGGCGAGCGACCCTCGGGACGTGCGCATCGGCCCGGATGCCGAGGCGTTGGCGGCGTTCGGCCCCGACCTCGGAAACCGGGAGGCATGGACGCCTGTCTACCGCGCCGGAGTCCGGCAGGCCCCGCAGGTCGCCGTGGTGCTGCGTCCTGTCTGGGACGTGGCCCCCGTCACCTGATCAGCAGCAGCCGACACCATGCTCGTCGGCAGCGCCGTTGTGATCGTCATCTCATCCCTCCGGTGAGATGATCTCCGCGGACGCGCGGCGAACCTCAGGCTCCCGCCCCCGTACCTGCTCGTGACGGATCGCCGGCCCCCACCCCCCACTCCGGAGGCAGCACATGCCACAGCCAGATCCCCATCGCCCCCTCATCGGGCGCAGAGCCTTCGGCCTCGGAGTCGCCGCGGCCTCCTTGACCGTCGCACTCGGTCCCGCCTTGTCCGCGGACGCGACGACGTCCAGACGGCGGGCGGCACTGTCCGACAGCACGGCCTTCGACGAGACGACGCTGTGGGACAACACCGTGGATCCGCTGGAGAGCTACCACGTCCACGGGCTGGCCGTGCTGCCGGACGACACCATCCTGGTCGTCACGGAAGGCCGCCACGAGGTGTGCGACGCGGGCCCCCGAGACCTGCTCGTACGCCGTAGCCCCGACGGCGGCGACACCTGGCAGCCGACCCGAACGCTGGTCGCCTCGGTCGGAGGCCAGTCGTGGGGGAACCCGACCTTCGTGGTCGACCGGCTCACCGGCGGCATCTTCCTGTTCTACATGCTCTCCACCCGGCTGCCGGAGAACACCGGTTGCTCCGGCGACAAGGGCGACCTCTTCATGATCTCCAGCGCAGACGGCGGTCTCACCTGGAGCGCGCCGCGCGATATGTCAGGCCTGTTCAGCCAGTTCCCCTACGAATGGACGCTGCACGGCCCCGGCCCCGGACACGGCATCCAGCTGGACAACGGCCGGCTGCTGCTCAACTGCGCCCACCGCCGTGAGGTCACCGGCAACACCGTCGCCGAACGCCGCTACGGCGTGGCGTCGATCTACAGCGACGACCACGGCCGGACCTGGCGCGCCACCGGGGAGGTGCCGGTCTCCGCCGACTATCCCATCAACGAGGCCAGGCTGATCCAGAGGTCCGACGGCACGGTGCTGATCAACGGCCGGGCGGCGGCGGGCGGCAACCGGCAGCGGATCGTGTCGGTCAGCGCCGATCGTGGGCTCAGCTGGTCGCCGCCGCAGCTCGACGGGGCCACCGGCACGTTCAACGCCGTGGACGCCAGCCTGCTGCGCTACACGGGCGGGCCGGGCACGTCCGAAGTGAGCCGGGTGCTGTTCAGCCGCCCCGACTCCCCCGTTCGTACCAACCTGACCGTGTCGATCAGCTACGACGACGCGCACTCCTTCCGCTACAGCCGGGTGATCAACGAGGGCCGGTCGTACTACTCCGAGCTCGGCCGGCTCTCCGACGGCAGGATCCTGCTCCTCTACGGCCGTGACGGCGACGACCCGAGCTTCCCCCGCCGCGTGGTCATGAGCCGGTTCTCGCTCGAATGGCTGAGCGGCGGCCGCGACAGCCTGCCCGACGGCCCCGGCTACACCGAACGTCTCATCGACCTCACCACCGGCGCCGCCACGTCCGGCGGCACCATGTCCGTCGTCCAGGACCCCATGGCCCGCGGCGGGAAACGGGTGGCGTTCACCACTTCCCAGACCGGCACGTACTTCGAATACACCCTGAACGTCCCGGCACCGGGAACCTATGAGCTGCTGCTGCGCTACTTCCGTACCGCTGACGGAGGTCTGGTCACCGTCTCGGTCGACGGCGTCAAACCCCGGGCCGCGCTGGTGGACACCACCGCCGACCGGGCTGACGGCCACGACGTCGCGCAACTCGGCAGCCTCGATCTGACGGCCGGCTCGCACAAGATCCGGTTCACCGCTTCCGGGGTGGGCCGCGGCGGCGGCAGGCTGGTCTCGCTGGACACGCTGAGCCTGATCGACGCGCCTTCCCAACCCGACGTACGGGAAGAGGTGGTGGTCGACAACGACGAACTCGGCTACGAAATCATCAGCGGCACCTGGTCTGCCAGCTCGAGCGTGCCCGGCTACCGGGGCGGCAACTACCACTACGCCCCCGCCGGCACGGGCGGCCACGTCGTCCGGTGGCGGCCCGTGGTCCCGCTCACCGGCGACTACGAGGTCCAGGTCTCGTACACCGCGCACGAGAACCGCGCCGGCAACGCGCCCTTCACGGTCCGTCACGCCGGTGGCACAACGCTCGTACGCGTCGATCAGCGCAGGAGCGGAGCGACGGAGGCGCGCGGCGGTTCCTGGGTCTCGCTCGGCACGTACCGCATCAGCGAGGGGGTGGGCAGGGTCGAGCTGAGCAACAACGCGAACGGCGTGGTCATCGCCGACGCCGTCCGGCTGCTCCGCACACCTGGATGACATGGCGTCCGCAGAACGCCGGAAAATGCGACAGAAGGTGTCGGGTTTTTGGTCGAGGATCGTGTCACCGGTCGGCAGATGTGGACCGGCCCCACGGATAGACAGGACCTCGATGCGCGAAACGCCAGAAGATCTCGAAAGGCTCCAGGCCCTCCTGGACGCCTCCCTCTCCCGCTCCACCTCGCACCTCCGTTCGATCATCAGCACCGAGAGGACACTGACCGCAGAGCAACTCACCGGGATCCTCACCGGCATGTGCACCCTTGCCCTGTCCACCGTGACGGCCAAGGGCGAGCCGCGAATCAGTGGCGCGGACGGGCATTTCCTGCACGGCAAGTGGCACTTCGGCACGGCGCCCGGCGCCGCCAAGGCCCGCCACCTGGCCGCCCGCCCCGCCGTCAGCGTCGCGCACATGCGCGGGGAGGACCTGGGCGTGTTCACGCACGGCACGGTGGAGATCCTCAACCCCCAGAACGGCGAGCCGGCCGAGGACTGGCCGGACCTGCTCGCGTACTTCAAGGACTTCTACGGCGACGACGCCTTCGACTGGGACAACGACGTGGTCTACTACCGGCTGCATCCGCACTGGATGACCGCCTACGCCCCCGACATCGCCAAGCTCACTGCGGCGTTGCACGAAGGGGACGAAGGTTGACCGCATTCGTACGGGATGTCGAGACCATCGAGGTGGTGAGGGCCCGTACCAACAATCTGCGGGACGTGTCGGTGAGCATCCCCAAAGGGCAGCTTGTCGCCTTCACCGGAGTGAGCGGCAGCGGCAAGACCTCGCTGGCCGTCGACACCCTGCACAACGAGGCGCAACTGCGGTATCTGGAAGGGCTTTCGCCGTTCGTACGCCAGTACATCACCCAGCGCAACCGGCCGAAGGTCGACCGCATCCTGGGACTCGGCGCGACGCTCGCGGTCGACCAGCGCCGCCTGAACCGCAACCCCCGCTCCACGGTCGCGACGATCACCGGCATCGACGGGCACCTGGGGCTGCTGTACTCGCGCCTTCCGGGAATCGGCGCCGACCCGGCGGCGGAGAGTGGAGACGGGCAACTGACGACCGCTCACTTCGACCGCAACACGCCGGAAGGGAGCTGTGCGGACTGCCACGGCGTGGGCGGGCGCTGGCAGGCGCAGGAGGACCTGGTCATCACCCACCCGGAGCTTCCGCTCTTCGAGGGGGCCTCGCCGTGGTACGCGAAGTGGCGGTCGGGGGAGCACGCGTTCGTACCGGCGCTCGCCGAGAAACGCGGCGTGGACCTCGGCCGGCCGTGGCGGTCGCTGCCTGAGGAGTTCCGCCGCTGTGTGCTGTACGGCACGGGTGACGAGAAGGTCGAGGCGACCGTCGACATGACCAGCAAAAAGGAGACGGTCTCGGTCACCTACACCTCGAGCCAGCCGCTGCGGGGCGCGCTCGCCGAGGTGGAGCGGGTGTTCGTGAACGCCCAGACCTCCAGCGCCAAGCAGCGCTACCTGCCGTACATGCGCAAGCAGCCGTGTGGCACCTGCGGAGGCAGCGGGTACGACCAGGTGGCCCGGTCCGTGCGGCTCGGCGGGCTGGCCTTCCCCGACCTGCTCGAGGTGGAAGTACGGGAGGTGCGCGGCTGGACGAAGCGGGTGGCCGGCGACCTGGACGCCCGGCAGCGCGAGGTGGGTGAGCCGCTGCTGCAGGACCTGGGCCGCAGGCTCGCGATCCTTGACCGGCTCGGCCTCGCCCATCTCCAGCTGTCCCGGAGCGCGGCGACGCTGTCCGGGGGTGAGTTGCAGCGGACCCGGCTCGCCGCGCAGCTCAGCACCGAGTTGAGCGGCATCATCTTCGTCCTGGACGAGCCCGGAACCGGGCTGCATCCGGCGGACAAGGCCCACCTGCTCGACATCGCCCTGGAGCTGCGCGCGGCCGGCAACACGGTGCTCCTGGTCGAGCACGACCCTGAGCTGATCGCCCGGGCCGACTGGGTGATCGACATGGGGCCCGGCGCGGGCCGCCTCGGCGGTGAGGTCCTGGTGTCGGGGCCGCCCGCCGACGCGGCCGCCCACCCGACGTCGCTGACCGGCCGCTATCTGGCCGGCGAGGGGCCGCGGCTGCGCCGGACCCGCCGCCCGGTCGGGGATGACACCGGCTGGGTGGAGCTGCACGGCCTGCGTGCGCAGAACGTGGCCGCGGACCTGGTACGTTTCCCCGCCGGTCGGCTCACCTGCCTGACCGGGGTGAGCGGCAGCGGCAAGAGCAGCCTGCTCGGCGCGCTCGGGACGAGCGTGGAGGCCGCCCTGAACGGGACGGCGACCGACATGGTGCGGGAGGTGACCGGCCTCGCGGGGTTCGGCTGGGTCGCCGTCGTCGATCAGGAGCCGCTCGGGCGGACGCCGCGGTCCAACCCGGCTACCTACAGCAAGGCGTTCGACATCGTCCGCAGGCTGTTCGCCGAAACCGGTGCGGCGCGCGGGCGCGGGGTCGATGCCTCCTGGTTCAGCTTCAACACCGCGGGTGGTGGCCGCTGCGAGATCTGCACCGGTTACGGCCGCAAGCTGGTTGACATGCACTTCCTGCCGGATGTGTGGGTGGTCTGCGACGCGTGCGAGGGCCGGCGCTACAAGCCGGAGGCTCTGGACATCAGGTATCAGGGGCTGGCCATCGATCAGGTGCTGGAGCTGACCGTTGCCGAGGCCGTGGAGCAGTTCTCCGAGCCCCGGCAGCTCGCGGAGACCCTGCGAGCCTTGAACCAGGTCGGGCTTGGCTATCTCCAACTCGGCCAGAGTGCCACGGAGCTGTCCGGCGGCGAGGCGCAGCGGCTGAAGCTGGCGTCCGCGATCCAACGCGGTGCGGCGAGCCGCAGGGCCGGCCTCGTCGTTCTCGACGAGCCCGTCTCGGGCCTGCACCCGTCTGACATCCAGCGGGTGGTGGACGCGCTCGATGTGCTGCTCGACTCGGGCAACACCGTCGTCGTGGCCGAGCATGACATCCCCGTGGCCGCGTCCGCGGACTGGGTGATCGACCTGGGGCCGGGGGCCGGCCCGAACGGAGGTGCGGTGATCGCGGAGGGCACCCCGGACGTCGTCGCGACGGCGGGCACCCCGACCGCCGGTTTCTTCCGCCGGTACGCGGCGGGCCTGCCGCTCCTGGAGGCGCGATCTTGTTAGGTGTCCCCGGCCGCTCGCCGTGATCGGGTGGCTGTTGTCGGCTCCGTCGGCCCGCAATGAGGCCGCATACGTGACCGGCGCGACGATGTCGGCGTTGCGGGGCTGGGAGCCTTGAATCCTCATCGGAAGGGTCATTAGGCTCTCATTTGGTGCCTGCATTGGAGGTACGGTGACCCCGGACTCAGCCCCCGAAATCGACCATATTTCGGCCGGATACGACCCGGATCCCGCACTGTCGATGTCCTTGCATGCCGACGCCTACACCGATGTGAAGTGGTTCGACGTCGACCAGCGGGCGATCTTCGCGCGTACGTGGCAGTGGCTGTGCCATGTGGAGAAGCTGCGGGAGGCAGGCAGCTACGTGACGGGCACGGTGGCCGGCATGCCGATCGTCGCCGTCCGGGACGAGGCCGGCACGCTGCGGGCGTTCTACAACGTGTGCAAGCACCGGGCGCACGAGCTACTGTCCGGTTCCGGTGTCCGGCGCAGCATCGTGTGCCCGTACCACGCCTGGAACTTCGAGCTGACGGGCCGGCTGAGGCGAGCACGCAACACTGGTGCCATGCCGGGCTTCGACCCCTCTGCGGTGTGCCTGGATCAGATCCAGGTTGCCGAGTTCGGCGGCATGGTCTACGTCAACCTCGGCCCCGGGGCGACCCCGCTGCCGGAGCAGGCCGGAGGGCTGGAGGCGGAGATCGAAGCGCGGGCGCCGGACGTGGCCAAGCTGACCCTCGCCCGCCGGCTCACGTACGACATCGCCTCCAACTGGAAGAACGTCGTCGACAACTTCCTGGAGTGCTACCACTGCCACGTTGCCCACAAGGACTTTGTGTCCCTGGTCGACATGAGCACCTACAAGGTCACCACGTACGGGATCTACTCCAGCCATATGGCCCAGGCGGGGAAAGCGGAGAACACCGCCTACGACGTGTCGGGGGCGACCGTCACCGAGCACGCGGTCTGGTGGCTGTGGCCCAACACCTGCCTGCTGCGCTATCCCGGCCGCGGAAACTTCATGGTGCTGCAGATCGTCCCCGACGGCCCGGAACGCACTCGCGAGATCTGGGACTTCTACCTGGAGACCGCGGAGCCGAACGAGGCCGAGCTGGACAGCATCCGCTACATCGACGAGGTTCTCCAGGTGGAGGACATCGCCTTGGTGGAGAGCGTCCAGCGCGGGATGCGCACTCCTGCCTTCACCCAGGGGAAGATCGTCTATAACCCCCAGGAGTCCGGGTTGTCCGAGCACGCGGTCCACCATTTTCACGGCCTCGTCCTCGACGCCTACCGACATGAGCTGGAGCGGATCAGCTCACCACAGGTCACGCCGTGAGGGCGGCCGCGGCTTCCCGGTAGATGACGCTCGGGTCCTCGGACAGCCACGCCTTCACCTGGTGGCTCCAGGCGTCGGCGAGCACCTCTGCCCGGTGCGCCTCGATGCCGTCGAGGGCTGCCGCGACGATCGTCTCGGGGGCGGTCTTGTCGCCGTCGTACCAGGCCATCATGTCGGTGTCCGCGGCGCCGAGGTGCAGGCCCGTCACCAGAGTGCGCTGGTCGGCCAGCTCCAGGCGGACGCTGTTGGTGAGCGCCCACTCGGCGGCCTTGGCCGCGTGGTAGGCGCCCGCGCCGTTGAAGGCGAGCCACGAGATCGCCGACAGGACGTTGAGGATCGCGCCGTCGGCCAGTTGGGGCGCGAAGGCGCGGATCACGTTGAGGGTGCCGTAGAAGTGGGTGTCCATCTCGCGGCGGATCGTGTCGAGGTCGCCGGTGACGAGGTTCGCGCCGGTGGAGATGCCCGCGTTGTTGATGACGATCTTGACGTCCGATGCCGCGGCGGCCGCGGCGGCGACCGACGCCGGGTCTGTGATGTCCAGGGGCAGCGGGATGACTCCTGGTACGTCGATGAGGTCGGGACGGCGGGCGGTGGCGTACACCTTGCCGGCGCCGCGGTCGAGGAGGGAAAGGACGAATTGCCGGCCCAGGCCCCGGTTGGCGCCGGTGACCAGCACATGTGCTCCGTTGATCTGCATACCGGATAGGCTAAAACCTGACGTTGACGTCAGAGGCAAGTGTTGTGATGGAGGTCACGATGCGTATCGGCGAGTTGGCGGCGCGGTCGGGCGTCAGCGTGCGGGCCTTGCGTTACTACGAGGAGCAGGGACTGCTGGAGGCGGGCCGGAGCGACTCCGGGCAGCGACACTATCCCGAGTCGGCGGCCGACCGCGTTCTCCTGATCCAGATGCTCTACTCCGCCGGCCTGTCCAGCCGGACCATCGCCGAGCTGCTGCCCTGCGTCGATGCCAAGGTCAGCACCCCCGAATCGCGTGCCCGGCTGGCCGCCGAGCGTGATCGCATCGATGCCCAGATCGCCGCGTTGACCCGTACCCGTGACCAGCTGGACACGGTCATCGCCTTCGCCGGAAGCCCGGCCAGCGGCTGCGCGTGGATCGCGGACGGAGACGTAGCCGCGCAGGTGAGCCACTCCGCGGCGTCATGATCGTACGGGCGCTCCTGCGCTGCACGCGTCACAACGGGCGCAGGTGCTCGATCGTGACGCGGTGCTGCTCGGTCAGCCGCTGGGCGATCAACGAGCGGTGGCAGGCCTCGGCGTCGCGCTCGACACAGAGCAGCGCCGCGGTCCCGCTGCTCGGCAGCGCCGACACGATCGGTGTGAGGTCGGCGCGGTCGAGGATCTCGGTGATGTAGCGGCGGGTGTACTCGGCGGCGAGCTCGCGGCGCGAGCGCTTGCCGACCCCTTGGCGGTCGTCCTCGGCGTACTGGAACCGGCGTAACTCGGTGGTCGGGGCGAGCTCAAGGTGGTGCTCGTAGGTGATCCCGGCATGCGCGAGGGCCGCCTGCAGCCGGAGCGAGTTCGCCCAGGCGTACTCGGGTCCGCGGACACCGCGGCGCTGGCGTACATCGAGCAGCAGGCGGACGTCCGCGTGCCGCAGTCGTTGCAGGAAGGAATCGCCGTCGAAGCCGTACACGCCGATTGTCACCATTCTGAGCACCGGAAATCACCCACCTGCCTACCAGCTCGTGCCGCCTCCGGCAGTGCGGCCCTGCCGGAGGCGGCGAGGCCCATCACGCGACGGCGGTCCCCTCAAGCTCGACCATCAGGTCGGGGATCGCCAGCCGCGTCACCCCGAGCATCGTGGTGGACGGCGCCACCCCGGCGGCGCCCAACCGCGACGCCAGCACGCCGTAGTGCTCGAAGAGCCGATCGACGTCGGTGGTGTAGACGTTGAGCCGGACGAGGTTCGCGAGGGACATGCCGGCCTCGCCGAGCACGGCCTCCAGGTTGTCGAGGCTCAGCGCCAGCTGCGCGGCCATGTCCTCGGCATGCTGGGGCTTGCCTTCGCCGCTCATCGCGGTCTGCCCGGAGCAGTACAGGGTCCGGGTGTGCCCGGAGACGATCTCACCCTGGTTGTAGCCCATCTCCACCGACCACGCCCACGGGTTGACCGCCGTTCGCTCCATTGCCACATCAGCTCCATTCGATTTATGCACGTAGATCGCGTCATCTTCTTGGTCGCGCTGATGAGCCTCCCAACAAATCACGACATCCTGTGTCGTGTATTGCTTGTAATGTTTCCGTGTGCGTGCCGACCGGTTGGTCTCGCTGGTGCTGCTGCTGCGGCAGCACGGTCGGCTGTCCGCGGTCGCGCTGGCCCGCGAGCTGGAGGTATCCACCCGCACCGTGCTGCGCGACATCGAGGCGCTGTCCTCAGCCGGTGTCCCGGTCTACGCCGAACGCGGCCGGCACGGCGGTTTCGCGTTGTTGCCCGGTTTCCGTACCGAGCTCACCGGACTGAACCACGACGAGGCCCTTGCGCTGCTGATCGCCGGATCGCGGCGCGGCGCGCAGGCGTTCGGCCTCGGCTCGGCGCTCGCTTCGGCGATGCTCAAGGTGGTTGACGCGCTGCCCGAAAGCTATCGGGACACCGCGGCCGGCGCGGCCGAGCGATTGCTCATCGACCCGGAGACCGACCTCCTCTCGCGTCGGCTGGTCGCCGAGGAGGTGCCTGACACCGTGGTGGCCGAGGTCCGGCGCGCGGTGCTCGCCGGACACAAGCTGCGCATCCACTACGCGGCCGTGGACCAGAGCCCGAAGTGGCGCACGGTGGACCCGATCGGCCTGGTCACCGTACGCGACCAGGGCTACCTGTTGGCCACGAGGTCTGGCGAGGACCGCACCTACCGGCTGTCCCGGGTCCTGGCCGCCCAGGAACTCGCCGAACCCGCGCAGCGACCGGACCGGGTCGATCTGGACCGGGCCTGGCAGGAACGCAGCACGCGGTTTCGGACCGGCGGCGACCAGGTCACCGTGCTGCTACGGGTGAACCCGGCGCGACGGGAGGACCTGCTGGGCACCGCACTGGCCGTTCGCGCCGAGGAGGCCGACTCAGACGGCTGGCTGCGGATGGAGGTGGCCTTCCAAGATTCGAGACACGCCGAATGGGCGCTGTGGCAGCTCAGCACGAACGCGGAAGCCCTGTCCCCGCAGTGGTTGCGCGACTCCCTGCGTAACCGGGCCACCGCGCTCGCCACCCGCTACGGAGTGTCGCCCTGAGAGCCCGGCCGGTCTCCGACGCGATTACGTGGAGCCGCTTGCCGCTCTCCGACACACAGGTATCGCGTCAGGCTGCCGCCGGACGGAGGACGCAGAACTCGTTGCCCTCCGGGTCGGCGAGGACGATCCACGGGACGTCGCCCTGGCCGACGTCGGCGAGCGTCGCGCCGAGGGTCTGCAGCCGGGTCACCTCCGCCGCCTGATCCTCCCCGCGGTACGGCAGCAGGTCGAGATGGACGCGGTTCCACACGGTCTTCGCACCGGGCGCTGTGCGGAGGAACTCAAGATACGGCCCGACACCCTTGGCGGAGCGTAACCGCGCTTGATCGTCGGTCACCTCGTGCACGGTCCAGTCCATCGCCTCGCCCCAGAACCGGGCCATGGCCCGCGGGTCCGCGCAGTCGACCACCACCGCGGCGATCGGCCCGGTGTCCCGGTAGATCTCCCGAGGCTCCAGCACGCAGAACACGTTGCCCTCCGGGTCGGCCAGCACCGTCCACGGGACGTCACCCTGGCCCACATCGGCGGGCGTCGCACCGAGCTCCTTCAGGCGCGCGACCAACTCCGCCTGATGGGCAGCAGAGGTGGTGGCGAGATCGATGTGCACGCGGTACTTCACCGATTCGGGGTCCGGGACGGTGACGACATCGACGCAGACGGCGGTGGGGTCCGGCCAGACGAAACCAACGGGCTCGACGTTGGTCACACCGGGTCCCTCGCTGGAAACACCCCAGCCGAGCGCCTCCGCCCAGAACCGGCCGAGCGCCGAGTCATCCCGAGCCTTGAAATTCACCTGAACGAATTGCAGCCCCATGGCGCCCACCCTATGCCCAGCAAATACCGGCGGTAGCGGGCAGGCCGGGGACTTCTCCGAGCGGCCGAAGGCTCTGGGCGGGGCGGCAACGGGACCCGCGGAGCGTCCGGGAACCGAGCCGCCCGCGTAAGTGGCCGCCTCAGACGATCTTCGCCGTACGTGAGCCCATGTACCGCCTTACAACCCGGCCTGAGCTGGCCTTTCTCGCCATCGGATCACCTGTCAAACGGCGCGTACGCCCGTACGGAAAAGCCCGTCGAACAGGCTGACAACACCGATCTTCTACCGGACACGCGAGCGAACCGGAACGTTGGATCCCGCCAGACCGGAATCGCCCCAGCCCCTGAACCAGGAGTAACGATGAAGCTGCCCTCACGCGCCGCCGCCCTCATGGCGGCCGTCCTGTTCACTTCGCTGACGGGAGTGTACGAGGCGTCGGCGGCGACACAGACGGCTGACGCTGAGGCCCTTCCGAGCGTGAACATGGAAGCCACCGTCAAGGCGGCCCAGATCGACCCGCGGCGGCCCGACAGCACGCTGACTCCGGGTGCCAAGGCCAGCGTGTTCCTCGTCGAGCAGGCGCTGCGTGACGGACGCTTTCTCGACGCGAAGTGGGTGGACGGCTACTTCGGCTCCACGACGGTCACCGCCTACGCGAAGTACCAGAAGTCGCTCGGCCTCAGTGGTCTCGACGCCAACGGCCTGCCAGGCAAGACGTCGCTCACCAAGCTCGGTGCCGGCCGCTTCAAGGTCACCGACGTCATCGACCCGGGCGCCCGGGTGTCCACCGGCGGTTTCGTCATCAACGCTCGCACACGAAACATGCTGGCGGAGGCCAAGCGGCTGCTCGGCCGCGACCTCAAGCTGGATCAGGGCTCGTACAACCCCGGCGGCGACCCCACATCCGCGGGCACCCACGACGGCGGGGGCGTCGTCGACATCTCGGTCAAGGGGATGAACTCCGCCACCCGCACCGCGACCGTCCGCGCGTTGCGCCTCGTCGGCTTCGCCGCATGGCTGCGTAACCCCCAGCAGGACGACTGGCCGTGGCACATCCACGCCACCGCCATCAACGACACCAGCCTCTCCGGCCAGGCCCAGCACCAGATCGGTGACTACTACCTCGGCCTGAACGGGCTCGCCGGCCGCGGGCCGGACGACGGCCCGAAGGTGACCATCCGTACCTGGGAGGAGTACCAGCGCCGCTGACTCCTCCATCCGAAACCCAGACTCCGCACATAGAAAAGGAACAGCACATGAGAACGCTCGCCAGGATCCTCACCGCGACGACCGCAGCGATGGCACTCAGCGGGACGGTCCTCGCCACCGCATCGCCCGCCTCGGCCGCGAACCGCGACGGCGTCTGCGATACCGGCGAATTCTGCTACTACTTCAACAGCAACAACCAGGGATCGCTCTCCGACTTCACCGGATCGATCGACGACTACGCCACCACCCAGCCCACCTGCTACGACTTCAAGGGCCCCGGCGAGGGCAAGGGCAAATGCATCAAGAACGCCGCCGCCTCCGTCTGGAACCGCAGCAGCAAAACCGTCCGCGTCTACTTCAACAGCGGCCACACCGGCACCTACCAGGACTTCGCCGCAGGCGCCAAGGGCAACCTGAACGCCACCCTCAAGAACCAGAACGCCTCGCACCAGTTCAGCCCGTCGTCGTCACCGTCGCGCAGCAACATGTCGACCTCGCTCTACAAGGCCAGCGCCACGATCACCTGCGGCTTCGACGGTTACACCTCCACCTCCGGCCGGCACGAAGGCATCGACATCGCCCGCGGCATCGGCTCGAATGTGTACAACCTGGTGGCCGGCAAGGTCATCAACGTCGTACGCGGCTCCACCGGCAGGGCGGGACTTTCCACGATCGCCGTCTACAACGCCGCAACGAACAAGACGGTGATCTACCTGCACTCCGCTCCGTCGTCCTCCCTGCGCGTGGGCCAGCAGGTCAGCCGCGGCCAGGTCATCGCCACCGAGTCGTGGCACGGGGTGTCGAGCCGTTCATCCGCGCACACCCACGTCGAGATGCGTCTTGGACAGCAGACGCGTGCGGCCAAGAGCGTCGGCGACCCGCACCTGGAGAACCCGAACCCGACCTCGTTCTGGAACTCCCAGGGCTACACCGTCCGATAACGCTCCGCGGCCACCGACAAGATGAGGAAGACCACTGTGCCTTTACGAACTGTCCGGCTGATCTCGCGGCTCGCGGCCGCGGCGACCGCCGTGATGGCGCTCGGCGGGACGGTCCTCGCCACCGCATCGCCCGCCTCGGCCGCGAACCGCGACGGCGTCTGTGACACCGGCGAATTCTGCTACTACTTCAACAGCAACAACCAGGGATCGCTCTCCGACTTCACCGGATCGATCGACGACTACGCCACCACCCAGCCCACCTGCTACGACTTCAAGGGCCCCGGCGACGGCAAGGGCAAATGCATCAAGAACGCCGCCGCCTCCGTCTGGAACCGCAGCAGCAAAACCGTCCGCGTCTACTTCAACAGCGGCCACACCGGCACCTACCAGGACTTCGCCGCAGGCGCCAAGGGCAACCTGAACGCCACCCTCAAGAACCAGAACGCCTCGCACCAGTTCCTGAGCTCCACAACGCCGACGCCGACCGGGTGCAAGACCGACGGCACGGACACCAAGCTGCCCACGACGATCCTCGTGTACCGGAAGTCCCTCGATCGCGTGGAGCGGGTGGAGTTCAAGACCTACGTCAAGAACGTCCTGCCCAACGAGTGGGTGTCGAGCTGGCCGAGCGAGTCCCTCAAGGCCGGGGCGATGGCCGTGAAGAACTTCGGCTGGTACTGGGCGCTGCACTCCAACCGCAAGACGTCAGACGGCCGGTGCTTCGACGTCTACGACCACACGTCGAGTCAGGTGTACAAGCCCGGCTCCGCGAAGGCGGTGACGAGCGCCGCGGTGGACGCGACCTGGGGCACCCGGCTGACCCGCAGCGGGAAGATCTTCCGAGCCCAGTACTGCTCTACGACGACGGCGTGCGGAAATTGGGTCGACGGCGACTGGATGTCGCAGTACGGCTCTCGCGATAAGGCCAGAGCGGGCTGGAGCTACTCCAGGATCCTCCAGAACTACTACACAGGGATCGTTCTCGGCTCCTGACTCCCCTGAGACCGTCCGACTCCGGTTCCCCGGCGTGCCACGCACGTCGGGGAATCAGAGTCCGTCGACGATGATCTGGAAGTTGATCGGCCGGCTTCCGGGGAACACGACCGCTCCCGAAGCGTCCACCATCTTGAATCGCACGTAGCACAAGCCTGGCTTCTTGGGCGTGGTGATGTCGGTCCGGATGTCGACCGTCTCGCCAGGTTGCGTGTCCTTGATCGGCACGTCGGAGATGGTCTGGCAATGGTCAGCCTGCTGCGTGGGGTCGAGGCGCCGCAGCGAATATCCCTTCCACGGCACGGTCCCGGCGTTCTTGAGCCGCCATACCTTGGTCATGGTCTTGCCGGGACCGACGCGCGTGCAGTCGGCCAGCGTGACGTCCTCGATGAACGCGGCCGCATCGCCCTTGTACAACGGCGGGGACCAAGGCGGGTTGGTCGAACGCACCGGGCAATCGGCTGGGGACAGCGCGGCGATCGATGGACTGCCGGTCGGGTTCGGGCTGTTTCCCTCGGGCTCGGAGCCGCGATTGACGACGACCACGACGAGGACCGCTGCCCCCACGATGCCAGCCGCTGCTGCGAACGCGGCCGCGCTGGTCAGCCGTAATCGTCCTCTGCTCCTCGGCGCGGGGAGCAGAGGCTGGATGCTGCCCGCGAGCTCGTCGGACGGCGGCCGCGGCGTAGGCACGGATGCCGAGGTCTCGCCGACCAACCGGGGCGCCTGCATGGTACGAAGCTCTGTGGCGGACACTGCGAGTCCACCGGACAGACCGTCCACCGAGGTGTCCACGCGGATCGCGGGATCCCCGGCGCTCGTCGATCTGACCGCCTGGTTCGCTCTCTCCCAGAGTTCGCGGTACGCGGCCGGGTCCGCGTTACACACCTTGACGAATTCGACGGTGGTCTCCCAACTCGGGAGCCGGTTACCCTTCGTGGCTTCATGCAACGTCGTGTGAGAAATCGCCCCTGACCGGCCGGACATCTCACGGAATGGTGGGTTGCCGACCGCGTTGCGTAACTCCCGCAGCGTCGCCGCAAAGTCCTCGATTATCTCCGCCCGTGCACGCCTGTCGTCCACCGTGTGAAGGTAACAGCACTCACGGTCGCCACTCAACTCGAACCGGAATCGGTGCGAAGCCGGGCGAGATGAGCGCGCAAAAGGCCGTACGGCTCATCCCGCTGCGGCTTGAAGTGGCCGCTGACCAGGCCTTACAGGCCCGCATCCTGCTCGAACACGACGAAGGAGACCGGACCTCCGCCCCCACCCAATAATGCTGGATATAGGGACATCACGTTGACCGGAACGCCCTTAACCGAGCCGGTCTCGGCGGCTTATGTTCAGGTCGATGATTCGTGCGAAGTCCGTGGCCAGGGGCCGGAATATTACGCAACGGAGCGGCTCGGTCACGGCTTTTGAATACGGTGTGGCAGGCCGGGATAATTTCTGTCGGCTTTTGATCCGCGGCGCGTTCCGCCGTTGCCGTATGCGCTCAAATCACCCGTCTGCTGCGACGGGCATACGGGCGCCAGCGCCCAGAAGGCGGGGATCAGCAGCCAGGCCCAAGACCGTTTGGCCAGACCCTTGCCCGGCATATCGCCAGGACGGCCAGGCCGACGATCACACCGCCGCGGATCGATGGAGTCCACCCGGGTCGCCCGTGCCCGCAACGCGCGCGCCGTCAACGCACCGGCCACGAGAGCCGCGATCTCGCGAACGGGGAACCGGCCAGACGTCAGCATGAGCGTGTCGATGAGCTCTTCGCTGCGCTTGTCTCGATAGTCGCCGGGATACAGGCGCAGCAGGAGGCGGTAGCACCGTTCGAGGCGTCCGCTCACGTGCCCATCACCGCGATCCGGCCGGTGACGAGGTTCGCGGCTTGCTGCAGGCGGACCGCCTCCGCTCGCACCGCCGCGACGCCGTCGTCGGTGACGCGGTAGTAGCGCCGGGGCCGCCCGTCCACGACCTCTTCCCGATCCAGCGCCTATAGGCGGGAATCCCGAGCAGGCGGGCAAAAGCCGGCGGCAGATCCGCCCATGGACCGCTGGGACGCGAGGGTTACTCAATCGGAGGGCCGTTCGCAGCCACCCCGGACATGCAACGGCCCGAGGGCCTTGATTACGGGCTGTTCAACCACCATGACCGCGCGTTCTCCTGAGCCGGACCTCGTGCGGGACCCCCCTTGGGCGAAGCGTCCAAGGTGGGAGGGCCTTTGTAGCTCTTTTGGATGTTCTTTGTACGCGGGGCTCCCAATCTTGATCACCGGCAAGGGCGCTACGCAAAGTCAACAGTCAAGATTTCGCGCACCGTCCGGGGCATCGGCCCTCCGGTGCGCGCAGAAAGGTATCCGCATGAGAACCAGAGGGGTGCTTACGGCCGGGCTCGCCCTGCTCTTCAGCCTCACGACCGGCCCGATCGCGACGGCCTGGGCCGCTCCGACTCCGACGCCGACCCCGACGTCCTCGTCGAAGGAGGACGAGGGGGAGATGGGCAACCCGGACAACCAGGTGGACGTCCCGCCGGTGTCCACGCTGGCGGCGCCGAGCTT